>JAWWCA010000101.1:0-13060 GCA_033720695.1 Rubricoccaceae bacterium
CAGCGGGCAGGCCTCGGCGGGCGCGACGGCGTAGCGGACGCGCGGGTGGGGGCGGGCGTGGGCGAGCTGCGGCTCGCTCGCGTCGGTGGCGAGGACGGCGCCGACGTGCGCGGCGAGGGCCACGGCGGCCTGGCCGCTGCCGGTGGCGCAGTCCCACGCGAGCGAGCGCCCAGGGCTCTGCTCGGCCAGCCAGGCGAAGAGCGCGTCGGGGTACGTCGGCCGGGAGGCGGCATAGCGCTCGGCGACGGCGCCGAAGGAGAGGGCGCCCATCCCTCAGCCGCGGTCTCGCCAGCGCTCGGCGCGGCGGGCGGGCGCGGGCTTCGGCGCGTCCGGGAGGCCCTCCAGGTCGAGGCGCGGGGCGGCCTCGGGCAGGGCCTCCGGCGCCACCGGCTTGCCCTCCCGCGGGGGGGTGCGCGCGATCTGTTCGAGGCGGTCGAGCACGGCCTCGTAGCGCGCCTCCTGGCGCCGCCCGTAGAGCCGCAGCCCGATCTGGCTGCCGGCGCCGAACAGGAGCGCCATCGCCGTGAACAGGCCGATCATGAACGGCGCGTCGGGGTCGGCCTCTCCGAACACGAGGAGCGCCCCGAGGAGAGCCGCGACGGCGATGAAGGACACGCTGCCCCACAGGAAGCCGTGGGCCGAGGCGCGGAGCACCTCTTCGACCTCGACGCGCGTGCCGCCGCCCTCCGGCGTGAACGTCACCTGGACGGGGCGGTCGTGGGTGCTCCGGGCCGGGCGGAGCCGCCAGGTGCGCGCCGGGCCTTCGAGGCTGCTGTCTCCGTCGCCGCCGAAGGTGTCGCGGAGGACGGGAAGCGCCTGTGCCCACAGCGCGTCGGTGAGCGGGACGGCGAGGACGCGCGTCCGGCGCAGGCGCGTGGGCATGCCCAGGAGCGTCTCGCGCTCGACGGGGGCCGGCGGTCGCTCCCCTCGCACATGGGCCAAGGCCGCCGCCGCCACATGCGCCGGGTCGATCCCCGCCTCGGCACCGATGCGCTGGAGCTCCTCCAGCGTGAGGCCGGCGCGGCTGGCGTCCTCGGCGCGGCGGGCCGCCTCCTGCCGCTGCGCCGCCTGCTCGAAGATGGCGTGGACCTCCTCCTCGGTGAATCGGTGCGTGCTCATGGGTCAGGTCCGGGTTCGGGATCGTCGCGCGGGCTCCGAGGCTTCCGCCGACGCGGGACGGTGGTCGAGGTCGAGGGGGGGACGCCCCTCCGGGAGCGCCGCGGCCTCGTCCGTCGCCGCGTCCTCGCGCGCGATCAGCTCGACCCGGTCGAGGAGTGCCTCGAACTGGCGCTCCTGGCGGTTGGCCCACAGGCGGAGGCCGAGCTGGAGCCCGCCGAGGAGGACGATCGCAAGCCCCCCGAGAAGCGCGGCGGCGCCGAGGAGGTCGGCGTCCGAGCCGGCGATGCCGAACACGGTGAAGACGACGGCGATCAGCGCGTGGGCGGCGCCCGCGATGGAGGCGCCGAGGGCGACGTCACGCGTGGAGCGGCGGAGGGTGACGCGGGCACCGTCGCCCTCGGGCTCGAGGGCGAGCCGCGTCGCGACGTCGCGGCGATGGCCGCGGCCGACGGCGCTCCACTCGCGGATGCGGCCGAGCTGCCCGGCCATGCCGTCGTCGTTGAACGTTCGCCGCAGCTCGCCGACGATGCGGGCCCAGGCCTCGTCCGAGACCGGCGCGGGGAGGTGGCGCACACGGGTGACCTCGACGGGCGCGCCGAGGACGGTGCGGCGGGGCTCTGGAGCCGCCGCCAGCTCGGCCACGGCAGCCGCCACGTGCGTCGGGTCGATGCCGGACGCGGCGGCCACCTCCTGCATCTCTGCGAGCGAGAGGCCCGAGGCACGGCCCGTCTCCTCGGCGCGGCGCTGGCGCTCGGCCGCCCGCGCGAAGACGGCCCGCATCTCCTCTTCGGTGTAGCGTCGCTCGGGGCTCATGGCCGAAAGCTACGGCCCCCGCCCCGCCGCGTTACAGCCTGCCGCGCTCCCGGAGCCCCCTCAGTGCACGTACGACCCCGCGTTGACGTCGACGGTCGCGCCCGTGGCGTGGTCGGCGAGGCCGGAGGCGAGGAAGACGACGACTGGCGCCACGTCCTCGGGCTCGGTCATCCGGTCGAGGGCGAGGTCTGAGGTGGCGACATCCGGGCCGTAGGCGTCGAGGAACGGCTGCGCCATGTTGGTCCGCGTGAAGCCAGGCGCGACGGTGAAGGCGACGACGCCCTGCTTCCCGTAGCCCCGGGCGATCGAGCGCGTGAGGGCGACTACGCCCGCCTTGGAGGCCGCGTAGGCGAGGTAGTCGGGCGTGTCGCCGCGGAAGGCGGCGCGGGAGGCGATGTTGACCAGGCGCCCCCCGCCGCGCGCGGCGAAGTGGGCCACGGCCGCCCTGCAGAGGACGCCGACGGCGCGGAGGTTGACGGCCATCGTCCGGTCCCACGTCGCCAGCCAGTCATCGAGCGGGGCGTCGGGCAGGGCGGCCTCGGCGAGGCCGGCGTTGTTGACGAGAACATCCACGCGCCCGTAGGCCGCGGCCACGTCGTCCCACAGGCGCTGCGCCGCCCGGGCGTCGGCGAGGTCGGCGGGGACGGCGCGGGCGCCTCGGCCCAGCCGCTCGGCGAGCGCCACGGCGGCCTCCCGTCGCTGCCGGTAGTGGACGACCACCGTTGCGCCCGCGCCGGCGAACGCCTCGGCCACGGCCGCGCCGATCCCGCGACTGGCTCCGGTGACGAGGACGACGCGCCCGTCGAGGTCCACCCGCATGACGGCCCCTACGGCAGGCGGCGGTAAACGTCGCGGTAGCCCGTCTGGGGCTGCTCGATCGTGAGGCGGTCCCCGTCGAGCGACCAGCGGCTCACCTGGGCCACGGCCGTGCCCGCGCCCGAGATCTGCACCAGCTGGTCACCTTCGAGGCGGTACTGCATCTCCTGCTCCAGCCTCTCCCCGCCCACCTCCGTCGCGACGGTCATGCGGCCGCCCTCGAAAAAGGTGAGCCGCTGCACCCCGACATCCGGCGGGTCCCCCGGGTAGCCCTCCTGCGCCACCCGCTCCCAGGTGCCGACGAGGCCATCGCCGCCCATCGGGGCGTCCTCCGGCGCTCCGCCGTCGGCCAGCGGGCCGCTGGCCGCCGTGGACTCGCGGGGGCCGTTGCAGGCGGCGAGGGCGAGGAGGAGCAGGGAGAGCGGGACGAGGCGGAGGCGCATGGGGATGGCCGAGAAGGGAGGGAATGGGGACGGGAGGCTTGGGAGCGGGTTACCGGGCGGGAGGCCGCCCGGCCGGCTTGACGGCCGGCTTCGCCGCCGCCGCCGGGGCGGGCGCGGCCTTCGGGCGCCGCCACAGCGGCACGGCCGAGCACGGCTCGCCGTACATCAGCTTCGAGGCCACGGCCTGCAGCTTCTGCGTCGCGAGGAGGTAGGCGGCGACGGGGACCACCCGGCTCCCGCAGCCCTTGACGACGACGGGCTTGCCCTCGTAGCGGCGCCAGTCCACCCCCTCCAGCGCGCGCACGAAGTGGTCGCGGAGGAGGTCGCGCTCGGTCCCGAAGGCGACCGAGGCCGCCACGCCGTCGAGCTTCGAGGCCACGAGCATGTAGGCCCACGTCGGGACGATGGCGTCGGTGGAGCAGTCGACGGCGACGTGGCGGCCCTCATAGGCGGCCCAGTCGTGCGCCTTCATGGCCTCGCGGAACGGGCGCTCGCGGAGGACGAGGCCCTCGGCGAGGTGCGGCGCGAGGTCGAACGCGACCACCTCGCGGCCGTCCCAGAGCGTCTCCAGGTTGAACACTTCGATGTCGCTCTCGGCGACGCGGTTGACGATCTCCATGGGAGGACAGGCTGGGGGAGCGCGCTCAGGCGGCGCGGGCGGGACGAACGGCGTCGACGGCGCGGGCGACCTCCTCAGCGGCGGCCTCCACGTCGGCCTCCGTGGTGGGACGGCCGAGCGAGAAGCGGACGGAGCCGAACGACCCCTCGCGCGAGAGCCCCATCGCGGTGAGGACGTGGCTCGGCTGCGCCGTCTTCACCTGGCAGGCGCTGCCCGTCGAGGCGGCAACGCCGCGCATGGCCGGGAGCAGCTTCGCCGTCGCGACGCCGTCGAAGCGGAGGTTGGCGGTGTTCGGGAGGCGCGGCGCCCCGCCGCCGTTGACGGCGACGCCGCCGACGCGCGCCCGGACGGCCTCGACGAACCGGTCGCGGAGACGCGTGAGGCGCGCCCGCTCCGCGTCGAGGTGCTCGGCCGCGAGCGCGGCGGCCGCTCCGAGCCCGACGATGCCGGGCACGTTGGGCGTGCCGCTGCGGAGGCCGCCCTCGTGGCCGCCGCCGGGGATGATCGGGACGAGCCGCACGCGCGGGTTCCGCCGCCGCACGAACAGGGCGCCGACCCCCTTCGGCCCGTAGAGCTTGTGGGCCGAGAGCGCGAGGAGGTCGGCGCCGAGCGCGTCCACGTCCACGGGGATCTTGCCGACGGCCTGCGTGGCGTCGGTCATCACGAGCGCCCCTTTCGCGTGCGCGATCTCGGCCGCCTCGGCCACGGGCCCGAGCACGCCCGTCTCGTTGTTGGCCAGCATCACCGCCACGAGGAGGGTCTTCTCCGTGACGGCCTCGCGCAGGGCGCCGAGGTCCACGAGCCCGTCGCGGTCGACGGGGAGGACGGTGACGGTGAAGCCCTCGTGCTCGAGGGCGGCCACGCTCTCCAGCACGGCCTTGTGCTCGGTGGCGACGGTGACGACGTGGTGCTTCCGGCCGCCGTAGGCCTCGCCCGCGCCGAGGAGGGCGAGCGCGCACGCCTCGGTGGCGCCGCTCGTGAACGTGATCGACGCCGGCTCGGCGCCGAGGAGGCCGGCCACCCGCTCGCGCGCCTGCTCCACGGCCTCGTCGGCCGCCCACCCGTAGGCGTGGTTGCTCGACGGGTTGCCGAAGTGCTCCGCGAAGAACGGCGCCATCGCCTCCACGACGGCGGGGTCGCAGGGCGTCGTGGCGTTGTAGTCGAGGTAGATCGGGGCGTGCATCGGGGGCGAGGGCCGGTCGCAGGACGTACGCTGCGCGGGAGGAACGGTTGTGGAAGAGACCGTAGTCTCCCCAGCCGGTTCACGCGGCGAGGCGCTCCCAGTACATCAGGACGAGGAGCACGAACCAGGTGAGGTGGCCGAGGCCCATCGCCATGGCGACGCGACCCCGCGCGCGGTCGGCCTCGGGCGCCCCGACCGTCGCGCGGAGACGGGCCCACGCGGGTCGGATCAACGCCCACTGCACCGCCACGAGCACGAGGCCGAGCGTGAGCGCGAGGTGGTACGGCCACGCGTGCCCCCCCATCCCCTCGGCCGCGAACTGCGGGCTCGCGAAGAACGCGGCGAGGGCGGCGGCGTAGCCGAGGAGCACGAACCCGTTCATCAGCGCGATCGTCCGGCTCCCATCGGCGGCGAGGAGGGCGGCCCCGGCCGGCTCGGCGTCGGCGACGGTCCGGGCCTGCCCGCCCAGCCGGAGCCCCAGCCCGAACCACGCGCCGAACGAGAGCACATGCAGGAGGAGGCCGAGGAGGTAAACGACGTAGAGGAGGTCCATAGGCGGGGGGGTCGGGGATCCAGCGGCACACGCCGCGCGGCGGCCTCCGTTCCCCGGCCCTCGGGCGCTCAACCGCCGGCCGCCTGTGGCGCCCCTGCCTGGGCAGGCCCCCGACGGAGCGTGAACAGCGTCAGCTCCGGCCTGCAGTTGATCCGGGCCGGGACGACGCTGAAGCCGATCCCGCGGTTGACGTAGAGCCGGTTGCCGGGCGCGCCCACGCTGTCGGATGCCCAGGCGTCCACGATGAGGTCGTCCTTGCCCACGATCCCCATCCAGCTCGTGTGGGGCGTGAAGGGGAGCCGGATCTGGCCGCCGTGGGTGTGGCCGGCCACCGCCAGCGGTGCCGCGCGCGCCGGCACGCGGGGGTACGTCGTCGGGTTGTGGACCATCATGAGGCGGGGCGCCCCGGCGGGCACGCCCGCGAGCGCCCGCTCCGGGTGCGCGTTCCCGGCCCACTCCGACCCCACACCGACCACCCACAGCGGCGCCCCGCCGCCGGGGGCCTCGACGGACACCGCCTCGTTCTTGAGCACGGGGATGCCGGCCTCCTCGACGAGCGCTTCGAGGTAGGCCACGAGGGCCGCGTTCGGCTGCGACTGCTTGTCGTAGAGCGAGTAGTCGTGGTTGCCGAGGACGGCGTAGGTGGGGATGCCGGAGGCGCCGAGCGGCCGCAGGATCTCGACGGCCTCCCGCACGACGGCGCTGTCGGGCTTGTAGACGAAGTCGCCCACGAAGAGCGCCAGCGCCGGGCGCGCCTCGAGGATGGCCTCGACAGCCTCGCGCGCGGTGTCTGTGTTGGCCCACCACATGCCCACCTGGATGTCGCCGAAGACGGCCACGCGCTGTCCCTCCCACGCCGCCGGGAGGCCCGGGATCGGGACCTCCGCCTCCTCGGTGTCGAGGAGCCGCGGCTCGACGGCGACGCCCCACACGAGGAGCACGAGGAGAAACAGGCCGAGAACCGCGGCGACCGACTTCGCGATGGACATGACGGGGGGAGGACGAGCAAGAGAGAGGAGCGCCCGGCTCACGCGGCGCAGGACGCGCTCGTTCCCACGACCTCCCTGACTCGGACCGTCCGCGTACCCCCCGGCCGGATGCCCTAGCTTTCGCCCACCACCTGACCGTGCGCGCCATGGCTCTCCGTCTGCTCTTGCTCCTCGCCCTCGCCGGCCCCGCCGCCGCCCAGGGACCGCCGCAGGAGGTGCTCTTCCCCGGCCAGACCGGCGCCGAGCTTCGCGCCTCGCTCCGCGCCGCCTACCGCCCGTCGGTCGTCACCGGCGACAACGACGACCTCTACAGCATCATCGACCGGACGACGGTGGACGGGAAGGACGGCGTCGTCGGCGTCTACACCGGCTACTTCGTCCCCTTCGACTGCGACCCCAGCTGCGACCCCTCCCAGGACGTGTTCAACGACGGCGCGGGGATCAACCAGGAGCACACCTGGCCGAAGTCGCTCCTCGCCGGCGTCGCCGAGGACGACCTCCACAACATCTTCCCGACCCAGGTCGGCGTCAACGCCGACCGCGCCAACCTCCGCTTCGCCGAGATCCCCGACGAGGAGACGGACCGGTGGTACCGAGGCGCCCCGCCCTATACCCAGACCTCCCCGCCCCCGCTCGGCGAGCGCGACCTCTACAGCGAGCTCCTCACAGGGGTCTCGTTCGAGCCCCGCGAGGGCCACGAGGGCAACGTGGCCCGTGCCCTCTTCTACGTCTACACCGTCCACGACCCCCAGACGAACGGCGCCTTCCCCTTCGACACCGCGCAGCAGGAGACCCTCCTCCGCTGGCACGCCCTCGACCCCGTCGACCAGACGGAGTACGACCGCACCTTCCGCGTCGCGCCGTTCCAGCAGGACAAGCCCAACCCGTTCGTCCTCGACTCCACGCTCATCCGCCGCGCCTACCCCGACTTGGTGCCGACGGCGGCCGAGGACGAGCGACCGGCCGCGGCGGCGCTCGCGGCGTTCCCCAACCCGTTCCGCGATGGCACCGCCGTCCGGCTCACGCTCGCCGCGCCCGGCCCGGCACACGTGGCCGTGTACGACGCCCTCGGCCGGCGCGTGGCCCTCCTCCACGACGGCCCCCTCCCGGCGGGCCCGACGGCGCTTGACGTTCCCGGCGATGATCTGCCGCCGGGGCTCTACGCGCTCCGCGTCCACACAGGGGAGCTCACCCTCAGCCTGCGGCTCGTTCGCGTGCGCTGACGGCGGAGGGCTCCTGCCCCGCCCCCGTCGCTTCCGTTCGGGCCGTGCCCCCGACCGTCGGCTCCGCCTCGGGCCGCGGCAGCACGACGGTAAACACGCTCCCCTCGTTGACGGTGCTGTCGACGGCGATCGTGCCGCCCATGAGCTCGACGAGCCCCTTTGTGAGGGCGAGCCCGAGCCCGGTGCCCTCGTGGCTCCGCGTCCGCCCCGTCGACTCCTGCCGGAACTCCTCGAACAGCTTTGACAGGAAGGCCGGCGCCATCCCCTGCCCGGTGTCGCGGACGCGGATGCGGACGCGGGTGCCCAGGGCCTCGACGGAGAGCGTGACCCGTCCGGCAGCGGTGAACTTGACGGCGTTCTCGAGCAGGTGCGAGAGCACGCGCCGGACGAGGAGCCGGTCCGCCAGGGCGACAACGCCGCAGACGGGAGCGGAGACGGTCAGGGTGAGCCCCTTCTGCTGCGCGAGGGGGCGGAGCGCGGCCGCCGCGTCGTGGGCCTCCTCGGCGACGTCCACCGGCTGGAGGTCCACGCTCAGGCTGTCGCTGCGGAGGCTCGCGAGGTCGAGGACGGCGTTGAGGGTGTGGAGGAGGCGCCGCCCGCTCTCCTCGATGGGCGCGACGAGGGGCCGGACCTCGTCGTCCACCTCCTCGCTGAGCACCTGGGCGAACCCGATGACGGCGGTGAGGGGGGTGCGGAGCTCGTGGCTCATGTTCTCGAGGAAGGCGCCCTTGACGCGGGCGAGCTCCTCGGCGCGGCGGCGCGCCCGCTCCGCCGCCTCCCGTGCCCGCTCGGCCTCCTCCCGCGCCGCCTCGGCCTGCTCCGTGGCGTCGAGGAGCGCGCGGGCCCGCTCAGCCTCGGCCGTGACGTCGAACGCGACGCCGTGGAGGCGGAGCCCCCGGCCTCGGGCGCGCTCGGCGGCCCCGCGGAGCCGGACCGTCCGGGCCGCTCCGTCTCCCCCGGCCAACCGGAGCGTGAGGTCGTCGGGGGAGGCCCCTGCGCGGAGGGCGTCGAAGAAGGCGAAGAGCGCGGCCCGGTCGTCGAAGTGGACGCGGGCGGCGAGGACGTCCAGCGACGGCGCCTCGCCCCTCTCGACCCCCACGATCCGGTACATCTCCTCGGACCAGTGCACGCGGCCGCCGGCGTCCACCTCCCAGTTCCCCAGGCCGGCCGTCCGCTGCGCCTCGGCGAGGAGCCGCCCCCGCTCGGCCAACGCCTCCTGGATCTCGACGCGCGTGCTGACGCCGACGTAGACGGCCGCCGCCGTCCCGAGCATGCACACGAAGTAGATGACGGCATCGACGCCGGGCGCCGGGTGGGCGACGATGAGGGTGACGGCGGCGAGAAGCGAGAAGAGGATGTAGCCGGTGAGGGCGCTGAGCCGGACGGAGGCCAAGCTGAGCATCATGGCTGCCGCCGTCCACACGAAGAAGAACCCCACGGCGTAGTCGGCGCTGAACCCGTTCTCGTGGGCGAGGATGGCCGCCCAACCGGTGACGGCGCACGCGGCCAGGAAGAGCACGGCGGGGGCGTGCCGGCGCACGCCCTCGGAGAGGTACGTGAGCCCGAAGAGCCCGAGGGCGACCCCGCTGATGGCGAACCGGACCGCCATCGGGTCGGCGGCGCCGGGGTCGGCCGCCCGGTAGAAGACGCCGAAGGCCGGGACGAGGGAGGCGCCCAAGAGCGCCACGAGGCGGAGGAGGTAGAGGTGCGCGTGCTCCCGCCAATCGTGTCCTCGCACCGACGGCGGCCTGAAGAATGTGGCGATCGTGCCGTAGGGCGGCCTCATGAGACGGCCAGAGTCGATCTGAGAAGGATCGCCTCGGGTATCGCCCCCTCTGGCGTTGCCATTAAGCTCCTCAGCAGCCTGCGAAACGGGCACCGCGCTCGTTCCACCGGATTCGGCGGGGCCGCCTCGCGTCCGAGCGACCTCGTCCCCGTCGTCTTGGCCGAGCCCGATCCCAACGATGACGCCGCCTCGTTCGCAGGCCCAGCGCCCGCTCAGGGTCCCCGTCGTGGCGTTGGGCGCCTCCCCGTGCGTGGCCCTGGAACGGGGTCGGGGTCGCGGCCCATGGGCCGCTACGCGTCCTCCGCGTCGGCCTCCTCGGGCTCGTCCACGACCTCGTCGCTGTCCGGCTCGTCGTCGCCCACGAGGGTGTCGAGGTCGATCTCGCGCGTCTTGCTGCCCACCTCCTCGGCACCGGTGTGGCGCGCGAGCTCCTCGCGCATGAACAGGGCCGTCGGCGACCTCCGCTTTTTGGCGAGCTGCTCCGGCGTCCCAGCGAACACGACCTCGCCGCCGCCCGCGCCGCCGTCGGGCCCAAGGTCCACGACCCAGTCGGCCTGCTTGGCCACGTCCATGTTGTGCTCGATGACGAGGACGGTGTTCCCCTTGTCGACGAGCGCCTGGAGCACGGCGAGGAGGTGGCGGATGTCCTCGAAGTGGAGGCCCGTCGTGGGCTCGTCGAGGATGTAGAGCGTCTTGCCGGTGCCGGGCCGCGACAGCTCCTTGGAGAGCTTGATCCGCTGCGCCTCGCCGCCCGAGACCGTCGTCGCCTGCTGGCCGAGCCGGATGTAGCCGAGGCCGACGGCGTCGAGCGTCCGCAGCTTGCGCGCGATGCGGGGGACGGCCTCGAAGAACGCGAGCGCCTCCGAGACGGGCATCTCCAGCACCTCGGCGATGCTCTTGCCCTTGTACTTCACCTCCAGCGTCTCGGGGTTGTAGCGCTTCCCCTTGCACACCTCGCACTCGACGTACACGTCGGGGAGGAAGTTCATCTCCAGCTTCACGATGCCGGCGCCCTTGCAGTGCTCGCACCGACCGCCCTTGACGTTGAACGAGAACCGCCCCGGCTTGTAGCCGCGGATCTCGGCCTCGGGGAGGCGCGCGAAGAGGTCGCGGATGAGCCCGAAGAGGCCGGTGTACGTGGCCGGGTTGCTCCGCGGCGTCCGCCCGATCGGCGACTGGTCGATGGCGATGACCTTGTCGACGTGCTCCAGCCCCGTCACGTCGTCGTGCGGGAGGGGGACGGTCGCGGCGTTGTGGAAGCGCTGCGCGAGGACGCGGTACAGCGTCTGGTTCACGAGGCTCGACTTCCCGCTCCCCGACACCCCGGTGACAACGGTGAACGTCCCGAGCGGGAGCCTGAACGTGACGTCCTTGAGGTTGTGGCCGCGCGCCCCTTCGAGGACGAGCGCCTCGCCGTTGCCCGCGCGGCGCTCGTCCGGGAGCGGGATGCGGCGGCGGCCGGAGAGGTAGGCCGTCGTGAGCGAGTCCGAGACGCCGTCGCCGCCGGGGTTGGCGATCTCGTCGGGCGGGCCGGCGGCGAGGAGGCGCCCGCCGTACTCGCCCGCGCCCGGCCCGAGGTCCACCACGAAGTCGGCCGCCTCGATCATCTCGCGGTCGTGCTCGACGACGAGGACGGAGTTGCCGAGGTCGCGGAGGTCTTCGAGCGAGGCGATGAGCTTGTCGTTGTCGCGCGGGTGGAGGCCGATGCTCGGCTCGTCGAGGACGTAGAGCACGCCCGTGAGCTGCGTGCCGATCTGCGTGGCGAGGCGGATGCGCTGGCTCTCGCCGCCGGAGAGCGTCCGCGCCGTCCGGTCGAGCGTGAGGTAGTCGAGGCCGACGTTGAGGAGGAAGTCGAGGCGTTCGGCGATCTCCTTGACGATGGGCTCGCCGATCGTCCCCTGGCGGCCCTCCAGCGCCAGCGCGTCGAACCACGCGCGGAGGCTCCGGAGGTCGAGCTGCACGAGGTCCGCGATCGAGGCGTCGCCCTCGTAGGTCTTCGTGTTGCCGATGCGGTAGCTCAGCGCCTCGGGCTTGAGCCGGCCGCCGCCGCACGTCCGGCACGGGCGGACGCGCATGAACGCCTCGGCCCACCGCTTCTGCTTGCTGCTCGACGAGTTCTCGTGGGTGTGCTGGATGTGGCCGTAGACCCCACCGAACCGGTGCTTGTAGGTCACCTCGCGCCCCTTGTACCGGTAGACGATCTCGAACTGCTCGTCGCCCGCCCCCTCCAGGATCACCTCCCGCTGCGCGTCGGTGAGCTCCCGCCACGGCGTCTCGAAGTCGAACCCGTAGGCCGCGGCGACGGCGCGGAGTTGGGAGAACACCCACACGTCGCGCGGCGGCCCGAGCGGGGCGAGGGCGCCCTCCGCGATCGCCTTCTTGGGGTTGGGCACGACGAGGTCGGGGGCGATCTCGCGGCGGACGCCGAGGCCGTTGCAGGCGGGGCACGCACCGTAGGGGGAGTTGAACGAGAACGTGTTCGGGCTCGGGTCCTCGTAGCTCAGCCCGTCCTCGGGGCTCGTGAGGTGGCGGGAGAGGACGTGGTCGCCCGGCGCGAGGGCCGCCTCGTCGGGGCTGGAGAGGACGTGGGCGATGAGGGTGCCGCCGCCCATCCCGAGCGCGAGCTCGACCGACTGCGAGACGCGCGGCCGGATGCCGCCCTTCAGCACGAGCCGGTCCACGACCACCTCGACGTCGTGGACCTTGTAGCGGTCGAGCTGCATGCCCTTCTCGATCTCGCGCAGCGCGCCGTCGACGCGGACGCGCTCGAACCCCTGCTTGGCCGTCTGCTCGAAGAGGTCGCGGTAGTGCCCCTTCCGGCCGCGCACGACGGGCGCGAGCAGGATCACACGCGCACCCTCGGGCCAGCCCACGATCGTGTCGATGATCTCGTCGTCGCTCTGCCGCCGCATGGGGCGACCGGACGTGTAGGCGTAGGCGTCGGCAGCGCGGGCGTAGAGGAGGCGGAGGAAGTCGTAGATCTCCGTCACCGTGCCGACCGTCGAGCGGGGGTTGCGGGAGACCGTCTTCTGCTCGATCGCGATGACCGGGCTGAGCCCGTCGATGAAGTCGACGTCGGGCCGCTCCATGACGCCGAGGAACTGCCGGGCGTACGCCGACAGCGACTCCATGTAGCGCCGCTGCCCCTCGGCGTAGATCGTGTCGAAGGCGAGGCTCGACTTCCCGCTCCCCGAGAGCCCCGTGATGACGACGAGCTGGTTGCGCGGGATGTCGACGTCGATGTCGCGGAGGTTGTGCTCGCGGGCGCCGCGAATCGTGATCCGTTCGTCCATCAGGGGCAGCGTGGGGGCCGGGGTGGCGGGGGTCCTATCCGGGCTCCAACCGGACGCGGGGCGGGCCGGTCTCGTCGAGAAGCACCCCATCGGGCACCTCGGCGAGCCCGACGACATCGCCAACGCCGTCCTGTACCTCGCCTCGGACGACGCCCGCTTCGTGACCGGCACCGAGCTGGTGGTGGACGGCGGCTACACGGCCGAGTAGGGAACGCCCGCATGG
>JAWWCA010000102.1:0-13053 GCA_033720695.1 Rubricoccaceae bacterium
CGGGTACAGGCTCTCGACGTCGGCGTAGACCACGGGTCCGACGACGCCGGTGACGAACACATCGGTGTAACCGCCCACCGCCTGACTGCCCCAATCCGCCTTCGGGAGGGCTTGCCGTTGGCGGAGGTATTCGCGCACGAACAGGGCCTCGATCTTCGACGCGGGGCCGGTGCGGGCGCAGGCGTCGTAGGGCATCGGCACCATCTGCGTGAGGTAGAACGTCGAGCCGGAGAGGTGGCGGGCCAGGCGCTCGGTCTCGATCACGTCGTCGAGGGCGTAGGCCAGCACGCGCGCCGGGTCTTCTTGCCAGACGCGCGAGATCTCGTGGCCGGGGATGTAGGTACGGCCCTCGGGCGCGAAGCCGAAGTAGCGCGCGGCCCCCTTCAGCGTGTAGTTGGGGAGGTCGCGCCGGAACACGTCGTAGCTCATCACCTGGAAGAGGGTGTCCACGACGTGCCGCCCGGCGATCTCGACGGCGTCGTACGCGAGGGTCCGCTCGGCGAAGCGCATCTGGGAGGGGAACGTGCGCGGCTCGGAGCCGTCGCGGCCGAGGGCGAGGGGCACGCCGCGGAGCCGGCACCGCGCGGCGAGGTACGGGAGGTCGAACCCGTAGAGGTTGTGGCCCTCGATCACGTCGGGGTCGCGCTCCCGGATCACGCGCAGCGCCTCCTCCAGCACCTCCCGCTCCGACCGCTCGCGGGCGTCGATGACGCGGCTCCATCCGCGGTTGTCGTGGAGGGCCACGATGATGATGGCGTGGTCGGGGTTCTCGGCGTTCGGGAAGCCCTCCTCGGCGGCGACCTCGAGGTCGAGCTGGAGGCGGAGGAGGTCGTCGAGCGCCATCCCCTTGAAGAGCGTCCGCCCGCTCTGCATGAGGTACTGCTGCTCGGGCCCGCCGACGGCGTAGACCTCGTCGGGCCGCTTCTTCTCGGTCCCCACGGCGCGCTCGACGTGGCGGAGGGCGTCGAAGTAGGCGCTGCGGTCGGGGAAGACGACGAGGTGGCGGAAGAAGCCGTCGCCGTCGAGGCGCTGGAACTGGAACCGGGCGCGCGAAAAGCCCTGCAGGAGGCCGACGTCGGAGAGGAAGAAGAAGGGGTGGAAGGGGACGTCCTCGGCCTCGACGCGGTCGCCGTCGAGCCGGCGGTAGATCCGCAGCCGCTCGCCGCCCTCGACGGGGTGGAGGGCGACGATCCGCTCCGTCGGGTCGTGGCCGTAGAGGAGCGCGTCGGTGGCGTCGGCGGGGGGGGCGAGGGGCTCGGGCACGGGTGCGGGAGAGGTCGGGCCTCTAACGGCCCTGGATCGTCCCGGTCCCCACGAGGTCGCGGGCGACCGTCGTGTGGAAGACGGGCTGCCGCCGCTCCATCACCGTCACGAGCACGCCCGCGTCCTCGAGCTCGATGAGCACGCGGCCGAGGAGGGCGGCCAGCCGCGACGGGTACGTCTCCGCGTAGCCGGCGAAGGCGTCGTCGGTCCTGCGCGCCGCGGCCTCTCGCATCGCCGCCTCGCCGAGGTCGAAGAGCAACTCCGGCGGCTCGGGCGGTGCAAGCTCCCCTGGGCTCCCGTACGCGAAGCGGCGGTAGTGGAGGTCGTAGGTCGTCCCGTACTCGTGGCTGGAGTGGCCCGCGGCGGCGTTGACGTTCTGCCCCCGCAGGGCCGCCTGGTCCTCGGTCGAGCGGAGCAGCGACGTGGCGACGACCCGGTAGAGCGGCAGCCCGGCCTCCCGCAGCCGGGCGTGGAAGCGGGCGCCGATGCTGTCGAGCGAGGCGGCCGCCGAGGGGGTGAGCCAGCCGATGGAGAAGTCGGCCTCGGCGAGCGCGACGGTGGGGTTCGACTCGGACACCGAGACCAGGCCGCGGGCCTCCGCAATCGACTGGAGCGAGTCCTTCGACGCGATGGGCGGGGTGCCCAGCGACTCCGCGAGGGCGACGTGCCGGGCGTTGCGCGAGCGGCGCAAGAGGGCTTCTTCCTCCTCGGTCAGGAGCGGGATGGCCTCGAACCGAGCCTCGAACGACGCGAGCCAGTCGGACACCTCCTCGGCGTAGGTCTCCTGCGTGCTGCCGAGGTGGCTGCCGTAGAGGAGCAGCGCCGGCACGGTGAGCAGGAGCAGGAGCCCGACGGCCAGCCGCTTCTTGGGGAGGCGGCGCGGGGGCTCGGGCGGGGGGGCAGGGGCGGCAGCAGGACGGGGAGGGGAGAGGACGTCGGACACTCAGAATCGACGGGCGACGGTGATGTGGAAGACGGGCTGCTCGCTCTCCAGGAGGACGACGGCGTCGCCGCGGTCCTGGAGGTCGGTGAGGATCTCGGTCATGAGGCCGAAGAGGTGGTCCCAGTAGCGGTAGCCGTAGGCGGCGTAGGCCTCGTCGAGGAGGGCGCGGTAGGCCTCGGGCCGCGCCGTGCCGGGCGGGAGGGCGAGCGCGTCGAGGCGGTCGGGGGCGTGGACGTAGCGCCAGTTCACGATGTCGACGGAGACGCCGTACTCGTGGGAGGAGGCGGCCGTGGCGGCGTTCCGGTTGCTCTCGCGGAGGTCCTCCTGGAGCGCGGGCGTCCGCAGCGCCGACGAGAGGACGAACCGGTACGGCGGCAGGCCCCGCTCGGCCAGCCCCGCCTGGAACCGCTCGCCGATCCTGTCGAGGAGCGCGCGGAGGTCGGGCGTGACGAACGGGGCCGAGTGCTCCAGCGTGCGGACGACGTAGTGCTCGGTGTCGACGAGCGGGACGAGGCGGCCGGCTGCGACGAGGTCGTCGATCTGGCCGACGGAGGTGACGCGAGGGACGCCCAGCTCCTCGCCGCGGTCGAGGTGCACCTGGTAGCGGGGCGTGCGGGGGCGGCGGAGGGCGGCCTCGTCGGCGTTCGAGGGCGGCGGGAGGCGCTCGAAGCGCGCGCGCGTCCGCTGCAGCACGGCCTGGAGCGTGTCGAACGCCACGGCCGATGCGTCCGTCGCCGCGAGGGGCGGCGTGACGGACGGGGCCGGCTCGTCGCGCAGGAACCACCCCGCCGCTGCGCCGAGGGCGAGGCAGAGGACCGCGAGAGCGAGGGCGGGGAAGGGACGCATGGGGCTACTCGGCGGGCTGGATGACGCCGCAGGCGACGGGCGCGCCCGCGCCGCCGTCGGGCTGGGTGTTGAGGTCATCCTGCCCGGCGTGGACCGCGAGGACGCGGCCGACGACCGACGCCGGGCCGTCGAGGCGGAGGTCGGTGAACACGCGGTCGAGGCGGGCGCCGTCGTCCGTCGCGCGGACGTTGCCGAGGTCGCCGGCGTGGTGGAGGGGGCGGGGGTCCTCGGGGTCGCCGTGCGGCGCGCCGGCCGGGTCGAAGTGGACGGCGTCGTCGGCGTCGGCGCAGTCGGTGGCGTCGAGGACGGCGACGCCGTGGAGGCCGGGGGCGAGCCCCTCGGCGCGGAGGACGATGCGCGTGCCCTCGTCGTACCCGACGAGCCGAACGGAGCCGCTCACGCCGCCGCGGCCGACGGGCTGGAGGTCGACGCGCGCCTCGTCGGCCTGGCCGAGCGGGCGAGCCGCGGGCGTCTCCTCTCCGTCGGCGCGGTCGCCCACCGGCGCCGTCGGCGACGGGGCGTCCTCGACGGCGCAGGCGACGAGCGCGAGGAGGGGGAGGAGCAGGAGAGGGCGGGACACGGGGGACGGTGTGCGTGGCGGATGAGTACGGGAGAGGAGCCGGGGGGTTCTTCGGGCGAGCCGTAGCTTTCGGCCCCGCTTCCGCCCCCGCATGCCCGCCGACGCCCGCCTCACCGCCGACGCCCTCGCGATGCGCTTCGGCCGGCGCGTGCTCTTCCGCGACCTGCGCTTCGAGGCCGTCCCCGGCGAGCCCCTCGCCGTCGTGGGGCCTAACGGGTCGGGGAAGTCGACGCTGCTCAAGCTGCTGGCCGGCGTCCTCACGCCGACGGCGGGCGCGGTCCGCCTCCGCCTCGCCGGGGTGGAGGTGCCGGCGGCCGAGCGCCCCCACCGCGTCGGCTTCGTGGCGCCCTACCTCCAGCTCTACGAGCCGTTCTCGGCGCGCGAGAACCTCGCCTTCCTCGCCGCTGCCCGCGGCCTGCCCGGGGCCGACGACCGGATCGCGGCCGTGCTCGACCGGGTCGGCCTCGACGCGCGCGCCGACGACCGCCTCGCGACCTACTCGACGGGGATGCGCCAGCGCCTCCGCCTCGCCGCCGCGCTCCTCCACGCCCCGCCCGTCCTCCTCCTCGACGAGCCCACGGCCACGCTCGACGCCGCCGGCCGCGCCCTCGTCGCCTCCGTCATCGCCTCGCCCGAGGCCGTCGTGGTCGTGGCGACGAACGACGAGGCTGAGGCCGCCCTCTGCGCCCGCTCGGTTGCCCTCGACTAGATCGCCGCGAGGGCGAAGGTGGCGAGGTCCACGGTCGCGCCGGCATCGAGGAGCGGCTGGGCGGCGGCCGTGAGCGTGGCCCCCGTCGTCAGCACGTCGTCCACGACGAGGAGGTGGCGGCCCCGGACGGCGCCCGGGTCGGGTGTGGCGAAGGCGCCGTCCACGTTGTCCCAGCGGCGGGCACGCGAGAGCGTCGTCTGCGAGCGCGTCGGTCGGGTGCGCACGAGGAGGCCTGGCGCGACGGGCGGCTCGTCGGGCCACACGGCCGCCAGACCCTCGGCGAGCGTCTCGCTCTGGTTGTACCCGCGCTCCAGGCGTCGGACGCGTGCGAGCGGGATGGGCACGACGGCGTCGTAGCGGACGGCGCCGAACGCCTCCTGCACGGCCCCCGCGAGCAGGCGCCCGAGCGCGAGCCCGAGTGTGGGCCGGTCGCGGTACTTGAGGGTGTGCTGGAGCCGCTGCACGGCGCCGCCGCTGTCGTAGACCCAGAGCGCCGCGGCCCGCTCGAAGACGTCGCCGGTGGGGAGGGCGGCGAGGCGGGCGCGGACGTCGGGGGCCTCGGCGCGGGGGAGGCGGCGGTGGCAGGCCGGGCAGAGGGGCACGGACTCGGCGCCGGGGGGGACGCGGCGGTCGCATCCGAGGCAGAGCGTCGGGAAGGCGAGGCCGGCCACGGCGCGGGCGGCGCCGGTGAGGCCGCGGAGCGGGCGGGGGGCGAAGGGTGGCATGGGCGGAGGCGGGTACGGGAGCCCGCGTGTGAATATCTTGGCCCCACCTCGTCCGGCGCAACCCGCCGCTTCCTCTCTCGCCAGCTCCGACGCCCATGGCCCAGCGCCGCGGCATGCTCATCAAGAACATCTCCGAGCGCCCGCTCACCCTCCGCCTCCAGACCCGCCAGATCCCGATGGAGGCGGGCGAGGAGGTGCTCATCACCGCCGAGGAGGTCCGGGACGGCACGCTCCGCGAGCACCTCCAGGTCCGCTCCGTCGCCGTCGTCCGCCCGGCCACCGACGAGGAGGGCGAGCTGCTCGCCCAGGCGCTGGCCGGGAAGGCCTAGCGCGGCCGCGCCCGTGAACGTCCTGGCCCTCGAGCCCTGGTACGGCGGCTCCCACCGCCACTTCCTCGACGACCTCGCCCGCCACAGCCAGCACGCGTTCCGCCTCGTCACGATGGCGGCGCGGTACTGGAAGTGGCGGATGCAGGGCGGCGCCGTCACGCTCGCCCAGAAGGCGCTCGAGCACGTCGAAGAGGGGGTCGCGCCGGACCTCCTGTTCGCGACCGACATGGTGAACCTGCCGGCCTTCCTCGCCCTCACGCGCGAGCGGCTGGCCGAGGTCCCCGTCGTCCTCTACCTCCACGAGAACCAACTGACCTACCCCCTCCGCCCGCCCGACGCGGGCGGGCAGGGCGACGACCGCGACTACACCTACGCCTACGTCAACTACCTCTCGGCCCTCGCCGCCGACCGCGTCGTCTTCAACTCGCAGTTCCACCACGACGAGTTCTTCGGCGCCCTCCCGGACCTCCTCCGCCGCTTCCCGGACTACACCCACCTCGACACCGTCCGCCGCCTCCGCGACAAGGCGACCGTCCTCCACCTCGGCCTCGACCTCGAGGGCCACGACCGCCACGCCCCCGCCGCCGAGGCCGAGCGCGCCCGCGACCCCGGCCCGCCCATCGTGCTCTGGAACCAGCGGTGGGAGCACGACAAGAACCCCGAGGCGTTCTTCCGCCTCATGAACCGGCTCGACGACGCCGGCGTGCCGTTCCGCCTCATCCTCGCCGGCGAGACGTTCGAGGAGCAGCCGCCCGCCTTCGAGCAGGCCTTCGGCCGCTACGCCGAGCGCATCCTCCACTACGGCTACGCCGACGACTTCGCCGACTACAGCCGGCTCCTCCACCGCGCCGACATCGTGGTCTCGACGGCGCGGCACGAGTTCTTCGGCATCGCCATGCTGGAGGCCATCTACTGCGGGTGCCACCCGCTCCTCCCGAACCGGCTCACCTACCCCGAGCTGATCCCGGAGCGCCTCCACCACCCGCTCCTCCACGCCCCCGTCCTGTACGGCGACGACGAAGAGCGCTTCGAGATCCTCGGGCGCCTCCTCCGCGGCGAGGACCAGCCCCTCCCGCGGAGCGTGCTCCGCGAGATCCCCGCCCACCTCGCCTGGCCCGAGCAGGCCCGGCGCTACGACGCGCTCTTCGAAGCCGTCGCCGGCTGACGACCGCCGGGGCCGATCCGCGCGGGGCTAGCGCGTGCGGGCCGAGAACATCGGGTGCCACCCGAACTGGTTGCGCTGCACCGGCTCCCCGGTCTCGACGACGTGGCGGAAGCCGAGGACGACGGACCGGAGGTACCATCGCATCGCGGGGCGCACGGCGAGCGCCTGGCCGAGCTGGCGCACCCCCGCGGGCCACGAGGCGAGGAGGTACGGCCAGATCGTGATCGTCAGGCGGCTCGCCGCCGGCCCCTCCTCGGTCACCCGCCACCGCGCCCGCGAGACGGCCCCGGGGCGGTTCCACACGGCGAGGTCGTAGCCGTACTCGCCGTCGCTCCCGTCGTGCCACGCGGTGGCCTCCCGGATCAGCTGGAGCCCGGAGTCATAGACGATGCGGTCGCGCGCGTCGGGCCCCGGCCACCGCTCGACGGGGTTGGCCTTGACGTAGGGGTGCGCCGCCTCCAGGTTGCCCGGCGCCGCGATCGTGGCCCAGACGCGGTCGCGCGGGGCGCGGATCCGGGCGTGGGCCGTGACCGGGAGGCAGCGGCTCCGGGGCGGGGCGAGGGCCGGCACGGTCACATCCCCGCGGCGCGCTCGCTGTCGGCCCGCGTCTGGGCGAAGGCCTCGCTGGGCTTCCACTGCGGGCGGAGGTCGGAGTCGGCGAGGAGCCATCCGAGGCGGAAGGCGACGCGGGTCTGCTGGACGAGGCCGCCGAGGCGCTCGTCGCCCGTCAGCTCGTCGGCGGGCTGGTGGTAGCGGTTCATCCGGTACTCGCGGGCGACCTCGTCGGCGTAGCCCTCGGGGCGGCCGACGAACGTGGCACCCGTCTTGATGAAGACGGCCGGGACGCCGCCGCGCGCGAACGCGAGCTGGTCGGAGCGGAAGAAGATGCCCTGGTTGGGCTGGTTGTCCGGCGTCACGCGCATGCCTTCGGCCGCCGCGGCAGCGCGGAGGAGGTCGAGCATCTCGCTCCGCTCGGCCCCGATGCCGACGATGTCCTCGGTCGCCCCGCTGAGGTTGCCGGAGTCTACGTTGACGTTGGCGATCGTGTGGGCGAGCGGCACGACGGGATTCTCGGCGTAGTACGCCGCCCCGAGGAGCCCCGACTCCTCGGCCGAGAGCGTGAGGAAGAGGGCGGTCCGCGCCGGCCGCTCGGCGGCCAGGAAGGCTTCGGCGAGCGTGAGCAGCATCGAGACGCCGGAGGCGTTGTCGACGGCGCCGTTGTAGATGCCGTCCTCGCCGGCGGCGATGAGGTCCTCGTTCATCCCGAGGTGGTCGTGGTGCGCCGTGTAGGCGACGGCCTCGTCGGGTGCGGAGGCGCCGGTCCGCTTCCCGATCACGTTGGTCCCCTCGAACCGTCGGTTCTCGAAGGTCATGTCGAGCGAGGCGGTGACGGGCAGGATGCGGGGCTGGAAGTCGCGCGTGGCGGCCTCGGCGAACCACTGGTCGAGCGACGCCCCGGCCATCGCGGCGAGGCGCTCGGCGGAGGGCTGCGTGAGCCAGCCCTTGACGGTGAGCGCCCCCTCGGGCGGCTCGGAGAGGCTGATCTGCTCGCCGCGCGCGCCGGCCGAGAGCACCTGGAACGGGTACCCCGCCGTCGCGGGCGTGTGGATGAGGAGGGCCCCCAGCGCCCCGCGCCGCCGCGCCTCCTCGTACTTGTAGGTCCAGCGCCCGTTGTACGTCAGCGTGTCGGCCTGGAAGAGGTCGGGCTCCGCCTCCGTCGCCGGCGGGTCGTTGACGAAGGCGACGAGGATCTTGCCCTCGACGTCGAGGCCCTTGTAGTCGTCCCAGTCGTAGCCGGGGTTCTCGATGCCGTAGCCGACGAAGAC
The DNA here is from genome assembly GCA_033720695.1 of Rubricoccaceae bacterium. Classification (GTDB taxonomy): domain Bacteria; phylum Bacteroidota; class Rhodothermia; order Rhodothermales; family Rubricoccaceae; genus DATGQT01. The sequence goes on from JAWWCA010000102.1 coordinate 8,387, forward strand.
GAGCTCGGCGTCGTGGACCGAGGCGGCCTCGGCGTCGAGGTCGGTCGAGGCGATGAAGTCGGAGACGAACTCGAGCGTGGCGGGCGCGGTGTCGTCCGGGGTGAGGACGAGCGGGCTGACCGAGGTCGGCGTCGAACCGCGGAGGGGGACGGGCTGGAAGAACGAGCCGTCGGCGGCGCCGCCTTCGAGGCCGAGCGCGCGCATCTGCCCGGCGATGTACTCGACGGTCATGGCCTCGCCGGGCGTGCCGGTGCCGCGGCCCTGGTAGGCGTCGGAGGCGAGCTCGGCGAGGTGCCGGTAGAGCGTCGTCGAGTCGATCTCGGCGAGGGCGTCGTCGGGCGCCGCGAGGGCGAGGGCGGCGGGGTCGGTCTCCTGCGCCGTGACGGGGGCGGGGGCGCAGGCGGAGAGCCCGGCGAGGGCGGCGGCAGCGAAGAGGAGGGGGCGGAGCATCGTGCGTGCGGCGGATGAGGCCGGAAGATACCCGGTGGGCCCGGCGCGGTGGGGACAAAACGGGGACCCGGGGCGTACCAGCGGCCCTTCCTCTCTCCCCATCTCCTCCGATCCCATGCCGCAGATCGTCTACCACGTCGTCCCCAACGAGGACCGCTGGGCCGTCAAGCGCGAGGGCGCCGACCGCGCCTCGCGCGTCGCCGACACCCAGGCCGAGGCCGTCGCCGTCGCCGAACAGATGGCGCGCACCCAAGCCCCGGGGCGCGTCGTCGTCCACGGCGCCAACGGCCTCATCGAGAGCGTCCACACCTACGACGCCGTCCCCGCCACGGTCGAGAGCGGCCGCGACTGGCTCGACGTCGTGCTGTCGAAGCCGGTCTTCGTCGCCGTCGGTGTGGCCGCGCTCGTCGCCGTCGGGTTCGGCCTTCGGGACCGGTTCTAGCGCGACGCCCGGGCTACTCCGGCGTCAGCCGGAGCGTCCAGACCGTCGGGCCCGGCAAGAAGGGCGAGGGCCGCCCGAAGGCCCAGTCGTCGTGGCCGGCGCCCCAGTAGGGCGAGAGCGGGTGGCCGGCCTGGCCGCCGGGCATGTGGAAGAGGCCCTCCGCCTCGTGTCCCGGCGCCACCACCATCCGCTCGGACGGCCCGAACGAGGGGCGCTGCGCCGAGGGCGTCCGCGCGTCGCCGGGGAGGCGGTAGGGTGGCATCCGCAGCCGGTCACCGAAGGCGGGCACGGCGTCGGCGAAGGGGTGGGCGATCTGGCTCACGTTGGCCTCGCCCCACGTCCGCCCCGCGAGCGCGCCGTCGTACCGCGCGATCACGCGGTCCACGGCGTCGAGAAGGAGGTCGCGCCACGCGTCGTAGCGCGGGTTGAGGAGGTGTGACGGCCACTCCGAGACGAGGGCCCACAGCGCGGCTTCGGACCGGAGGTCGAGCCCGGGCAGCCGGGCCTCGGCGGGACCGAGGAGGGGGCCGAGCGCGAGGGGCTCCACCTCGCTCCGGAACTCGCGGACGAGCCGGTAGCCGACGGACCCGGTGTCGGCGGCGGCGCCCCAGTCGCGGACGTACTCGCGGAACGATCCGCGCACCTCGGCCTCCCCCAGGGCCTCGGCGTCGAGGAGGTCGAGGAGGAGGGCCTGCCAGCGGCCGTAGAAGAGGGCCCGGCGGTCCCGCTGGAGGGCGAGGAGATCGGCGGGCTCGACGGGCGCCTGGAGGCGGCGGAGCGCGTCGCGGATCTGGCGGGCGCGGGCGGCGTGCGTGTAGGGCTCCTGCCCGATGCGGCGGAGCCACTCGCCGTCCACGACCCGGTTGTTGGCCGTCCAGATCAGCCCGTCTTCGGGGTCCACGACGCGGGGGTAGGCCGCCGGGTCCAGGAAGCCTCGGAAGCGGGCGTCGGGGTCGGTGGAGAGGGTGGGGCGTGTGCCGTCGCGGCCCTCGCGGCGCGGCAGCCGCCCGCCGATCGTCCAGCCGACGTGGCCCTCGCGGTCGCCGAGGGCCACGTTCTGCGCCGGGATGCCGGCGCGGTTGAGGACGGGGATGGCCTCGGCCACGGTGCCGACGTCCTCCATCGCCAGCAGGCCGAGGTTGACGGCCTCCGGGCGGTGCGCCGTCCACTGGAACGCGTAGCGGCGGCCGGCGGCGTCGGTCTTCAGCACGGGGCCCCACGGGCTCTCGAGGATCTCGAGGGTCTCGGGCTCCCCACCCGCCACCTCGATCACGTGCCGCACGGTGTCGAGGGGCACCCGGCCGCCGGCGGTGCGGACGACGCCCGGCGCCGCCTCGTCCTCGACGAGCCGCACGAGGTCGACGTAGTCGCCGTAGCTGTTCGTGAAGCCCCACGCGACGCGGCCGTTCGAGCCGACGATGAGGATCGGCGCGCCGGGGAGCGTGGCGCCGGTGACGCGCCGCATCTCGCCGCCCGGAGCGGGGTAGACGAGCGAGGCGCGGAACCAGATGTTCGGCAGCTGCAGCCCGAGGTGCATGTCGTTCGCGACGAGCGCGGCGCCGTGGCGGGTCTGCGCGCCACTCACGGCCATGTTGTTGCTGCCCCTGCCCTCCGGGCGGGGAGCGGGGGCTCCGGGCGGGAAGGGCCGAGGCCGAAACACGCCGAGCGACTCCGGCGGCGGCACCGGCTCTTCTGCGAACGGCTCGCCGACCAGGGGGGCGTCGTACACGTCGCCCGGGGGCTGGAGAAACCGGGCGAGCGCGGAGGGAAGAGCGTCGAGGGCCTGCCGCTCCAGCTCGTGGCCCGGTCCGGAATCGAGCTGGAGGTCGATGAACATGGCGTAGGCGGCGAGGAGGGTGTCCTCGGGCCGCCACGGCCGCGGCTCCTGCCGGAGCACCAGGTACTCGAACGGTCGCGCGCCGAGGGCCGCGAGGCCCGCGTTGACCCCCTCGGCGTACGCCGTCATCATCGCCCGCTCGCGCTCCGGGGCCAGGCCGAGGGCGGCGAGCGCGCGCTCGTGGAAGCGGTGGGGGCGGAGCGCGCGGTCGGCGCCGACGGTGGCCTCGCCGAGGAGGGCGCTCAGCTCCCCGGCGCCGGCGCGGCGGAGGAGGTCCATCTGGAAGAACCGCTCCTGGGCATGGACGAACCCGAGGGCCCGGGCTGCATCGAGCCGGCTGGCGGCCGTGACCGTCGGGACGCCGAGGCTGTCGCGCGTGACCGTGACCTCGGCGGCGAGGCCGGGTAGGGGGAGCTCGCCCTCCAGCGCCGGGAGGCTGGCGCGCAGCCAGGCGTACCCCCCGCCGAAGGCGCCCAGCCCAGCGACGACGAAGGCAAGGAGGCCGTAGCGGAGGGCACGACGCATGGTCGAGGCGTGGGGTGGGAGGCGGCCAGGACCCTACACGGCGAACACCCAGAGCCCCGCGCGAATCCGGTTCACGAACGACGTGGGCCGAAGCGCCGTCCGCCGAGACGGCTCCAGCCCCGCTCTGGCGGCGCGCCCGGCGGATCGGGGATGACCCGCTGACGGGACGGTGCCCGTCGCCGCCCCGGCCGGTAGGCGAGGGTGCGCGTGCGGCGTCGGAGGGGATCGGCCCGCGCCCCGCCGCCGCGACGACGGTAGGCGCGAGGCAGGACCGGTGGCCGGAGTGGCTACTTGTAGCGGTAGACGATGCGGCCTTTCGTGAGGTCGTACGGCGACATCTCGACGTCGACGCGGTCGCCGGGGAGGATGCGGATGAAGTACTTCCGCATCTTGCCGGAGAGGAGGCCGAGGATCTCGTGCCCGTTGTCGAGCTCGACCCGGAACTGGGCGTTGGGGAGCGCCTCGGTGACGACGCCTTCCTGCTGGATGGGCTTCTGCTTGGCCATGTGGTTGGTGTTGCGCGAAGGGGACCCGGGCCCGCGATCACGATGGGGCGTTCCGCGCGGGGGATCGTGACCGTCAGGCCCGGACGAGGGAGAGTGTACGCCGAGAGGCCTCTCATGGTCCGTGTCCATGGTCAGTTCACCCCCTCCGACGCCGTGGAGCGGGCTACAGGCCGGTCGGATCGCCGGTCGCCTCGACCCGGATCGACGCGGCGGAGACTGTCACCCGCGTCACATGGAGCGCGGCGCCGGTGCCGGTCAGGTCCACGACGGGGTTGATGGCGGCCGAGAGCTGCTGCGCGACCAGGCGCCCGAGGGGGAGCCCGCCGGCCCGGACCTCGGAGACCTCGAAGCGGACCCGCCCGTCGTCGGCCGCGAGGCGCCCGGTGAGCGCGACGGCGACGCCCTCGGGGACGGTGAAGCCGCGGATCTCGGGGCGGAAGCGGAGCGTGGCGCCGTCCGGGGGGCGGAGGGTGAGCGCGGCGTCCCGCACGTTGCGGTGCGCGTCGAGGAAGGCCGCGAGGTCCGACGGGCGGACGTGGGCCGTCGCCCTTGCGCTCTCGACGTGGTCGAGCCGTCCGGCGTCGGGGTCGTACCGGACGCCGGTCAGGACCAGGGCCAGGCGGTCAAGGGCGGGGGCGCCGTCCGGGCGGACGCGGAGCCCCGTCACGTCGACCTGCTCGGCCGCCCCCTCGCCGAGCCGCAGCCCCTCAATGGACACGTCGTAGGCGTCGGCCGGGCCGATCAGATCGGGCAGCTCTCGCTCGACGGCGCGCTCGACGAAGGCCGTCGCGGGGTTGCAGCCCGCGAGGAGGGCGAGGACGAGGAGCAGGGGGGCAGCAGCGGCAGGCATCCCGGGACGCTGAGGGAGCGGCTGGTACGAACGCGCCGGTTCTCCGTTCTCCAAATC
>JAWWCA010000103.1:0-12858 GCA_033720695.1 Rubricoccaceae bacterium
GTCCTCGAGGATGAGGAGGGCGTCGAACGTCGCCTCGCTGAGGGCCTGGAAACGGGCCTCGGCCTGGGCGCAGGCGCCGGCGAGCGCGGCCGAGTCGAGGGCGAGGGCGGCGAGGGCGGCGAGGTCGAGCAGCTGCTCCGTCTCGGCGGTCGAGAGCGCACGGGGATGCTCGTCGAAGAGGCAGACGGCCCCGAGGACGCGGGCGTCGGCGGTCTCGGCGCGGGCGCAGGCGAAGAACCGCGCCTCGGGCGGGAGGAGGAAGCGGGCGTCCTTCGCGGCGTCCTCCACGACGACGAGGGCGGCGTCGCCCGGGAGGCTGGCGCAGGCGAGGCGGGGGTCCGGCGTCGCGGCGCCGAGGTGGCCGGCCTGCGCCGGCGCGACGGCGACGCCGTCACCCCCTCCGAAGGGGACGACGGCCGTAAAGGGGACGCTGAACGCGGCCGCAGCGAGCCGGGCCAGGCGCTGGAGCGCCGAGGCCGCAGGGGCGGTCGCGTCGGCGGCCGAGGGGGCGAGCGAGGGGGAGGGGGCGTGGTCCATGCAGGGGCCTCCGCCGGACAGGCGGCTCCCCCCGTATCGGCCTGGCGATCCGGCGGCTTTAGCCCTCCACGCGCTAACGGACGACCGAGACCGACTGCACCTGCGTCCCCTCAGGCGTCGAGAGCGAGAGGAAGTACGCGCCGGCAGGGAGGCCGGCCGCGTCGACGCGGAGGGTGTGAGCGCCGGCCCCCCGCGGCCCCTGCTCGACCACGCGGACGACGCGGCCCCGGCTGTCGAGGAGGCGCGCCGAAACCTCGGCCGGCCGGTCGAGCGCGTACCGGGCCGTGGCCGTGGCGCGGACGGGGTTCGGGAACGGGGCGTCGAGGCGGAACGAGAGCGGCCCCGCGCCCGGCTCGTTCGAGACGACCTGGAGCGCGATGACGTGCTCGTCCGCGTAGATCTCGTCGCCCTCGTCGGGGAAGCCGTTGCCGTTGCCGGCGTTGCCGGCGGCGTAGAACGTCACCTCAGCCGGGGGGTCGGTCTCGGGCGCCACCCACTCGAAGGTCCAGGCCGTGTCTGTGTTGCTGTCGGCCGTGTGCGTGACCCAGACGGGGTCGCCCTGGGCGTACTGCACCGTCGTGCCATCGACCTCCAGCGTGCCGACGTGCTCGAGGTCCCCGTCGCGGGCGGAGAACTCGAAGCCCTGGAGCGACCCGCCCGCCGTGTTGTCGACGGTGACGGTAACGGTGACCGTCTCGCCCGGCATGTAGGCGTCCGGCGCGTCGATGGTGACGGAGCCGGGGCCGCTGTTGACCTCGTTCGTGGGGCCGCCGTGGCAGGCGTTGCAGTACTGCTCTGGGCCGGAGAAGCCGGGAGGCGCCCCCGTTGAGTAGGAGTGCGCCGGCGCGTGCGTGAGCGCGGGGATGGCGAAGAGGACGGCACAGGCCGCAGCGACCGTGGCAAAGACGCGAGTGGGCTTCATCGTTCGGGGAGTCGGGGTCAACAGACGGCGAAGGTACGGATAGGCCTGGCCTTCCGCGAAGAGGGCGGGAACGTTTTCCCCCACCGGGACCGTAGCTTCGGCGTCCTTCGTCCCCGCCCATGCGCACCCGGTCCCTCTTCCGCCTCGTGGCCCCGTCCCTCGCGCTGGCGGCGCTCCTCGCCGCCTGCACCGCCGGTCCCGAGCCGCTGCCGCCCCCGGACTACGCCGCCCTCCGCGCCGAGTGGGACTCCCTCCTCATCGAGCGCGACCGGCTCTTCGAATCCGAGGCCTCCCCCCTGCCCGACTCGGCCCGCGCCCGCTTCGCCGGCCTCGCCTACTTCCCCTACGACACCGCGCACGCCCACCGCATCCGCCTCCGCCCGGCCCTCGACCGCGACACCATCCTCATGGCGACCTCGACCGGCGAGACCCGGGCGCTGGTCCCCTACGGCCTCTTCCGCTTCGAGCACGGCGGACGCGCCCACACCCTCACCGCCTACGAGCCCATCGGCCCCGGGCCGGGCGGCCGCCTCTTCATCCCCTTCCAAGACCAGACCTCCGGCCGCGCCACCTACGGCGGCGGGCGCTACCTCGACCTCGACGAGAGCCCCGACGGCGTCTACGCCCTCGACTTCAACCAGGCGTACCACCCGTACTGCGTCTACAACCCGATCTACAGCTGCCCGCTCCCCCCGAGCGAGAACCGGCTGGACCTCGCGGTGACGGCGGGCGAGCGCCTGCCGGACGGCTACGGCTCCTGAACGAGCGAGGCCGGAGGGGCGCTCGCGCACCATCCTCCGGCCTCGGTCCTTCCCTCAATTCCAGGTTCAGTCGTCGTCGTCCCAGCGGTCGTCGTCATCGTCGTCCCAGTCGCGGTCGCGGTCGGGGTAGTAGCCGCGGTCGGTGCACCAGCGGCGGCCGAAAACGGGGTGGCCGCGCCCGCTGCGGCAGAAGGAGGGGCCGCCTCGGTCTCCGTCGCGGTCGCGCTCGTAGCGGCGGTCCCGGTCGTAGCGGTAGTCGCGGTCCCGGTCGTACCGGCGGTCGCGCTCGTAGCGGTGGCGGTCGTAGCGGCCGTAGCGCTCGAGGTCGCGCGCGATGTACCGGTACTCGTCGCGCTGTCGGTAGTCGAGGTATCGGTTGATCTCGCGGTCGGCGTCGTCCCACCAGCGTCGGGCCGTCGCGCTGAGGCGGGTGCCGCGGGGGAACGGGTAGACGTAGCGGTGGTCGCGGGGCGGGGTGCGCCGGAGGAGATCCTCGGCGCGCCGCTCCAGGATCCGTTCGATCGTGTTCTCCTGGCCGCCGTTGAGGCCGAGTTCACGGTCGAGGAGGTCGGTGTAGCGGTCGGCGTCGCGGCCGACGCTGCGGTACTCCGGCGTGCGGTAGACGTCGCCGTGGCGGTCGTAGACCGGCCCGTGGCGGCCGTCGGGGTAGCGGTCGCCCGGGTAGGGGTAGCCGCCGGGGTAGCCGAGGGTGGAGCAGGCGCTCAGGCCGAAGGCCAGGGCCAGCAGGGCGAGGGGGGACCAGCGTCGCAGCATCGTCAGTCGAGGTACGGTGGGAACGGGGGCGCTGCGCCAGAAGGGCGCCGCACCGGTGTAGCCGCACCCGACCGCACTCAAGTATCACACAGCCCCCAATGGCCCGGGACCATCCCCGGGGCCGTCTCCCGGGCCCGGTCCACCCGGCCCTTCGGGCCGCGGCGTCAGCTCGGGTAGCCACCGGTGACGAACCGCTGGAGGTCCTCGGCCTGCCCCCGCGCGGCCTCCGAGATCGCCCGGACGCAGTCGCCGATGGAGATGACGCCGGCGAGGCGGCCGTCGCGGATGACGGGGAGGTGGCGGATCTTCCGCTCGGTCATGATCGCCATGCACGTCTCGAGGGTCGTGTCCGGCTCGACGGTGACGAGGTCCGTCGTCATGACGTCGCGGACGGCGGTCTCGCGGGAGGTCCGGCCCTGGAGCACGATGCGGCGGAGGTAGTCGCGCTCGGTGAAGATGCCGACGGGCTCGCCGCGCTCGGCGACGAGGATGGCGCCGACGTTCTGGTCCACCATCCGCGCGATCGTGGTGTAGACGGTGGCGTCGGGGTCGATGGTGATGACCCAGTCGCCTTTCTGCTTGAGGAGGGCGGAGACGGGCGTGTTCATGGCGTCCTCGGGTGGGGTGGGCAGGGAGCCTCCTCGTTCTATGGGGTGCCCGGCCGAAAGGTCCGGCGCGGGCCGCCCGTCGCCCCACTCCGCCGTTCGTCGCCCGTCTGGGGCACCCTGGCGCACGGGTGCAACGGCGACGGCGGTGCCGCGTCTGAGCCGCGATGGAAACGACGCTCGCCCGCCCCGTCGCGCTTCGCCCCCGGCTTCGCCCCTTCGGCCTGCCGAGCGGGTGGCGTGTCGCGCCCGTGGTCGTCGCGCTGTGGAGCGTGCCGGCGGTCGTGGCGTTGGGGCAGGTGTACCTCCAGCAGGTGCTCACGGCCCAGCCGATGGACTGGCGCCACGCCCTCTGGACGACGCTCCCCAACTGGTACCTCTGGGCGCTCCTGACGCCGCTCATCGTCGTCGTCGCGCGGCGGTTCCGGCCGGGGCGCGCCGCGTGGCCGGTGCTGGCCGGCGCGCACACGGCGGGTGCCCTCGGGCTCCTCGGGCTCCACGCGCTCGGCAGCGTCGCTGTCTTCGCGATCGCCGGCCTGCCGGCCGAGGCGTCGTGGGCGGTGTTCTGGACCCACTACACGATCCGCTTCCACGTCAACGTCGTCGCCTACGCCCTCGCCGTGGCGGCCGTGTGGGTGGTCGACAACCGGCGGCGGGCGCTCGACCGCGAGCGCCAGGAGGCCGCCCTGCGGGCCGAGCTGGCCGAGGCCCAGCTCCAGGCGCTCAAGATGCAGCTCCGCCCCCATTTCCTCTTCAACGCGCTCCACGCCGTCGGGGCCACGATGCGGAAGGGCGACGCCGACGCCGCCGTGACCATGCTGACGCAGCTCGGCGACCTCCTCCGGTTCACGCTCGAACACGACGGCGCCCAGGAGGTCCCGCTCTCGCGCGAGCTCGCCGTCCTCGAGCGCTACCTCGCCCTCGAAGGGGTCCGCTTCGGCGACCGCCTCACGGCGCGCGTCGAGGCCGACGCCGACGTGCGCGACGCGCGCGTGCCGAGTTGGGTGCTCCAGCCGCTCGTCGAGAACGCCCTCAAGCACGCCGTGGCGCCCTACCCCGGGCCGGCCACGCTCGCCGTCCGGGCCCGCCGCGACGGCGACGCCGTCGTGCTGGAGGTGGAGGACAGCGGACCCGGACTCGGGCGCGGTGCCTCGCGCGCGCCCTCCACGGGGGTCGGCCTCGCGAATACGCGGGCACGCCTCGCCGCCCTCTACGGTGACCGAGCCCGCCTCGACCTCCTCGACGGCGCCGAGGGCGGCCTCCTCGCCCGCGTCACGCTCCCCCACGCGCCCCGCTAGCCGATGGAGCCCCTCCGCACCCTCATCGCCGACGACGAGCCGCTGGCCCGCGAGACCATCCGCCTCCTCCTCGACGGCGTGCCCGACGTGGAGGCGGCGTGGGAGGCCAGCGACGGGGCCGAGGCGGTCGAGGCCATCGAGGCGCACGCGCCCGACCTCGTCTTCCTCGACGTCCAGATGCCGGCGCTCGACGGGTTCGGCGTGATCGAGGCCGTCGGGCCCGGGCGGATGCCCGTGACGGTCTTCGTGACGGCCTACGACGACTACGCCCTCCGCGCCTTCGAGGAGGGCGCGCTCGACTACCTCCTCAAGCCCTACGACGACGCCCGCTTCGCCGCCGCGCTCGACCGCGCTCGCACGCGAGTCCGCGAGCGGCGCCGGAGCGAGGGGGGCGACCTCGCGGACCGCCTCGAAACCCTCCTCGCCGGCCGCCCCGGCGCCCCCGAGGGCGACGCGCCGCTCGACCGCCTCCTCATCCGCGACGGCGGCCGTCTCACCGTCCTCCGCGCCGAGACCATCGACTGGGTCGAGGCCGCGGGTGACTACCAGGTGCTCCACGTCGGGCCGAAGACGCACCTGCTCCGGGAGACGCTCTCGAACCTCACGCGCCAGCTCGACGGCCGCCGGTTCGTCCGCATCCACCGCTCCACGCTCGTCAACCTCGACCGCGTACGCGAGCTGAAGCCGTACGACCACGGCGACTACCTCGTGCGCCTCCACGACGGCACCGAGCTGCGCCTCAGCCGCCGCTACTGGAAGGCTGTCGAAGCGCGCCTGGGCGGCCTCCGGTAGACGAGCCTAGCGAGGGCGAGAGCACCGGCGGCTCCCGCTCGTCGCACGGAACCGCCGCTCGACGCGGCGACGTTCTCGGACCTAGCGGGCGACGCCTCCGCCGCCCTCGCGTTCCCGGCCGCTCATCCGGCCATCGACGCCGTCCGCCCCCAGGACGATCCACCAGTTCGAGCGCTACGCGCCCTACCTCGCCGACTTCGTCGCGTGGCTGCTGGCGCGGGTGGAGGTGGCGGAGTAGCGTCCGCTCGGCGGCCCCGGCCGCCGCTCGTCGCATGGCGTTGCCGCTCGTCGCATCGGCGAATCCCGGAGACGGAGAGGACGGGTACGAGAGCCAGAACAGGCACGACGCCTGCCCCTCTCAACCAACCCCTTCGAGCCATGCATCCCCGCTTCCTCCTCGCCCTCGCCCTCGCCTTCGGCCTCGCCACGACGGCTTCCGCCACCGGGCCCGCGCCGGCCAAGTCCGACGCCCCCGCCAAGCACAGCGACATCGTCGACATCGCCGTCGGCGCCGACAACCTCGAGACGCTCGTCGCCGCCGTGCAGGCGGCCGGCCTCGTCGAGACGCTCAAGAGCGACGGCCCGTTCACCGTCTTCGCCCCGACCGATGCCGCGTTCGCCCGCCTCGGCAGCGAGACGCTCCAGACCCTCCTCCGCCCGGAGAACCGCGACCAGCTCACGGCCATCCTCACCTACCACGTCGTGTCCGGCGAGTTCGACTCGTTCGACCTCGCCGACCGGCGGGCGCTCACGACCGTCAACGGCCAGGAGCTCTCCGTCGGCCTCGGCGTGGACGACGCCCGCTTCGTGGCGACCGACATCCAGGCCTCGAACGGCGTGGTGCACGTCATCGACCGCGTGCTGATGCCGCGCGAGATGGAGCAGCAGCGCCGCCGCTCCAGCCACTGAGCCGGCCCGGCCTCTCGGCCCACCCCGCGCCCCCGGACGGATCGCCGTTCGGGGGCGCCGCGTTGTTCGGGCTCCCGCCCGGAGCCGCCATGCACGTCATCGAGCACGCCTTCTCCTGCCCCTACTGCGCCGCGCCCATCACCGTCGTGCTCGACCCGAGCGTGCCGGCGCAGCGCTACGTGGAGGACTGCGAGGTGTGCTGCAACCCCATCGAACTCGCCTACGCGGTCGAGGGCGACGAGGTCGTCGCGTTCGAGGCGCGCTCGATCGAGCAGTAGCCGTCAGCCCTCCCCTTGGGCCTCCCCCGGGGCCTCCTCCACGGGCAGCGTGACGACGAACGTGGCGCCCTCGCCCTCGCGGCTGTGGACGGCGAGCGAGCCGCCGTGCCCCTGCGTCACGATGTCGGAGGCGAGGGAGAGCCCGAGGCCGGTGCCCTCGCCCGGGGGCTTCGTCGTGAAGAATGGCTCGAAGAGCCGCGTGCAGTGGTCCTCGGGCACGCCGGGGCCGTTGTCCACCACGCGGACCTGCACGAGGCCGGGGAGCGCGCGCGTCCGCACCTCGATGCGGGGGCGGTAGTCGCCGCCCGAGGCATCGGCGTAACAGCACACGGCGTAGCGGGCGTTTTCGAGGAGGTTGAAGAACACCCGGCCCAGCGAGCCGGGCGCCGCCTCGACCTCCCCCACCTCGCGGTCGTACGTCCGCTCCACGATCGTGGCGGGGTCCCCCTCGTGCTCGCCGAACACGTTGGCGATGGCCTGGTCGAGGAGGGCGTGGAGCGACACGCGGCGGCGCTCCCCCTCGGTGGCGCGGACGTGCCCGAGCATGCTCCGGAGGATGCCGTCGGCGCGGCGGGCGTTCGCGAGCACGCGGGCGACGTTGTCGGCGAACGTCGCGAGGCCGTCGTCGAGCTCGGCGGCGAGGTCGTCGGGCAGGTCGTCGCGGCGGGCGCGGACGGCGGCGCGGAGGTCGTCGGCGATCTCGGCGTTGAGGCCGGCGAAGTTGACGACGAAGTTGAGCGGGTTCTTGAGCTCGTGCGCGATGCCCGAGGTGACGCGGCCGAGGCTCGCCAGCTTCTCGCTCTGGACGAGGCGGTCCTGCGCGCGGCGGAGCTCGTCGAGGAGGCGTTGGAGCTGCTCGTTCTTCTCCCGGAGCTCGACGCCGCGGAGCCGCTCGATCTCGGCCTCCTGCCGCGCCCGCTCCACGTCGTGGCGCACCTGCATCGTCTGGAGCCGCCCGGCCGTCTGCGCGTCGAGGACGCTCCCGCGGACGTCGTGGTACCGCCGGTAGTGGTGGAGCGCCCGCTCGGGGTCGCCCGCGGCGTCGTAGGCGTCGGAGAGCGCGCGGTGCACCTGGAAGAGGCGGGGGCGGAGGCGGAGCGCCTCGGCGATGTCGAGCGCCTCGTGGAGCGTGGCGAGGGCCTCGTCGGTGCGCCCCGCCGCCAGGAGCGCCTCGCCGAGGGCGAGCAGGCTCGTCGACTGCGACTGCGGGTGGTTCAGGTGCCGCCGCAGCGCGAGCGCCTCCTGCTGCACCTCCAGCGCCCGCTCGATGTCCCCTCGCGCGTGGGCGGCGCGGCCGAGGTCGTAGAGCGCGCGCGACTCCCCCAGCCGGTCGCCGGCCTGCTGGAAGAGCTGGAGGCTGACCTCGTGGTGACCCTGGGCCTCGTCGTGGCGGCCCTGCGCGCTCAGCACGGTGCCGACGCTGCTGTGGGACCGCGCCTGCCCCACCGGGTGCCCGAGCGCCGTGAACCGGTCGAGCGCCTGCATGGCGTAGTCGAGCGCCCGCTCGGTGTCGCCGAGCTCGAAGTAGGCGCCACTGAGGCCGTGGAGGTGCCAGCCCACCTCCTCGGGCTCCCCCTCCCGCCGGGCGTCCTCGAGGTTGTCGAGGGCGAGCCGCATCGCCTCCTCGTAGTTGCCAATCGTGTGGTGGAGGCTCGCGAGCATCCCCTTGGCTCGCCGCGCCTCGGGGTCCCCCTCGCGCTCCAGGAGGACCATCGCCTCGGTGAGGTGCGGCAGCGCGCGGTCGTACTCGGAGAGGAGGAGGTGGCCGCGGCCGACGAGGCTGAGGGCCCGGGCCCGGGCGCGCGTGTCGCCGTGGCGCTCGGCCAGGGCCAGGGCCTCTTCTCCAAGGGCGAGCTGCTGCTCCGGCGCGCGCGTGACGTAGGGCGTGAGGAGATCGAGGAGGGCGTCCAGGCGCGCCGCCCCCTCCAGGCCATCGAGGGCGGAGAGATCGATGGGGGCGTCGGCGTCGGCTACGACGGCGAACGCGGGCTCGTCGGGCTCGGCCGGGGCGGTGGGGCGGGGTTCGGACATGACAGCCAGCGCGTGCGGCCGGTGTACGGGGGCCGCCCGGCGAGGTTCGCGCGGCACGGCGGCTGTCACCGCCTACGAAAGCGGCGGACGAGCCCCTCGATCTCCGCCTCCGGCAGCGGCAGCCCCGACGCCGCCGCAGATCGGGACGGGGGCGCCTCCGGTGCCGCAGCGGCCGGCGCCTCTGGGCGTGTGCTCTGCGGCGCGTTCCCGGCCCGCTCCCGCAGTCGCGCCTCCACCACGTCCATCCAGCGCCCCTCTCCGGCGGGCCGCGGCCCGGGCCCCGCCGTCGGCCGGCCGCGCGCCGGTGCCGGCCGCTCCGCGCGGAGCGGGCTCGTCTCGAAGGCGACCCGCTTGACGTTGAGGAGGTGGAGGGGCGAGACGTTGTCCGAGATGATGGAGCCGCCGAGCGTGCCCGGCCCGAGCGTCATCGCGGGGAAGAGCGCCGTCGTCATCCCCACGCTGCCGAGGGCGGCGACGGTGTTGACGACGATGCGCATGCTCGGCTTGCGGAGGGCGAACTGCTCGACGACGCGCTCGCTCTTCGCGTGGAGGGCGAGGGTGTGGCCGATCCCGCCGTACTCCAGGACCTCGATGCAGCGGGCGCAGCCGGCCTCCCACCCGTCGGCGGTGTAGAAGGAGAGGATGGGCGAGAGCGTCTCCATCGAGAGCGGCTCCTCCCGGCCCACGGCCTCGACCTCGGCGACGAGCGCGAGCGTGCCGTCGGGCACGGCGAACCCCGCCATCCCGGCGATCCGCGCCGGGCTCTGCCCCACGATCTCGACGTTGAGCCCCCGCCCCGTCGTGACGACGGCCCGCAGCTTCTCCGCCTCCTCCGGCGTGCAGACGTGCGCCCCCTGACGCCTCATCTCCTCGAGGAGCCGCGCGCGGACGGGGGCGTCGGCGACGACGGAGCGCTCGGTCGAGCAGAGCGTGCCCCAGTCGAACGAGGCGCCGGCGATCACGTCGGCCGCGGCCTTCGCGACGTCGGCCGAGCGGTCCACCCACACGGGCACGTTGCCGGAGCCGACGCCGTAGGCGGGCTTGCCTTTCGAGTAGGCGGCCCGGACCATCGCCGTGCCGCCCGTCGCGAGGATGACGTCGGTGCGCTCGTCTTCGAGGAGGGCGTCGGTGCCGGGGAGCGTGACCTCGGTGAGGCAGCCGAACAGCCCCTCGGGGGCGCCGGCCCGGGTCGCCGCCTCGGCCACCACGCGCAGCGCCTCGGCCGTGCACGCCACGGCGCGCGGGTGCGGGCTCATCACGACGCCGCACCGCGCCTTCGCCGCGATGATCGCCTTGTACATCGCCGTCGAAGTGGGATTCGTGCTCGGGATGAGCGCGGCCACGACGCCCATCGGCGTCGCCACCTCCCACACGCTGCCGTCGGCGCTCTTGTGGACGATGCCGGCCGTCTTCATCCCCCGCATCCGCTCGTGCAGCGTCCGCGTGGCGAAGAGGTTCTTCTGGGTCTTGCTCTCCGGCCGCCCGAAGCCGGTCTCCTCGTGGGCGAGGCGCCCCAGCCTTTCGGCCTCCTCCGCCCCCGCCTCGCACATCGCCGCGACGACGCGGTCCACGGCCTCCTGGTCCACCGCCTTGAAGCGGTGCTGGGCGTCGGCGGCGGCCTGGAGGAGGTCGCGGGCCTGCTGGATCGAGCGGAGGTCGGCGTCCATGGGCGGGAGAGGCTGGGTGGAGTCTAGCGCCCGCGCCCGCACGAGGCAACCGCCGCGCCCGCCGCGCTACCAGTCCGAGGTGGCGGCGGTGAACACCTCGTCGGCGAGCTGGACGACGAGGGCGGCGACGGCCTCGGCCTCGGCGGCGGGCCCCTCGGCGGGGTCGTAGTCCTCCGAGGCCGAGAACGAGCGGGCCAGCCGCTCCTCGTCTTCGACGCGGTCGACGTAGACGATGCCGACGGCGACGGTGACGCGGTTGAGCGAGGCGAGCTCATCGGCCGTTACGGCCACGGGGGTGATGGCGTAGCGCTCGACGACGGCGCGGACGACGGCGTCGGCGTCGGCCTCGTCGGTCGCCAGCGCGAGGCGGGTCTGGTCGGCGAAGCGCTGGACGAGGGCGTCGGTGAGGGCCTGGTCGAGGCCGGGCACGGCGCCCTGCGCGCGCACCTCGGCGAGGGGCACGGCGACCGTCTGGAGGTGGTCCGGGATGGTGGCGCCGGTGAAGGAGTAGAGCCCGCATCCGGTGGCCAGCAGGCAGTAGACCGCAGACAGTGAGAGCACAGCCGCGCGCGGCGCCCATACCCTCCACCGTCCACCGTCCACCGTCCGCCGTCTAAACATCGATCCCCTCCTCTTCGAGGTCCTTGATCTTGCGGTAGAGCGTCCGCTCGGACATGCCGAGGGCCTCGGCGGTGCGGCGGCGGTTTCCATCGAAGCGGCGGAGCGCCTCGATGATGAGCGCGCTCTCGGCCTCCTCGACGGTAGGTAGCGGGAGGCCGCGGGCGAGGAGCTGGGCGAGGGCCTCAGCCCCCTCGACTTCCGTCAGGAGCGGTGCCGGTGCGGCGTCGGGCTCCTCGATCTCGAACTCAGCGTCGGCCGCGTCGTAGTCGGCCGCGTCATAGACCGCCTCCTCGTCGGCGAAGAGGGCGTCCTCGCCCCCGACGACCTCGGGCGCGTCGCTGGCCGCGGGGGCGGCGGAGGCTCGCGCGAGGTCATCGGCCAGGGCCCCTTCGGCGTCGGAAACCAGGGGCGGAGGGGGCGCCCCCGGCGCCTCCGAGCGGGCGCCGCTGGCGAGGTGGTGGAGGAGCGCGCGCACCTCGCGCATCTCCATGCGCAGCTCGAGGAGCGCGCGGTAGACCAGCTCGCGCTCCCTCGCGTCGGTGCCGGCGGGCTCCTTGTGGGCGAGCGCCAGCCCGGCCGCCGCCGAGACGCCGCGGAGGAAGGGGCGGAGGGTCTCGGCCGTGAGCGCGTCGCCGCGGCCGAGGACGACGGCCTGCTCGGCCACGTTGCGGAGCTCGCGGACGTTGCCCGGCCAGTTGTAGCGGCGGAGGAGGTCGCGCGCCCCGGCGGTGAGGCGGAGCCTCGGGGCGTCGTACTGCTGGGCGTAGCGGTGGGCGTAGTGCTCGAAGATGGGGACCACGTCCTCGCGCCGCTGCCGCAGCGCCGGCACCTGGACGACGACGGCCGAGAGCCGGTAGTAGAGGTCCTCGCGGAAGCGCCCCGTGCGCACCTCCTCGGCCAGGTTCTTGTTCGTCGCCGCGATGACGCGGACGTCGGTCTGCTGCACCTGCGAGGAGCCGACGCGGCTGAAGTGCCCGCTCTCGAGCACGCGGAGGAGGCGGACCTGCGCCGGGAGCGGCATCTCGCCGATCTCGTCGAGGAAGACCGTCCCGCCGTCGGCCTCCTCGAAGTAACCCGTGCGCCGCTCGACGGCGCCGGTGTAGGCCCCCTTCTCGGCCCCGAACAGCTCGCTCTCGATGAGGCCCTCGGGGATGGCCCCGCAGTTGACGACGACCATGCGCCGGTGCCGGCGGGGCGAGAGCTCGTGGACGGCGTTCGCGATGAGCTCCTTGCCGACGCCGCTCTCGCCTTCGAGGAGGACGGTGATGTCCACGGCGGCCACCTGGCGCACGCGGTCGATGACGCGGCGGAGGGCGGGGGAGTCGCCGAGGAGGCCGAAGCGCTCCTGGAAGGCCTGACGGTCCATGAGAGAGGAGAGGCGAGAAGGGAGGGGAAGATAGGACGCCCGCCGCCCCGCGTCAGTCCTCCTGCGCCTGAAAGGCCGTGTGCCGACGCAGCACGCGGCGCGTGGCTTCGAAGCGCCCCTCGAAACGCGTCAGCCCGTCGCCGCGGAGGCGCGCGGCGTGCCGATCGAAGTAGTCCTGGAGCGCGGCGCGGTCGCGGAGGCGGTACTGGACGCACCAGCGCACGCGGCCGTCGCGGGTGTCGGCCTCGGGCTCGACCTCGAACCAGTCGGCGCCGAGGAAGCCGTCGAGGGCGAGGA
>JAWWCA010000104.1:0-12825 GCA_033720695.1 Rubricoccaceae bacterium
AGGCTTGCCCGCGCGTGAGCACGACCGGGTGCGGCGCGCCGACGCCGCGCCCGATCCCGCGCGCCTGCGCGTCCAACACCGTGGCGACGGCCTGGTAGAGCGCCGTCCCGTCCATATTGATCGTCGCGCCGAGGGGGAGCACGAAGCTCGACACCTCCTCGCTCACGCCCAACTCCTCCTCGCACCGCTCCATCGTCACCGGCAGCGTGGCCCCACTCGACGAGGTCGAGAAGGCGACGAGTTGCGCCGGCCCGATCCCGGCGAAAAACGTCTTGAGCCCCATCGGGGTGAACAGCTTGAGGAGCGTCGGGTAGACGACGAGGGTGTGGACGAGGAGGGCCGTGAGGACCGCGGCGCAGTACCACCCGAGCGAGCCGAGGAGGGCGAGGATCCGACTCACGTCGTCGCCGGCGACGCTGGTGATGGTCGCGGCGATGAGGGCGAACACGCCGAGCGGCGCCATCAACATGATGAGGTCGACGAGCCGGATGACCACCTCGTTGAGCCCCTCGAAGAAGCGGAGCACGGGCTCCCCCTTCTCGCGCGAGACCTGGACGAGCCCGATGCCCAGGAGGAGCGCCACCACCACCACCTGCAGCATGTTGCCGTTGCTGGAGGCCGCGAAGAAGAAGTTCTCCGGGACCATGTCCACGAGGAACTGGAGCGGGCCGCGCTCCCCAGCCACCTCGGCGGCGGCCTCGCGCCCCGTCGCGTCCTCAGCGTAGGCGGCCATCAGCTCGTCGCGGAGGTCGGGTGGCAGGGTCTTGCCCGGCTGCATGAGGTTGACGGCCACGAGACCGATCGTCACGGCGACGGCGGTGGTCCCCACGTAGATCCCGATCGTCTTGCCGCCGATGCGGGAGAGCTTCCGGAGGTCGCTCAGGCTGGCGACGCCCGTGATCAGGCTGGCGAGGACGAGCGGGACGGCGATGAGCTTGAGCGCGTTGATGAAGATGACCCCGAAGGGGGCCACCCAGGCGTCCACGAACCCGCCCCACCCGTACACGGCCGCCAGGACGCCGAAGGCGAGGCCCAGCGCGAGGCCGAGGATGATCTGCCAGTGGAGCTTGCGGTACCAGGGCCGGGGCGGCGTTTCCATCGGGCGGGGGGCGGGCGGGGGGAGGCGACGGGGAAGCTACGGAACGGGACGGGGGTCGGCGTGGCGCTGCGAGCCCTCACAGCAGCGCCAGCAGCGGCACCGAGGCGCCCGCCGCCGTGCACGCGAGGTTGACGCGGTCGTTCGTCACCCACCGGAGGCCGGCGGCGAGCGGGAGCGGGGCCCCGGCCTCAAGGGATCGCTCGGTGAGCGCGCCCGACGGCGCGCGGTAGCGGGCCTGCAGCGTCGCGCCGAGGAGGGAGTCGAGAAACGCCCCCGCGACCCCGCCGCCCACGACGAGGAGGCCGACCAACGTCGGCCGGACGCCCATCCCGGCGGGATCGGCGAAGGGGAGCGCGCTCGCGAACACGGTGGCCGCGCCGAGGAGCGCCGCGAGGGTGCCCGGCCCCGACACCCCGCCGGAGGTCCCGGGCGGCACCCGGCGCCCGGTGAGCACGGAGCGGGTCGAGCGCCCGACGGCCGTCCCCACCTCGGTGCCCCAGGTGTCGGCCGCCGCCGCGGCGAAGGCCCCGACGAACCCCCAGTAGAGCGCCGGGCTCGGCCACAGGACGTGGATCACGAGGAGCAACCCGGCCACGCCGCCGTTCGCCGCCACCTGCCCGGCGTCGCGCCGGCTCGACTTCTCGGCGAGCCGCTCGGCCCCGGCCTTGCGCCCCTTCCGCCAGCGCGAGAGGAGGCTCGACAGGACGAAGAACGTGAAGCCAGGCAGGGCCCACGCCCACCCGCCGAGGGCGAGCACGGCCCACGCGAGCAACCCCGCCGCGAGCGCGCCCGTCGGGTCGAGGAAGCCGACGCGGAAGGCGAGCACGCCGAAGAGGACCGCGACCCCGAGCGCACCCGCCATCGCGCCAGCGGCGCCAGGATCCTCGTGGAGGACGGCGAGGGGGACCACGACGGCCACCACGATGTACAGGTTGTCCCAGCCCTCGCCGCCGAGGGTCTCCGCCGCTCCCGCCAGCGCCGCCACGACGACGGCCGCCACGGCGATCTCAGCGGCCCCGAAGCCGGCCGGCCGCAGCACGACCAGCGCCGCTGCCGCCACGACGAGGGCGGACGCGACGAAGGCGACCGTGCCCGCCACCGATTTCTCGTGCTCCCCCACCCGGTACCGCCCAGGGCGCGGCAGGCGCGTCCCGACGAGGGAGGCGAGCGGGTCGGACACCGCGAGGACCAGGAAGGCGACCTGGAGCGCGAACACCCGCTCGGGAGCCCCCCCCTCCGACGCCCCCGGCGCGAGGACCCAGCACACGACGAGGGCAGCCACGAGCGCGAGGGGGAACGTCACCGTGCCCCAGCTGCGCCGGGCGATCCCGTGCATGCCCGGGAGGAGCCGCCGCCGCACCGCCACGACGTTCACGCCGATGAACACGATCGCGAGGGCGGCGATCCACCCCGGGTGCTCGAACCCCGGCACCGCGACGGCCACCAAGACCCCGACGAGCGCGTGGACGGCGCGGCGCGAGCTCTCGGGCCGCCAGCCCGCCCACGCCCGCAGCCCCTCCCCTACCCCGACCGCGCCCAACAGCGCCAGGCCGAAGAGGGCGAACGCGGCGAGGTCGCCGTAGTCCAGGAGGTCGTTCATCCGAGCCCGGATCGTGGGGGTCCCCCTCCTGACGGCGCGGGGCCGTGCACGGTCTCCCCGAGCACGGCCCCGCAGCGCGACACGAGCCGCAACCTCCTAGCGGTTCACGTTGAGCATCACCGAGAACCGGATCTGCTCGGAGAGCGGCGAGTTCTCCTCGAGGGCGTAGATGTAGGAGAGGTCCACGCCGATGAGGCTGTAGCTGAAGCCGGCGCCGAACGTGATGAACTCCCGGTTGCCGTTGGCGGGGTCCTCGTAGAAGTAGCCCGTCCGGAGCGCGAAGAGGTTGTTGTACCAGTACTCCGCGCCGAGGCCGTAGGTGAACTGGCGGAGGACGCCGACGGTCTCGGCCTCCCCGGGCCCCATGCCGTCGAGGTCGACGGTGATCGACTTCCACGACGAGAACAGCGCCGAGGTGAACGACTCGAACTCCCCGTCCTCGTCCCGCGCCACGAGCAGCTTGTTGGCGTCGACGGCGAAGGTGAGGCGGTTGAACTCGTCGAGGCTGTACTCGAGCGCGCTGCCGAGGCGGATGTTCGAGGGGATGGCATCGCCCGGGCCGGTGGAGGAGTAGGAGATGTGGGGCCCCATGTTGGCGAGGTTGAGCCCGAACGACGGCTGGAGGTTCTCCCCCCCGATGTCGGGCTTCCAGAGCACGCCGAGGTCGAGGCCCACGCTCACGCCCGTGCCGGAGACGTCGTCGTCGTCTTGGAGGCTACCGAGGTTGGAGTAGATCAGCCGCGCCCCGGTGCCGAGCGAGAGGGTCGGGAGCACCTGGCGGCCGTAGGAAGCGCCCACGGCGAGGTCGTAGGAGCGGAAGGTGCCGAGGTCGGTCCCGTTCTCATCGGTGCGCTGCTGCTCGCCGAGGTTGAGGAAGGTGATGTGGCCGGCGAACGTCCCGATCCCCTCGAGGGCGTACTTCCCGGCGAGATACTCGAAGAAGAGGTCGGCCCCGAGGTTGGGGAGCCAGGGGGCGTGGGTGAACGTGACCTCGGCGCCCTCCTGGCCGGCGAGGCCGGCGGGGTTCCAGAAGAGCGCGCTCGCGTTGTCGGCGATGGCCACGCCGGTCATGCCCATGCCGGCGGCGCGGCTGTCGGGCTCGATCTGGAGGAACGGGACGGCCGTCGTCTGGACGATCTGGGCCGAGGCCGTTCCGGCGAAGAGCGCGGCCCCCAGCAGGAGCGCGGCAGGAGCCAGGGCAGCGGAGGCGGCCGGGCGGAAGCGTCGGAGGTTCATGGACGGACGAGGTTGGTCGGGGAAGGCGTGCCGGCGGAGCGGACGCAGAGGGTGTCAGGGAAGGGGCGCCGAGGCGCCTGGCGTGCTATCGGATCACCGCGAGCCGCTCGATGTGCTCGGTCACCTCGGTCCCGCCGTCGGCCCGGTCCACGGCCACGCGGACGCGGTAGAGGTAGACGCCAGAGGCGAGGCGGTCGAAGTCGTCGTCGAGCCCGTCGAAGGGGATCTGGACGAGGCCGCCGGTGAGCGGCTCCTCGTGCTCGAGGGTGCGGACGGGGCGGCCGGCGAGCGAGTAGATCCGCAGCTGGACCCGCGCGAGCGTCCCCGGCGGCTGGTTGTGCTCGAAGATAAACCGGGTCGGGCCGGAGGTGGGATTCGGGTAGTTGTAGACGTTGCGGAGGGCGAGCGCGGCGCCCCCGTCGAGGGTGTAGGCGAGGGCGGCCGTGGACGAGTTGTTCGCCACGTCCCACGCCGTAACCCGGAGGGTGTGCGGGCCGGGCTCCTGCTCCGGCATCGGGAAGCGGATCGTGCCCGACTGGTACGAGTCGAGGTCGCCCTCGTAGAACCGGCTTACGTCCACGGCGCTCTCGGGGTCGTCGTCGAACGTGACGAGGAGGTCGTGGCCGACCCCGGAGCCGACGGTGTTGATGCCGTGCTCGTCGAAGAGCCGGACGACGAGGGTCGGCTCCGGCCCCACGAGGCCGCCGTCCACGAACGTGGAGTCGTTGAGGAAGAGGCGGAGCTCGGGCCCGGCGACGTCGTCGAGGGGCGGGCCGGCCGTGGGGCTGATGGTCACGGCCTCGGTGGCCCCCACGCCGTCGACGCCCGCGTCGGAGGCGACGTAGGCCGTGATGCGGCCGGAGAGCCCGGAGTAGGAGACGTCGCGGGGGACGATGAACCGGACCGTGAACTCCCCGCCGCGCACGGTGGCCCGGCCGCGGTAGATGAGGTCGGTACGGATCGTGAACGTCCCGTCGGTGTCGCAGCAGTACACCTCGCGGTCGAGCTCCACCTCGCGGGCGGCGTCGAACACGACGAGCTCGACCTCGCCGTTGAAGCTGGTGTCGAGCTGGCCGCCCTGTGTGTTGACCTGGCCGCGGACCTCGGCGAGCTCATTGGCCCGGAGCACGGCGCCCTCGCCTCCGTCGAGAGGCGTCCCGTTCACGTCTGTGACGGCGACGGGCCGTTCGGGCAGCCCGATCCGCATGGCGGGGTCCCCGAGGAACCCGAACTTGTGGCTGTTCCCCTGGGCGCCGATGTCGGCGCTCTTTGTGCTGCGGAGGACGTCGCCGAGGCGGCGGGGGCGACCGTCGGCGTCGCGCCGGAGGAGCTCGTCGGTGAGGCGGAGATTCAGACCGAGGTTGAGGGAGTTCGGGTTCGTGGAGGTGTAGACGAGGCGGAGCGTGGTGAAGAGCCCGACGGAGCCGCCGTTGGGGTTGAGAACGAGGAGCTCGGCGCCGCTCTGGCGGTCGATCATGTCGTAGCGCCCAAACGAGCACGTCGCCGTGACGAAGATGGTGAGGCGGTCGAAGTTGTCGAGGCGCTCGATGTCCTCATTCGTGATGACCTTCTCGTCGGTGAGCGCGGTGACGCCGCCGTGGCCGCTGTAATTCCACACCAGCGTGCCTTCGTCGAGGATCCGCTGGATGTCGGCGGCGGCCTCGGGCACCCGCCGCCCCACGGCCGTGACCGTGGCGGGGTAGGCCGCGAGGTAGACCTTCTCGAGGTCGACGTTCGGGTACGTGCTGCGGACGAGCTCGGCGACGACGTCGGCGTTCTGGATGTGGAGGTCGCCGTTCTGCTCCGGCTCGGGGTACGCGTCGTCGGCGACGAAGGTGTAGCGGGAGCGCCACGAGCCGTACGTGGCGGGGTCCTCGTAGTGCTTGATCTTGGCGACGACGGCGGCGGCCTCCTCGGCCGTCCGCGCAGGGATTCGCCCGATGCCGACGTCCACGCGCTCGTCGCTGGACTGCCCCGCGCTGCCGTAGCCCCACACCCCCTCGTCGTCGCCGAGGAGCCCGAAGTAGTCGTCGGAGGTGTAGGACTCGATGAGGTCGAGGCTCTCGAACGTCTCGTAGACGGGGACGAAGTTGTTCTCCTCGCCGGCCGCCGTGAGGCCGCGGTAGTCGTAGTGCCCGTCGCCGAAGAGGAGGAGGTAGCGCGGGAGACGGTCCGGGCTCGGGGCGCGGTCGTAGAGGAACTTCATGTAGTCCCGGACGGCCCGCATGTCCATCATGCCGCCGGAGAACTCGTTAAAGAGCGCCTCCACGTCGACGACGACGGTGGCGAGGCCGTCGCGGGTTCGGCGGTAGGCGGCGAGGTCGTCGGCCGCCGCGCGGAACGCCTCGGGCGTGACGATGACGTACTCGGGGTGGCCGTTAAGGCCGTGGAGGTTCTGGTTCGCAACGGGTGTCCCGGACGCGGGCGCCTCGATGCGTGCGCTCCCCCGCTCGAACGCGACGAGCTCGCGGGGCGCGTCGCCGTCGGCCACCTCCACCTGGACGAGCCACCGCCCGCCCTCGGCCTGGACGCCCAGGCGCCGGATGGCCCCGAGGTCGGTCACGTCCCAGACCTCCGGGGCGCCTGCAAACCCGCCGAGGGCGAACTCAAAGCGGCCCGCCTCCCCGCCGGGGGTGTGGAACCGGAGGAGTCCCTGGTGGGCGCTCAGCGCGCGGGGATAGATGGCCTCGACCCAGTCGATCCAGCCCGTCGCGTTGCCCTGCGCGTTCTCCATCTCCACGTCGAGCGCGAGCCGGCCGCCGGAGACCGGGTGCTCGAAGGCGAGCACGGCGGCTTCCCCAAGGGGAGATGTGGGCGAGAAGTAGTAGGGGCCCAGCGAGGTCGAGGCCATCTCCTGACCCGCGATCTCCAGGGCCATCCGCACGGCAGGTCGCGCCCGGGCCGCCACACGCGCGCGCCACTGCACGTCGCCGCCCTGCAGGCCAGGGGGGATGGTGTCGAGCACGGTCAGGGAGGGGCGAGATGCCGTGACCTCGGCGCCCAGCCACTCGAGCCCAGAGCCGCCGCCGTTGCGCGGGAGGTTCACACGGTCCACCTCGTCGAATACGCGGCCGTCGAAGCGGCTCTGGCGTGCGGCGTCGGACCACCCGGGGAAGGCCCCGCCGCCCACGCGTGCGCCGCCGGAGCCGTCCACACGCAAGAAGACGAAGCTCTCGTCGGAGAAGTAGTTGATGTAGTGCGCCCAGCGGCTGTCGTCGGGGTCGGCGGCATCGGCCTCCCACGTCCAGCCGTTGGGTCCCTCGGCGTAGAAGTAGAGCGCGTCGCCGTCGTCGAAGGAGCCGTCGCCTCCCCCGGTGACCCAGACCGGGTTCTCGACGAGGTCGGCCGGGCGCGGGGCGGCGTTGTGCGCGGGCAGCATGCCGCCGCCGTTGTGGTAGACCTGGAGCCGGGAGGGGTCGACGGCGGCCACGCCGAGCGCGTTGAGGTACGCCCGGTCGATGCGATAGACGCCTTCCTTCCGGATCGGGATCTTGAACCACGTCCCCTCGGCCAGCACGCTCCGCGTGACTTCCACGTGGGGGCTGACGCCGCCGGGCCCGCCGAATCGCCCGTCCGGCACCACCGGAGTCCGAACGGCGATGAGGAGACGGCGGTTGCGCCGGACGACGCCGGCTTCAGAGTCCACCTGGAGCAGGCGCGCCATGAGCGTGCCGACGGGGCGCCGGCGCTCCTCGCCCACGGCCAGCACCTCGGCCACGGGACCAGCGAGCGCGGCGAACCCCTCCTGGGCATCCTCAGGGACCCGCTCGACGGGGCTCCGCGGCCCCAGCGGGACCTCGTCGTACTCGGCGGCGAGGATCTCGACCGAGGGAGGAGCGAACGCGCCCAGGGTCACCGGCTCGGACACGGCCATCCAGCCCTCCACGGCGGCGTGGACGAGCGCCATCGGGTCGCCGCCGTGCTGGCGGACGGCGTCGGCCAGCGGCCGCCTCCAGGCGATGCGGACCTCGTACACGAGGCGCCCCTCGGCCTGCTCGATCAGCCGGAGACGGGGGGGGTCGCGACGCGCCGGCTCCTCCGTGAAGCCCTCGGCCGCCCCGGCGGCGCGCGACGGGCGCAGCGCCGGGACCGGGTCCGCCGCGGGGAGGCGGTTCGCGGGCTGGCGCACCTCGGGCTGCGGGGCCGTGCGGCGGGGCGGCGCCTCGCGCTGCTGCGCCACGGCCGGAGCGGCGAGCGGGAGGGCCAGCGCCCCGAGGAGGGCAGGGGCCGCCCAGGCGCGAAGACGGGGGGGTACGGTCATCGGGAGAAGCGGGCGCCGACAGTGGCGGCCGGGACGTACGACGTAGGATGCAGAGGCGGCGAGGCCGCCGGGGCGTATCCGTTCCCGATAAGCGAGGGAGGCGTGACCGTAGTGCGACGGACGGCGAATATAGGGCCACCCCCGAGCGCGAACAAGGTGCAACCGCGTTCCCCCACCCGCTTCGGCGCGTCTCCTCGGAAGGCTCACCTAACCCACTCTGCTGGGCAGACAGCAGACGGCCCCGCGGTGGCGGTGCCGCGGGGCCGTGCTAGTCCGGCCGGCGCGCCGCAGCTCACCCCGCCGCGGCGTGCCGCTCCCTTCCGGCCTAGCTGTTGATGTTGCGGTGGATCGCCTGGCGGGTCAGCCCGATGCGCTCCCCGAGCTGGCTGCGGTTGTCGATGCCGGGGATGCCGACGAACCCGTTGACGAGCCCGGTGAGGTACTCTTGGCGGAGCTTGTTGATGGGGATGGGCCCGAGGATCTTCGCGATGTCGAGCTCGCCAAGGGCGCGCTGGCAGGCGGCGGCGTCCTCTTCGAGGCGGTCGGCGAGCGAGGGCCAGACGGGCACCTTGCTGAAGGTCTGGCGCGCCTGCTCGTAGTACTCGAGGGCGAGGCCGTAGAACTTGAAGTCGTGGTGGTAGATCTGGGCGAGCATGTGGAGGACGGAGCCCTGCTCGGCGACGAGCTCGTTCCGGCACGCGAGCTCGTACGCCTTCTGGAGGCACTCCTCGCCCTGTTGCGGCTTTCCGGTCTTGACGAGGGCGTACCCCTTGTACATCAGCGCCTTCGGGATGTACTCGACGTAGCCGTTGCGCCGGCTGAGGTTGTAGACCCGCATGAAGCCCTCGGTCGCCTGCTCGTACTGCCCCTGCGAGAGCTGCGCGCCCCCCTTCTGCAGGAGCGCGGCGATCTCCCAGGAGCGGACGCCGAGGCGCCGGGACTCCTCCCGCACCCGGTCGAAGTACTGGTGGGCCGCCGCCAGGCTCGCCAGCCGGTGGCGCATGAGCCAGCCGAGCCGGTAGTCGAGGACCACGGTCTGGTAGTCGTCCTGCGGCTCGATGAGGGCGAGCTCGGTCTTGACCCGCTCGATGGGCGCGTCACGGAGGCACCGGACGGCCTGGAGCTGGACGTGCGTCCGTCCGACGGCGTCGAGCTCGGGCGCCTTGAGCAGCTCGTTGAAAGCGAGGAAGCCGTCGTAGACGCGGGCCTGTTCGACGTGCTCTACGGCGCGGGCCCAGCGCTCTTGGAGGGGTTCCGGAAAGCGGGCGAGAAGCTCGGCAGCGCGCGCGACGTGCTCGCTCTCGTGCGCCGGCATCATCGGGACGGAGGGCATAGGGGATTCGCTGAGGGTTCGACCTGGCCCGGCGATCCTCGCGCCCGTGGGCGGAACCGGTGCCGAAGCCGGTATCGGCCCCGGCTGCCCCCACTTAAACCCCCGCCGACCCTCAGAGTCCGTCCGAGACTCCGAGCGATGCGGCGATCCGCTGGCGGAGCACAGAGAGCCGCCCCAAGGCCTCGCTCAGCTGCTGCGCCGCCGCCTCGATGTCCTCGACCGTCCGACAGAGCGAGGGGTCGAGCGCTCCCATCCGAGCCATCTCGCCGAGGAGCTGCGCGTTCCCGGCGATGACCGTGAGCGGGTTGTTGACCGCGTGCGCCACCGCACCGGCCTCTGTACGGAGGGCCTGCAACAGGCCTGAGGCCTCCGAATCGCCCCCCCCGTTCGGGTGGGCGACCTCCAGCACTGGCAGGGCCGCTCGGCCCTCTTCGAGCACGCGGCCGATGATCTGGGCCGCCGCGGACTCGTCGCAGTCCCGAAGCACGAAGCACGAGGCGCCCGCGAGCGCGAGCGGCTCGGGGGGTCCGGGAACGACGTGTGGCTCGTCGGGCCACACAAAGATGGGGGCGAAGAGGCCGAGAGCATCGCGGAGTTGAACGAGTGCGTGGCCCGGTCCGTCCGGCAACTCAGCCGCTGTGCAGACGGCGTCGAAGGCCGTCCCCGCGAGGTAGGCGCGAGCGGAAGCGATCGTCCCGCATCGTGTGGCCACCAGGGTCGGGAAGGTCCCCGTCAGGTGCCGCTCCATCCGCTCGGCACGCTCCTCGTCGGCCTCCACGAGCAGAAGCGCGAGCGAGGGCGGCGCGTTCATTCCCGCATGTCCGTGGGCGTAACCGTTCGGCATGGCGTGGTGTGGGTGCCCTAAAAGGTAAGGAATCTCCTGAGATCTGTGCCAAGGGCACAGAACTTCTTGGTTTACCGATCGCTACGGCGAGGCCTTGCGAGGAAGGGGCCGAGCTCGACGCCGCCGGGGCGCGGCCGCAGCCCCGCTGCGCCGTCCCCCCGGGGTGCGGCGTCCCCGGGCAGCTCGACGCCGACCAGGAGCCGCTGCGTGCTCGGGCCGGCCTTCGTCGTCGCCTTGCGCCAGAGCATCCGGCGCTCTGAGCCGCGATCGTCGGGGACGGCCTGCACGCGAGAGCCGCCCGTGCCATCCCAGAACCATGCGGTGAACGCTTCGCGCTCCTTGGGCACGAGCCCAAGCACGCTGGTGAAGGCGGTGAAGTGGGGGACCTGAGGAAGACGCCGACCCGTGAGCCGCTCGGCGGCCTGGCTCCAGCGCCGCGTGCTCCCGCCCTCATCGAACGCGATCACGAGGACCCCGGCCTCGTCGAGATGCTCGTTGACTGAGGCGTCTCCGGCGGTGAGCTGGGCCACGCGCTGGTCGACCATCAGGTCGAGGGCGTCGCTGAACGAGGAGACCTGGTGTTCGAGGGCCCGCTGGTTGGCCACATCCGTCGCCTGGATCACGACGGCCTCCTGCCCGCCCGCACGGACGGCGCGTAGGGAGACCTGCACCGGTCGCCTCGCGTCGTCGCGGTTGACGACGGCGTACTCGACCCCGCCGATGGAGGCGTTCTCTCGGAGCGACCGGCGCGCCAGCTCGAACAGGGGCTCGACCGGCATCACCTCGTCGAGCACCTCGATCCGGTTCCCCCGGACAGCCTCGAATGGCAGCCCGGACATGGCGTAGAACGCCGGGTTGGCGTCCACGATGTGCCCGTCGAGCGTACAGAGCAGGACGTAGTGGGGGTTGATCTGGAGGAGCGCCCCCACGTGGCTCCTCGCCTCGGCAGCCTCGGCGCGGGCGGCATCGAGCGCGCCAGCGAGCGGTCGGAGGGCCTCGGCCGCTGGGCCCAGGGTCTGCGCGACGCGGTCGAGTTCCGCGCGTGCGTCCCCGCTCCCGTCGAGGGTGGCGAGTCGTTGGGCGATGCGCTCGACGGGAGCGGAAGCGCGGCGCCCCGCCGCCCACGGCAGCCAGCCCAGCCCCACCACAGCGATCAGCCACAGGAGGAGGCCAGCGGCGAGGGTGCGTTCCATCCCCCCCCCGTGCGCTTCCTCTGCTCCATCCGCGGGACGGAGTGCCAGAACACGGTAGCGACCGCTGGGCGACGCAGCTGTCGCGAGGTGATGCGCCTCTCCGGCCAACAGGGCCAGCCGGGCAGCCTCTCCCTCTTCGGCGTCCGAGATTGCGGGGAGACGTTCAGGGGTCGGCCCGCTCGTCGCGAGACGACGCCCGTCCTGGTCGAACACGGCGAGGAGGATCCCGGTCTCCTCCGCAGCGCCTCGAACCTGCCGCGCGAGGGCCGTTGCGGAGGACGGGGCGTCGAGGGCGGCGGCGAAGGCCGTGGCCGCCGTGGCCAGCTCGGTCTGCGCTGCCCGCTCGGCCATCCTCCCCCGGTCGGCGAGCAGGAGGGTCAACGCCCCGAGACCGACGAGGGTGAGGAGCGCGATCGACGAGAGGGTGACGCGGACCGGCGGAGACAGTCGAAGCATAAGGCAGGGCGGAGAGCACGGAGGCGGTGGCCGTGCGGCCGGCCGGCACGGGCGCCCCCTCCCTGGCTTGGCAGGTGCGAGGCGGCCTAATCCCCGAGGTGCAGCCGGGCTCGTGGCCTCGGGCAACAGGTCAAACCCTATTCCGCTTTGGATGACGGAGCCCCCTCCAAGGCCCCGATCACCAATGGACGCGGGAGTCGGAATGCCCCGGTTCCGGTCCGGCGGGCCTCGCCGCTACACTGGCAGCGCCTGGCGACGCTCGATGGCCTCATATCCCCGCTCCGTCCGTTCGATGTGCGCCGTCACCGTGTCGGCGTCGTGCTCGAAAAAAACGGTCCAATGCTCATCGACTGCCCGGGCGAGGACCCGCTCCTTCTCGGCCAGGGTGTCCAGCGGGGCCACGTCGTAGGCCATGATCCAGAGGAGGGGGACGTGGGCGGCGGTCGGGAGGAGGTCGGCCGCGTAGAGGAGCGCCTCCCCCTCGCCCTGGATGAGCGGGAGCTGCTGGCCTCGGGTATGGCCGTCCACCACCAGCATCTCCACGCTCGGGAGCGGGGACGCCCCCTCGTCGAGGAGCTGGAGCTGACCCGAGGCGGCCAGGGGCGCGAGGTTCTCGTCGAGGAACGAGGCCTGCTCGCGAGGGCTCTCGTGGGCCCAGTCCCAGTGACGGCGTTGGACGTGGTAGGCCGCGTTCGGGAACGTCGTCACGAGGCGCCCGCCCTCGTCGCGGGGGGGCGGGGCGCCGCCCGGGGGCCCGGGGGAGTGGGGGCACCCCACCACCGGACCGGCACCCCGGCCCCCCC
>JAWWCA010000105.1:0-12753 GCA_033720695.1 Rubricoccaceae bacterium
AGTACTGGGCCGAGGCCACGCTCCCCAACCAGCAGATCCGCTTCCTCTTCGGCCCCGTCGTCGTCAACGGCACGCCTGGCACGACCGTGTCGCTGACGCTGCAGCAGCGGGTCCCAAACGCCGCCCCCCTCGGCAGCTACGTCTTCCGGATGGTGGTCGGGGCCTACCCGGGGACCCTCTACGACGACGACAGCTTCCCCGTCAGCGTCGTCGCGGGTGCCGCCCTGGCGACGCACCCGCTCCGGTCGCGCAGCGCGGTGACGGGCCCGGCGTCTGCGCACCGGGGAGGCGAAACGCCTCGCGCGGCCTCGGTAGGGCGCAGGGCGGCACCGAGCCGAGTCGTGAATCCGTCCGATGTCCCCGCCGCGGTCGCGCGGCGCATCGCGGCGACCCCCGACGCGTGGCTGGCGTGGGACGAGCAGGGAGCGATCCTGGAGGCTGGCCTCGTCCAGGACCTCCGCGTGCCCGGCGACGAGACGGCCCGTCGAGAGCGCCGAGTCCCAGACCGGGACGGCGCCGACCGGGCGCGGTCGGGCTTCTCCGCGATGGCCCCGTCGCACGCCACCGGGCTGCCCACCGACGTCACCCTCGACGCCCCCTTCCCGAACCCCGCCGCGGGGCGGATGACGCTCCGGTTCGGGCTCCCCGACGCCGGCGTCGTCCGGATGACCGTCTATAACGCACTCGGCCGCCGCGTGGCCCGCCTGATCGCCGGGACCCGAGACGCGGGCTGGCACGAGGCCGTGCTCGACGGGCGGCACCTGCCGCGAGGCGTCTACTCGGTCCGCCTTGAAGCCGGGAGCCGCGTGCTCACCTGCCGTGCGACGCTCCTTCGCTGAGCCGGCCCGGAGGCCGGAGGCCTAGCGCCCCACGCGGCTGAACCGCCGCTCCAGCTCCTCCATCGTCACCCGCACCATCGTGGGGCGCCCGCCGGGGTCGGCATAAGGCATCGTGCAGGCGAAGAGCTGGTCGATGAGGGCGCGGGCCTCGCCCGGCTTGAGTGCGTGGCCGGGCTTGATGGCGCTCCTGCGGGCGAGGCTCCGGGCGAGGTTCTCCCGCCCTTCGAGCTGGAAGCCCTCGCGGTTGGCGCGGTACTGGCGGAGGAGGTCTTCGAGGATGGCGCGCTCGGTGCCGAGGCGGACGTCGGAGGGGACGCCGCGGACGAGGACGCTCCGTCCGGAAACCGGCTCGAGGTCGAACCCGAGGGCGCGGAGGTCCTCCATCAGCTCGTCGAGGAGGGCGGCGTCCGCCGGGGGAACGTCGAGGGTGTGGGGGAAGAGGAGCTGCTGCGTCGCCGCCATCCCCCCCTCCATCGCCGTGAGGGCGCGCTCGTAGAGGATGCGCTCGTGGGCCGCCTGCTGGTCGAGGAGGAGGAGCCCCGTGGCGATGGGGGTGAGGAGGTAGCGGTTGTGGAGCTGCCAGATCGTGCGCTCGCCCGACGGGACGCCCTCGGGCACCTCCCCGTCGGGGTCCGGGAGGAGGCGGGACGGGATCGGGCCTGAGAGCGGCGGCCCGGCCGGCGGCGGCTCGGCGCGGAGGGCAGCGTGGTCGAGGGCGCCGTCCCCGAGGGTCCCGCCGCCGGGGGCTCCACGCTCCGCCTGCGGCTGCGCCGGGCGCGCCTGGGGCAGCGGCCCCGGAACGGCGGGCGCCACGTCGGGGAGCGGCGGGAGCGCGGGTGGGGCGGCGGTGCCCGGGAGCGTCGCGCGGGGCAGCGCCTCGCCGGGCGCCGGCTCGAAGGCGAGCGCGAGGTCGGCCTCGGCCAGCCCCTTCTTGACGACGGCGCGGATGAAGCCGTAGACGCCGCGCTCGTCGTCGAACTTCACCTCCGTCTTCGTGGGATGCACGTTGACGTCGACGTGGCGGGCGTCGACCTGGAGGAAGAGGGCGAAGAAGGGGTGCCGCCCTTCGGGGAGGAGCGCACCGTAGGCCGCGGCCACGGCGTGGTCGAGCGCGCGGCTCTTGACGACGCGGCCGTTGACGAACGTGAACTGGTCGCCGCGGCTGCGCTTGGCCGTCTCGGGCCGCCCCACGTACCCCCGCACCGAGAGGTAGCTCGTCGTCTCGGCGACGGGCACGAGGCCGTCGCGGTCCTGGGCGCCGAGGAGGTCGGCGATGCGGCCGGCGAGGGCCTCCTCAAACGAGGCGCCCTCGGGGGGGGCCGGCAGCCGGTACACCTCCTGGTCGTCGTGGACGAGCGTGAAGGCGACGGCGGGGTTCGAGAGCGCCTGCGTCTGGAACGTCTCGACGAGGTGCTTGAACTCCGTCGCGGGCGTCTTGAGGAAGTTGCGCCGCGCCGGCACGTTGAAGAAGAGGTTGCGGACGGCGAGCGAGGTGCCGGGCGGTGCCGCGCACGGCCGCTGCTCCACGACGTGCCCGCCCTCGACGCGGACGGCCATCCCCACGTCGTCGCCCACACGGCGGGTCTTGAGCTCCACCTGCGCCACGGCGGCGATCGAGGCGAGGGCCTCGCCCCGGAAACCGAGCGTGGCGAGGCGCTCGAGGTCCTCGATCCGGCGGAGCTTGCTCGTGGCGTGGCGGCCGAAGCAGGCGAGGGCGTCCTGCGGCCCCATCCCGCACCCGTCGTCGACGACCTGGACGAGCTCGCTGCCGGCCTTCCGGAGGACGAGGCTCACCGCCGAGGCGCCCGCGTCGAGCGCGTTCTCGATGAGCTCCTTGGCCACGCTCGCCGGGCGCTGGACCACCTCCCCCGCCGCGATCTTGCTGGCGAGGACCTCGGGCATCACGCGGACGAGCCCGTCGGAGGCCGGCGGGGCCGCATGCGGATCGGGGGGGGTGGACGTCGGGGGCACGCGGCGCGGGCGGGGCGGGCTCAGCCGCCGAAGAGCGCCCCGCCGAGGGCGGCGGCGCCTGCGACGACCTCGTCGATGTTGAGGTAGAGGTAGAGCGCCGCGACGAGGCCGAGGCCGACGGCGATGAAATGTGGCTGCTTGGTCTTGGGGCGCGCGCGGTTGCGCTCGACGCGCATGCGGCGCTTCAGGCGCTCGTCCTTCTTCGGGTCGTAGAACCGGGGCTCGTAGGAGAAGCGGCGCGGCTGCGCGCGGCGCCGGGACAGCGTGTTCAGCATGGCGACGGCGGGTTGGCGGGAATATACCGGCCCCCCGGTGCCACCGTTCCGACACGGCGGGGAGCGGACGGACCGCGCCCTCCCCCCCTCCCGTCTCAGAACAGGCCCGCGATCCGGTCGAGGTAGAGCGCCGCGAGGGGGACGGCCACCGCGGCGGCGTCGAGGCGGTCGAGCATGCCGCCGTGGCCGGGGATCCAGGTCGCGGAGTCCTTCACGCCAGCGGAGCGCTTGAACAGGCTCTCGGCGAGGTCGCCGAGGGGCCCCGCCACGCCCGCGCACAGCGCCAGGGCAGCGACGTCGCCCCACCCCAGCACGTCGAGCGCGGCCAGCTTGAAGCCGGCCACAACGGCGAAGGCGCCGACGAGCCCGCCCGCGGCCCCCTCCCACGTCTTCTTCGGGGAGATGCGGGGGAACAGCGCATGCCGCCCCAGGAGCCGCCCTGCGAAGTAGGCGAACGTGTCGGCGCCCCACACGCTCACCATGACGGCGGCCGTGAGCCAGAAGCCGTCGAGCGGGTCGAGGAAGGGCCCCTCGGCCTCGCGGAGCACGACGCCGAAGGAGAGCAGGAGCGGCGGGTAGAACACCCCGAAGAGGGTCCCGGCCACGTCGAGGAGCGGCTGCTCGCGCCGCCCCGGCAGCGCCGCGAACAGCACGAGCACGGCGCCCACGACGAGGAGCGTCTCGGCCAGCGGCACGAGCGGGCGGAGCACGGCGAGGGCGCCGAGCCCGAGCCCGATCGCCGCGAGCGGCCGCGTCCCGCTCGCCCGGAGCAGCCCGTACACCTCGGCCTGGGCCACCACGGCGACCCCGGCCAGGAACACGGCGAACGCCAGCCCCCCCACCCACAGCAGCCCCAGCGCGATGGGCGCGGCGAGGAGCGCCGTGAGGACGCGCTGGACGAGGTTGGACATGCCGGTCGACGGCTGGGGGTTCACGGTCGACGCCGGCCAGCGACGCCGGGCCTCGTCCATCTGAACGGGCGGACCGTCAACCGTTCGCCTCCTCGTCGTCGTCCTCGTCGGGGACGTCGAACGAGATGTCCTCGATGCCGGAGTCGAGGGCGGCCTCGGTCCGTGGGTCGTAGGCGTCGGGCGCGTAGAGGTCGGCGGACATCGCCGCCTCCTCCAGCTCGGCGTCCGACAGCGGCGCCTGCTCGACGACCTCGCGGGCCGCGGCCTCGTGGTCGGGCGGGACCATCACGTGGACGGGCGACATGTCGCCGACGTTGAGGTTGAACGCGTGGTCGCGCTGGGTGAGGACGACGGCGGGGATCTCGGCCTCGCCGAGGCGGTCCCGGACGAGGTCGGCCTCGAAGTCGGTGCCGCAGGAGAAGATGGAGATCCAGCCTTCGTAGGTCGTGGGGTCGCTCATGCGTCGGGGGGAGGGGCAGGGTCAGAGAGGAGGGGCGGCGTGGCCGGCTCGGGCGCCGCCGGGACGGCGTCGGGGGCCTCCCCCACGACGGCCTCGCGCCGTCTCCGAAGGAGGACGAGGACGCCGGCCGCAGCCAGGAGGCTCACCACGCCAAGATACCACGGCACCGTCGCGCTCTCGAGGGCCTCGGCGTCGAGGTCGGGGGCGTTGCGGGCGTAGACGCCGACGAGCACGGCGAAGCCGTTGTTGAGGAGGTGTACGGCCATGGCCGCGTAGAGGCTCCCCGTGGCCCACGTGATGTAGCCGAGGTAGGCGCCGAGGAGCCCGAGCGGGAGGACCTGCGTGAGGCGGAGGTGGTAGAGCCCGAAGAAGAGGCCCACGGCGACGATGCTCCAGATCCACCCCAGCCGGCGCTCGACCTGCCGCTGGAGGTACCCCCGGAACAGCAGCTCCTCGAAAATCGCGGGCGTGAGGGCCATCGTGAGGAGGAGGAACGGCGCGCCGAGGTCGGACTGCAGGAGGGCCGTCTCCAGGAGCTCGGTCTGCATCTCCTCCAGCTCGCTCAGCCACGTCGGCTGGGGGAGGAACTGGTTGAGGTGGCCGAGCCAGAGGAGACCGGGGTAGAGCGCCACCCAGCCGAGGACGGACCACCCGAGGCCGGGGACGTCGGGGGCGCGGAGGCGCAGGAAGGGCGCGCGCTCCCGGGTGTGCAGCCGGACGACGAGCCACACGATGAAGCCGAACCCGAGGAGCTGGCCGAGGGCGTTGCTCGCCAGGAGCAGCGCGGCGTCGCTCGAGATCATCTCGAGGATGGCCTCGGGGTCCGGCGGCTCGTCGCTCCCGGCCAGCTGCACCACCACGCCCACGGCCGCGACGACGGTGCCGGCGAGCTGGTAGGCGAAGAAGGCGAGGACCGCCACGAGGAGGGCCGTCCAGCCCGGCGAGAACCCGTTGCGCTCCAGCCACCCGTCGAGCGTGAACGGGCGGGCGTCGGGCCAGGCGTCGCGGAGCGTGGGGTAGGCGCTCGGGCGCGGGGTCACCGGTCCGGGCGGGGTCGCGTCCAGCAGGTCGGAGCGCGGGGGGTCGGAGGGGCGAACGGGGTCGGTCACGTGGCCGGGGACGTGGGGATCACGAAGCTACGAAGGGGCGGCTACGGGTCGGGTGTCGTCGGGGGGCACGGCGCCCTTTACCTCCCCCGATCCGTCGCGGCGCCGGCTCAGGCGGCGAGGGTCGCGGCCGGCGCCTGCAGCCGCTCCACCACGTCCACCCAGTCGCCGGCGAACACCTCGACCGGCACCCCGAGGGCGGCGCCGAGGTCGTCGGGCGTGGCCCGTCCCGGTTTCTCGTCGAGGAACTTCCCCTCGAAGTTGACGCTGTCGGGCGGGAGGAGCACGCGGCTGCCGAGGCGGCCGGCGTCCTTCAGCGGCTTGAGCGCCCGCCAGAAGGAGCCGTAGCCGAGGAGACCGCTGACGGTGACCGAGTCGCCGAAGAGCCGGTTCTCGCACGGGACCACGTCCACGTCGAGGCCGTCGACCTGTTCGAGAACGGGGCGGACGCGGTCGTCGAGGAGCGGGGCCGCGAGCGTGCCGGTCGCGAGCGTGAGCCGCCGTGGCCCGTCGAGGGCGGCGGGTAGGTGCTCGGCCTGGAAGGCCAGCTCGTTGAGGAAGTCGCGGCACATCCCGACCCCGTTCTCCATGAGCGGGTAGCCGTCGTAGTCGTCCTCGTGGGGGAAGTCCTCGCCCGCGAGGAGGTACATCTCGTCGGAGAGGTACACGAAGCCCCGGCCGATGCGGGCCCGGAAGAACGACTGCCAGCGCCGGACGAGGCGGACGAGCTGCTGCGCCTCGGCGGGCGCGACGGTCCGGAGCTCCGTCAGCTCCCGCCGGTGCCGCGTCAGGCCGACGGGCACGATGGAAACGGAGAAGAGCTGCTCGTGGAGGCGGTAGAGGTCGAGGACCGTCTGGGCCAGGGCGCCGCCGTCGTTGAACCCGGGCACGAGGACGATCTGCGCGTGCATCTCGATGCCGTGGGCGTGGAAGAACCGGAGCTTCTCGGCCTGCCGGTCGGCCGTCCGGTGCCCCATCATGGCGCGGCGGATGGCGTCGTCGGTGCAGTGGACCGAGATGTAGAGCGGGCTCAGCCGCTGCTCGACGATCCGCGCCAGGTCGCGCTCGCGGAGGTTCGTGACGGTGACGTAGTTGCCGTAGAGGAACGAGAGGCGGAAGTCGCCGTCGCGGAAGTAGAGGGTGTCGCGGAGGCCGACGGGGTTCTGGTCGACGAAGCAGAACACGCAGTCGTCCCCGCAGGTCTTGATGCGGAACTCCTCGAACTCGGCGCCGAAGCCCTCGTCGTACCCCTTCTCGATGCGCTGCACCTCCAGCGATCCTTGAAGCCGGACCTTCAGCTCCAGCGCCTCCTCGGCCGCCTTGAACCGGAGGTCGAGCACGTCCTCGACGACCTCGCCGTTGACGGCGACGACCTGGTCGCCGGGCCGCCAGCCCAGCGACTCGGCGAGCGAGCCCTCTTCGACGGCGGCGATCGTGACAGGCATACGGGAGTGCGGAGGCGAGGGACCGGAAAGCCCACGGAGGGAGAGGGGCCAGACGCGCCGCCGGCCCTGTCGGTTCACCGTTCACGGTTAATCCGCGCGTCCGGATTGCCCAGGCCTCGGCGGCTCCCCTATCTTGGCCGACGCCCGCGCCCGTAGCTCAGCTGGATAGAGCGCCAGATTCCGGTTCTGGAGGTCACAGGTTCGAATCCTGTCGGGCGTACGAGAGTCCCGTCCCCTGCCTGGGGTCGGGACTCTGGCGTTCAGGGCCTCCTGCGGGGACGCTCCTGAGCGCCCTGGCGCTGCCCGTCGAAGAGGTTCGTCTGCACCCGCCCGTTGAGGGGCGGTTCGAGCAGCGGGCCGTGCCACGACGCGCCGCCCTCCGGGTGGTTGGTCAGGAGGAGCTGTTCGAACTCCCGCCACCACCACGCCCCCTCCCGGCGGAGCGTCCCAAGGTCGGTGAACCCGAATCGGTAGAGGCTGCACCGGACGAACGCCGGCGGGCGCCCCTCAAAGGGGTCCTCGTCGAGGAGGCGGAGCACGGCGGGGGAGCCCTGCCGGAGTCGCTCGGCGAGGGCGAGGAGCCGCGGCGGCCGGCCCTCGTCGTAGTCGCTCCGGCGATCGAACCGGTAGAAGTAGAGCCCCTGGGCCTCGTAGTACAGCTGCGTCCCGAGGTGATCCATGTACGGCGCCGTCCAGGCGGGCGCGTCGTCCACATCGTCGGGCTTGTCGTGGAAGCCGTACGGGAGCCAGGTCTCCCCGTCCAGGCTCCCCTCGAAGACGACCTCGTAGCGGATCCTCGGGATGCGCTTGAACTCCCCGATGGGGTTGACGAGGTAGAACCGCGCCGAGGTCTGGAGGAGCCCCACCGCCACGCCCTGAAGCGGGAGCCCCGAGGTCTTCTCCAGCACCACGGGGTCAAAGACGCGGTAGTTGAGGTGGTTGAACG
The DNA here is from genome assembly GCA_033720695.1 of Rubricoccaceae bacterium. Lineage (GTDB taxonomy): Bacteria > Bacteroidota > Rhodothermia > Rhodothermales > Rubricoccaceae > DATGQT01. The sequence continues at coordinate 7,954 of JAWWCA010000105.1, forward strand.
GCCCGCGCCCGCCGGGAAGAAACAAGGCGGCGAGGTAGAAGGCGCCCAACAGCAGGATCGGGACGGCCCCAGCGTTGGCGAGGCGGACGGCCCGCGGGCGCGGGGGCGCCTCCTTCGGGGCGCGCAACCAGGAACGCAGGCGGTGCAGGTGGCCCGCGTCGAGCAGCAGCACACAGAGCAGGAGCACGAGGAGGTGGAAGAACGCGTAGTGCCCCGAAACAAACAGGAACCCCGATGTCGCGGCGAAGATCAGCGCCGCCGCCAGCCGGGTCTTCCGGTTCCAGAAGATGAGGAAGGGGACGGCCAGCTCCACCACGGCGACGACGAGAGCCGCCGCCTTGTGGACCCCCATCGGCAGCTGCGCGAGCAGCCACGCCCCCGGCGTCGGGAGGGGCTGGTTGGGGTAGAAGTGGGAGAGGAACGTCAGCCGCAGCCAGGCCGGGTCGCCGTCGTAGAACTTCACGACCCCCATCGAGAACCAGAGCCGGAAGATGAGCCACCAGGCCGCCCACACCACGAGGCGCGGCGGCGCCTGCACCGGGGTGCTCCGCCAGGTGAGGCGGAGCGGCACGAGCAGGAGCCCGAGGAGCCCCGCCTCCAGCAGCGTGGCCGACCACCCGTAGAGCCCGTAGTCGCCGCTGATGGTGACGATGGAGAGGTACAGCGCCCAGAGCGACCCGAGCACGAGGGTGTTCGTGTAGCCGACGACCAGCAGCAGCGCGAGGGCGATCCCCGCGATGGGGATCGCCTGGAGGACCGCGTCGCTCGACGAGATCCAGGCGAGCGAGGGGTAGTGGAGGACGCCGGCCAGCCCCTCAGCCGCGTAGACCGTCTGCAGAAAGGTACCTGCCGGCTCGACCCCCTCGCTCCCGATGACGCCGAGGATCTGGACGGCCCAGGGCAGAAAAGCGAAGAGGTAGACCGCTCCGAGACCCCGCAGGAAGAGCCGGACCGGGAGGGCCGAACCGGGCCGAGTGCCGCCGAAGAGCCCCCACAGCGCCTCGAGCCGGCGGGCGGGCGGGGGCGCCAGCGTCAGCGTCGGGGCGTCGGGGGTGTCGCTCATGAAGAGGCGCTCCGGGCAAAAGCCGAGGAGGAACAACGGGTAACTGGCGGGCGCCTAGGATAGACACCGCGCCCCAGCGATGCAACGGCGCACGGCTCGGAGCACGAGATCGTCCTCCCTCGTCCCCCTCCGGACGGGGGAGTCTCCTCCCCCACCCTAGCGGAGGTTCGTCACCGTGGCCGTCTCCGAGAACGTCTCGCCGACGACGTAGACGAAGTAGACGCCGGCCGGGAGGTCCGTCCCGTCAACGTCGATGAAGGTCGTCTCCCCGTCGAAAAGCGTCCCCTCAAAGAGGGTCGTGAGACGGCGCCCGGCGGCGTCCACGAGCCAGGCCTGGACGCGCTGGGCGTCGCGCACCGTGAGGCCCACGGCCGTCTCGCCGCGGAACGGGTTGCCCTCGACGATCTCAAGCGCGAACGGCTCGCTGGCCGGCGGCCCGGACGAGCTGCCGGCGCACGAGCCGGCCCTCCCGCTGAACGCCGTGCCTGACGCGGGCGCCCGGTCGGAGACGCCTCCCGCGATGCCCCCGCCGGTGACGAGCGCGTCACACGCGGGCGAGAGCCCCCAGCCGAGGTCCTGGAGCGCGGCGCAGAGCAGCGGCCCCGGGCTCTCCTTCTTCTCCCCCGGCGCGATGAGCGGCGTCATCAGGCCGTCGGGCTCGCTCGGCGGGAAGAGGGTCTCGTCGAAGTGGGAGAACGAGGAGCCCGCGTTCCAGGAGGGCGGGGCGAAGAGCGGGGCGGGCTGCCCGTAGACGGCCTCGACCGCGCTGCCACCGAAGAACACCCGGTCGGTGAGCACGTCGGCCAGCGCCGCCGAAGGCTGGGGGTAGACGCTCTGGTTGAGGAGCGAGCGGCCCTGGGCGTCCTCGGCGAACCGGTCGAAGACGAAGGGGGTGCTGGGGTCCTGCTCCAGCCCGAAGCTCCCCATCCCGTTCTCGACCGCGGCCGAGCCGATGAACCCGAGGCCGTGCCCGAGCTCGTGGAGGACCACGGTGAAGAGCTCAACCTGGTCGCCCGGCCCCTGGCCGTCGGTGCCCAGGTACCAGCGGTCGAAGCCAGAGTTGAAGTCGGCCTGGATGTCGACGCGGGAGGCGTCGAGGTCCCGCCCGGAGAGGGCGTCGGCGAGGGCGTAGGGGTACCAGGTGTTGGCGACGGGCGCCCCGCCGAAGTTGCGGACGAGGAAGGGGCCGGCGCTGCCGAGGAGGTTGCCGCCGAGGTCGGTGCAGCGGGCGTTGATCCGGATGGGCACGGGCGAGGTGATGTGCTCAGCCCACACGTCCACGGCGGCCTGGAACGCCGCCTGGGCGTCGTCCGAGAAGCCGTCGTAGGTCACCCGGATGTCGGCCGCCGCCTCTCCCCGGCCCCGGGCCAACGCGTTCGGCGCGAACGCGTGCCCCACGGGGCTCCCGCTCGCCCCCGGCGCAGGCATCGGGAGGCGGCACTGGAAGGCCGGGTGCTCCGAGCGCTCCAGCGGCTGCTGCCCCCGCGTGGGGCCGGCGGCGACGAGGAGGGCCAGTAGAACGAGAGCGGGTCGGAGGGGAGCGCGCATGGGTCGAGGGTTTGGGGCGGGAACCTAGCGGCGTCCCCACCCGCAGGCAAGGGATCGCGGCGTCCCCGCCGCTGGGTCAGAGGCGGCCGAGGGCGGTGCGGGCGCGCTGTTCGAGCGCCTTGTGGTAGTCGAACTCGTCCTCGTTGTCGAGGACGGCCCGGTAGGCGCGGCGGGCGGCCTCGGCGTCGCCCATCTCCTCGTGCACCTCCCCGATGTGGTACTGGCTCCACGGCCCCCACTTCGCGAGGGGGTCGCCGGGGTTGGAGGCGGCGACGCGGTAGTGGCGAAGGGCCTCCTCGCTCTCGCCGAGGGCCTGGAAGGCGCGGCCGGAGCGGTAGGCCGCCTCGGCGCGGTGCGCAGCCTCGGCGTCGGGGTCGCCGAGGACCGGCTGGAGGGTGCGCACGGCCGCGCGGTAGCGGCCGGCGTCGTAGTCGTTCTGGCCCAGGAGCAGCGTTCGCTCGCTGTCGCTCATCGGCCGTTCGAGGAGCTGCGCGGCGCGGCGCCGGGCGGAGCGGTCGGAGTCGTAGTCGCGGCCGGCCTGGACGCGGCGGTAGTGGGCGACGGCGCCGTCCCGGTCGCCGGTCATCTCGCGGGCGAGGCCGGCGTGGAGGTGGGCCGAGGCGAGGAGGGCGTGGCCGCGGTAGCTCCGGGCGTAGGCCTCGAACCGAGGGAGGGCCTCCTCGAACCGGTTCTGGCGGAAGAGCGCCTCGCCGAGGTAGTAGTCCACGTACGGGATGGCGTCGACGCCGGCGGCAGCCTGGTGGGCGACGGCGTCGCGGAGGGCGGCCTCGGCGGCCTCGGCCTGGCGCTCCCCGAGGAGGAGAAACGCGTGGAGGTACGCGGGCATCGGGCTCTCGGGATAGGCGGCGTGGAGGGCCGCGACGTGGCGGATGGCGCCGGCCTTCCCCTCGTTCAGGATGGCATCCACGACGGCGAGGTAGAGGGCGGCCTCCTCCCGGCTGTAGGCGCTGCGGTGGAGCGCCGTCGTCAGCTCCTCCATCCCCTCCTGCACCGTGCCGCCGAACCCGAACACGCTGAGGATCCACCGGTACGCCCGCGGCACCGAGCCCACGGCGACGTGGCAGAGGCCCATCCCCTTGTATGACTCCCAGAACTCGGGGTGGCGGCGGAGATTGGCCTCATAGCGCCCGTAGGCGGCGCGGAGGGCGAGCCCGGCCTTGGGGTAGCGCTCCTGCTTGGCGTAGACGACGGCCCGCTGGAAGGCCACCTCGGCCTCGAAGTGGGTCGCCCAGGGCGAGTCGGGGAGGCCGTCGAGGCGGTCGTCGAGGGTGTCGGCGGCGGCGAAGAAGCGGCCGTAGTAGGGCTCGCGCTCGTTCATGAGCGCGCGCCAGAGCGCGAGCGTGGCGAGGTGGTAGCGGCCGGCCGGGCTGGCGGGCTCGGCGGCGTCGAGGCGGCGGAAGAGGGCCTCGGCCTCGTCGAGGCGGAAAGCGATCATCGCCGCGCGCCCCTCGTCCAGGAGGGCCCGCCCCGCGTCGGTCGAGACGAGCATGGGGCCGTAGGGCGGCACCCGGGCATCGAACACAGCCGCGGCGGTGTCGGCCCGCGCGCCGGCGTCGGCCTGCGGGCCGTACGTCTGCCCGGCCGCGGGAAGGCCGGCGCCCACCAGCGCCAGGAGGAGGGCCGCCGTGGCGGTGCGGGGAGCACGGCGCCGGCTCGTCGGTGGAGTCATTGGGCTCACCCTGCCGTCAGTCGGATCCGGTCCCGGGCCCCGGAGAAGTCGGGGCTCCCGAGCTGCCCCTCGCTTGCGGCCACGACCGTGGCGACGGTGGCGTCGCCGGTCACGTTCGTGACGGTGCGGCACATGTCGAGGATGCGGTCGACGCCGAGGATCAGCGCGATCCCGGCGCTCGGGACGCCCACGGCCTCCAGGATGATCACGAGCATGATGATGCCGGCGCCCGGGACGGCGGCCGTCCCGATGGAGGCGAGCACGGCCGTGAGCACGATCGTGAGCTGCGCGCCGACCCCGAGCCCCATCCCGAGCGTCTGCGCGATGAACACCGTGGCGACGGCCTGGTAGAGCGCCGTCCCGTCCATGTTGACCGTGGCGCCGAGCGGCAGCACGAACGACGAGACCTCCTCGGAAACGCCCAGCTTCTTCTCACACATCTCCATCGTCACCGGCAGCGTCGCGCCGCTCGAGCTCGTCGAGAACGCCAGGAGCTGGG
>JAWWCA010000106.1:0-12453 GCA_033720695.1 Rubricoccaceae bacterium
ACGAGTTCTCGTCGCTGTGCTGGTAGTAGAGCTGGCGGTGCCCGATCTCGTGCGCCGTCAGCGTCACCGCCGTCCGGGCGTCGCCGCCGGCCGACCACACGCCGGAGCCGGTCCGGAAGTTGTCCACGACCTCGAGGCCGCCGAGGAACAGGGGCGACGGCGCGAACCCGTTGGCCACGAGGTAGACCTTGTCGGACCCGAGCGAGGACGACCCGCTGGCCGTCGGCTGGAGGCACCGGCCCCCCCGCCCGACGTACGTCCCCACGCGGCACGGCCGGTTGGACCGGAACACCATCACGATGAGGTCGAAGAGGCCGTCGCGGGCGTCGTCGCCGAGGTCCTCCAGCGTGAGGTTCGTCCCGTTCCGGTAGCGGTCGAACACGAGATGCGCGTCGGGGATGGCCTCGACGAAGGCCTGGATCCCCGGCGAGGAGAGGATCTCGTGCGAGAGGCGGAGGCCGCCGTTGGCGAAGGGCTGGGGGTGGTCCCTGTACGTCGCGCGGTCGTGCTGGGGGATGTAGACCTCGGGGTAGACGTAGCCGTGGAGCTCGAACCGGCCGCCGGAGTTGAGGTGGTAGTACTGGCTGAGTGAGCCCTCGGCGTAGCCGCTCGGCGGGGTCCCCGGCGGCGCGAGCCACCCGTCGGCGGCGTACTGCGGGAGGCGGGGGCCCGCCTCGCCGGTGCTCCAGTAGACCGGCCACTCCGTCGCCTCGTCGTCGGTCCACGACGTGGCCTCGGGCACGTCCGGCCCCGAATGACAGACCGCGTCGTCGATCTGGGGGTGGAACATCCGGCCGTCCTCCTCGACGACCCGCGTGCGGTCGTGGCAGTCCTCGAAGGCGTCGTCGCGGTGCTGGACGAAGAGGACGAGGGCGTTGAGGGTGCCGTGGTCGGGGAAGAAGGGGTGGGTGCGGGCGGCGCCCTCCGCGCCCGTCTGGGCCGCCGCGAGGGGAGTGGCGAGGCCGAGGACCGCCACGCCGAGAGCGACGGCAGCAAGAGGTAGGAGGCGCATGGCGAGGCTCCAGGCGGCGAGCAAAGGGCGGGGTTCGTGGCGGGAGCGAGTCGAGCATAGGGAGGACGCCCCCGGGATGCAAGGCGGCTCCTCCCCCGGCTGCCCGGGTTGTCCGCTAGCCGTCGCCCGCCGCCACGCCGAGGTCGGTCACGTCGTCTGGGAGGTCGAGCCCCTCGCCGAGCGCGACGAACCGGTCGTGGAGATCGGCGCGCGTCCGCCGGAGCGCCGCCACCACGTCGCGGCGGCGGCGGTGCGCGAGCCGCGCCCGGACGGCCCGGGCCGTCTCCCGCGCGAGCGCGACGTAGTTGACGACGAGCACGCCGCTCGCGAACGCGAGGAGGGCGGCCACGAGCCCGGCGAGGAGCGGGAGGTCGGGGAGCGCCGGCACGAGGGCGTGGAGACGGGGCCAGAGCAGCGCCGTCGCCACGCCCACGCCGAGCCAGGCGAGGGGGTAGAGCAGGAAGCCGACGAGGATCTTGACCGTGGCGACGTCCTTCGGCGCCGTCGAGAAGCGGCGGGCCGCCGCCCGCATGAGGAGGTGCACGGGGCCGTTGACGACGTAGCCGACGAGGAGGAGCGGGGGCAGGAGGACGAAGACGGCGAGGGCGCGGAGCGTCAGCCCGGCGAGGGCGGCCAGCCCGCTCCGGCGGGGCGCGTCGTCGAGGTCGGCGTCCTCCAGGCGGAGGGCGCGGAGGAGGCGGTGGTAGCGCGTGAGGTCGGCCCGGAGCGGCTCGATCTCGTCGGCGTGCGTCTCGCGGCGGACCCGGTAGCCGTGCCAGACCTGGGCGAAGCCGAGGGCCCGCTCGGCGACGGAGTCGCGGTCGGGGCGGGCGCCCGTGCGGGCGGCGGCCTCGGCCCGGAGCAGCGTGCGCGCCCGGTGCATCAGCGTGTGGAGGTGCCAGTCGTCCGTGGCGCGGACGACGTGGACGAGGGCGTGCTCGATGGCGTCGGTGAGGCGGCGCGCGCGCTCGTGGGCCTCGTCGTCGGTCTCGCCTGGGTGGAGGAGGAGGTCGGGTGGGAGGTCGAGCGGCGGGTGGTAGGCGACGAGGACGTCGGAGAGGAAGAGGTCCTTCCGGTCGTAGTGGAGGCCGACGGGGACGATGGCGGGGCGCGGGCCCTCGTCCGCGAGCGCGGAGGCGCGGTGGAAGAGCCGGGCCGCGCCCGTCTTGAGCTCGGCCACGTGGGGGAGGTCGTGGCTCCGGCCCTCCGGGAAGAGGGCGGCGAACGAGCCCGCGGCGAGCTCGGCCGCGAGGGCGTCGAGGCTGCGGGCGTTGAGGGCGCGCCGGGCCTCGTCGGTCATCCCGGCCGTGTCCGAGGGGCGGTAGATGGGGACGGTGCCGAGCGCCCGGAAGAGGCGGCCGAGGAGGGGCCAGCGCAGGAGCCCGTCGCGCGCGCCGAAGACGATGCGGCCGGGGAAGGTGGCGAGGATCAGCGCCGGGTCGATGAGCCCGTTGGGGTGCCACGCCACGAGGAGCCCGCCGCGGTCGCGCGGGACGTGCTCGCGGCCCTCGACCGCCACTTCGCCGAAGAAGACGCGGACGACGAAGCGGACGAGCCCCACCAGGGCGCGGTACACGAAGGGTGGGCGGGCAGGCATGGGACACGAGGACGGGCGGTGCAGGATACACTGCCGCTCCGGCTTGACGCGTCGGCGCGGGGTGGGTATCTAGGGCCATCTCATTAATCAACAGCGTCATGGCTACCGTCTTTTCCTTCGCGTCCTGGAACGTCGAGCACTTCAAGAACGACCGGGCGCGGGCCGAGGAGAACATCGCGTTCCTCAGCGCCCAAGACCCCGACGTCTTCGCCGTCTACGAGGTGGAGGGGGGCGAGGTGTTCGCCCACTTCGTCGAGCTCATGCCGAGCCACAACATCTTCGTGACCGAGGACCTCGGCGACATGGAGATCCTGATCGGGGTGCGCCGCTCGCTCGTCGCCTTCATCACGCAGCGGCACGAGCTCAAGAGCAAGCTGCCCACGCTCCGCCCCGGCGCCCTCGTCACGCTCACCATCGACGACGCGTTCTACTCCCTCCTCTTCGTCCACCTCAAGAGCGCCAGCGACCCCCGCTCGTGCGGCCTCCGCGACGACATGATCGGGCACGTCCTCGGCCTCAAGCGCGCCCTCGACAACGCGGTCGACGGCAGCGCCAACTTCATCGCCGTGGGCGACTTCAACACCATGGGGATGAACCTCACGTACTCGGACAAGGACCTCTCTGGCGCCGAGGAGATCGAGCGCTACCGCCGCCGCTTCGACCGCAAGGGGATGCGACTGCTCTCGAAGAGCGCCGACGCGACGTGGTGGAACGGGCCCGGCAGCTCCTACGACCCCAGCGACCTCGACCACGTGTTCGCTTCGGACCACCTCCAGTTCGCGCCCTTCGGCGGGGCCGAGGTCGCCGTGCGCGGCTGGCCCGAGGAGGGGACCGACGCGCAGAAGGGGGACTGGATCGAGCGCCACTCGGACCACGCGCTGCTCTACGGCGAGGTCGTCGCCTAGCCCGCGCCGCCATGCCGCCCGCGTCCGACCCGCTCTCCGACGTGATCGCGCACTACGCCGCCGCGGACGAGCCGGCGCGCCTCCAGCGGGGCGCCTCCCAGCTCGAAGCGGCGCGGACCCGCGAGCTCATCCGCCGCCACGCGCCGCCGGCCCCGGCCACGGTGCTCGACGTCGGCGGCGGCGGCGGCGCGTACGCCTTCTGGCTGGCGTCGCTGGGCTACGCGGTGCACCTCGTGGACCTCGTGCCCCGGCACGTGGCGCACGCCGAGCGGGTGAACGCGGCGGCGGCGGCGCCCCTCGCCAGCCTCGCCGTCGGCGACGCGCGGCGGCTGGACCGGGGCGACGCCTCGGCCGAGGTCGTGCTCCTGCTGGGGCCGCTCTACCACCTCCCCGAGGCCGCCGGCCGCGCGGCGGCGCTCGCCGAGGCGGCCCGCGTCCTCCGGCCCGGCGGGTGGCTCTTCGCCGCCGCCATCTCGCGGTTCGCCTCCGCCCTCGACGGCCTCGCCCGCGACCTCTTCGCCGACCCCGCCTTCGGGCCCATCGTGGCGCGCGACCTCGCGACCGGCGAGCACCGCAACGACGCCGGCCACCCCGACTACTTCACGACCGCCTACTTCCACCGACCCGACGAGCTCGCCGCCGAGGTCGCCACGGCCGGGCTCGCCGAAGGGGAGGTGTTCGGGATCGAAGGGCCCGGCTGGCTGTTCGACGATTTCGAGGCGCGCTGGGCCAACGAGCGCCGCCGCGCCGACCTCCTGCGCGTCGCCCAGGCCCTCGAGGCAGAACCCTCCATCCGGGGCGCCAGCGCACACCTCCTCGCCGTCGCCCGCAAGCCGTCGTGACGCATGCGCCTCGCCCTCGTCCAGCAGCCCGCCACCGGCGACCGCGACGCCAACCGGCAGCGCGGCCTCGCCGCCGTGCAGGAGGCCGCCTCGCGCGGGGCGGACCTCGTCGCGTTTGCCGAGCTGGCGTTCGAGCCGTTCTACCCGCAGCGCCACGCCACACCCGAGACGCTCGCCCGCGCCGAGCCCATCCCGGGCCCCACGACCGACGCCTTCGCGGCGCTGGCCCGAGACCTCGGCGTCGTGATCGTCCTCAACCTGTTCGAGCGCGACGGGGGCCGGACCTTCGACAGCTCGCCGGTGATCGACGCCGACGGGCGTCTCCTCGGCGTCACCCGGATGGTCCACATCACCGACTACGAGGGCTTCCACGAGCGGGACTACTACGCCCCCGGCGACGGGGGCGCGCCGGTCTACGACACCGCCGCCGGCCGCCTCGGCGTGGCGATCTGCTACGACCGCCACTTCCCGGAGTACATGCGGAGCCTCGCCCTCGACGGCGCCGACCTCGTCGTCGTGCCGCAGGCCGGGACGGTGGGGGAGTGGCCCGACGGGCTCTACGAGGCCGAGCTCCAGGTGGCCGCCTTCCAGAACGGCTACTTCGCGGCGCTCGTCAACCGCGTGGGCCCGGAGGAGCGGCTGCACTTCGCGGGGGAGTCGTTCGTCTGCGCACCTGACGGCCGTGTCATCGCGCGCGCGGGGAGCGGCACCGAGGAGGTCCTCATCGCGGACCTCGACCTCGACGAGGCGGCTCGCTCGCACGCGCGGCGGCTGTTCCTCCGCGACCGCCGCCCCGCGCTCTACCCGGCCTGGCTCGGCCGCTAGTCGTCCTCGACGGGGCTCTCCAGCGGCGTGCCGTCGCGGAGGTGCTCCTCGGTGAACAGCTCGGCCCCGCCGTCCTCCTCGATCTCCGGCTCCTCGTCCTCCGGGTCGTCGTCGGGCGCAGGCGGGCGCGGCCAGCTCTCCTCGTGCGTCACGACGTCCACGAGGGCCTTGAGGAGCCCGATCACGAGCGGGCCGAGCACGATGCCCGGCACGCCGAACGTGTAGACGCCCGCGATGAGGCCGAGGAACATCCAGTAGAAGTTGAGCACGCGCGAGCGCTTGGCCGCCATCTTGGGGCGGAGGATGAGCGAGATCACGATCGTGCTCCCCACGAACCCGAGCACGACGAGGGCGATCGCCTGGAGCGGGGCGTCTTGGAACACGAGGAGGTAGCCGGCGGCCGGGAGGTACACGCTCCACGTGCCCACGACGGGGAAGAACCCGATCACGAACGTGATGATCGCGAGCGTGAACGGGATCGGCACGCCGAACGCGACGAGCAGGACCAGCATCATCAGCGCCTTGAGCGACTGCGAGACGACGGTCGCGTAGATGGCGCCGTAGAGCACCCCCTCGGCGTGCGTCTCCAGGCGCGTCGTGAGGTCGGCGTAGTGGGGCGGCACGCGGTCACGCATCCACCCGATGATGGCCTCGGCCTCGGTGAGGACGTAGAAGGCCGTAAAGAGGAACACCGAGCCCGCCACGGTGAGGGCGCCCAGCGCGCTCTGGACGCCCTCGGGCACGCCCGTGCCGTACTCCGCCGCGCGCACCAGTGCGCCCTCGACCGCCGCGAGGCTGGGGGTGCCGAAGGGGAGGCCGGCGAGCGTGGCCTGGATCTGCGCGGCGATGTCGCTCGCGTTCTCGCTGAGGTAGACCGCCGCGTCGCGGATCTCCAGGTAGCCGTAGACGAGCATGGCGATCGCCGGCACGAGGAGTCCCACGAGCGTCAGGATCGCAGCGGGGGCCTTGTGGCCGAAGCGCTCGGCGAGCCAGCGGTACACCGGCCGCAGGTAGATCCCGATCACCACGCCCAGGAACGCGGCGATCAGCACGCGCCACACCATCGCGAGGAAGAGGACCACCACGACCACGAGCAGGAGCGTCGTGATGATGGCGCGGCGGAGGTGGCGGAGGGGGACGTCGGCGAGCCGCGTCGTGGACCGGGCCTTCGTGGGAGAGGGGGGCATCGCGGGGGAGGTGAACGGCGGAGTCTACGCCTCAGACGGCGCGGTGATGCTCAGCCGAGCCCCGATTCTCGAAATGGCGGGGGAGCGCGGACAGGGCGCGGTGCGGTCGGCACCGAGAGATCGGCCCCCACCAACGGAACCCGACCGGCTTGTCCGGCGCCGTCCGAGACCGTAGCATGGACGGGACGCCGCACGGGTCTTCATCTCGCTCCCTCATGCCCACCGTCTTCGACCCCGCCGCCCGCAGCGACCTCCTCCGGCGCCTCGACACGGTGCGGCCCGACAGCCCTCGTCGGTGGGGCACGATGTCGGCCGCCCAGATGATGGCGCACGTCGGCGACCAACTGGGCGTCGGGCTCGGGGAGGTGGCGGCGCCGCCGCCGAGCGGTCCGCTCCGCTTCTTCCCGATCAACGCGGTCGTGATCCGCTGGGTACCGTGGCCACACGGGCGCACGCCCACCCACCCGGTGTTCCGCTCCTCGTCGCCTGAGGGCTTCGAGGCCAACCGGGCACGCGTCCGTGCGCACCTCGCGGCGTTCGCCGACCGAGGGCCGGCCGGCGCGTTCTCGCCCCACCCCACCTTCGGGGCGCTCTCGGCGAGACTCTGGGGGCACCTCGCCCACCGCCACACCGACCACCACCTCCGGCAGTTCGGCGCGTAGGGCTACTGCCGGACGACCTCGACGCGCCGGTTGAGCGCGCGGCGGCCGGCGTCTACACCGCCTGCCTCCGCGTCGGCGGCGAGACGGCGACGACGCGGGTGACCGTCGTGCGCTGAGACGGGCGACCCGGCGCGAGGCCCGTGAGGCCCGCTACCTTCGGGGTCGAAGCGTCTCGCCCCGCCCATGTGCGTCCTCTTCTTCGCCTACCGCCGCCACCCGCGCTACCGCCTCGTCTTCGCGGGCAACCGCGACGAGGTCTACGGCCGTCCGACCGCGCCCGCCGCGCCGTGGCCGGACTGCCCCGGCGTCGTCGCCGGACGCGACCTCGAGGCGGGCGGGACGTGGCTGGGCGCGCGCGGTGCCGGGCGCTGGGCCGTCGTCACGAACGTCCGCGACCTCCCCGCGCACCGGCCGGACGCCCGCTCGCGCGGCGAGCTCGTCAGCGACTTCCTCTGCAGCGGCCGCTCCGCGGCCGAGTACGCCGCCGCGGTGTTCGACGAGCGCGCGGCCTACAACCCGTTCAACCTCCTCGTGGACGACGGCGACGCCCTCCACTACGTCTCGACCCACACCGCCGCCGCTGAGGCGTTGGCGCCCGGCGTCTACGGCCTCTCGAACGCCACGCTCGGCGTCCGGTGGCCGAAGGTGTCCCGGGGTCTCGACGCCTTCGAGCGGTTGCTGGCGCCCGCGGACCCCAGCCCCGGCGCGCTGCTCGACCTCCTCCACGACGACGCCCGCGCCCCCGATGACCAGCTCCCCGATACGGGCGTCGGTCTGGACCGGGAGCGGATGCTCTCCTCCGTGTTCATCGCCAGCCCCGATTACGGCACGCGCGCCTCGACGGTGCTCCTCCTCGAAGACGGCGACGCCGGCCTGTTCGTGGAGCGGACGTACGGGGGGGGCGGGACGCCGGGCGGGACGCGCCAGTACCGGCTGGTGGCCGACGGCGTCAGCGGCGCGTGAACCGGTAGTAGAGCCGGCGGAGGCCGGGGAAGCGGCCCACGGGGGCAGGGGACGTGACGGCCTGGGTCGAGCGGCGCGCGTGCGCGATCCACGCGGCGACCGTGGCGACGGGCGGGGCGTCGCCGACGCGGCGGGCGCTGGCGTTCGCGAGGGCGAGGCGGTGCTGGAGGCGCGGCGCGTCCCACTCCGCCAGATCGGTGAACGTCACGACGCCGGCGGCGTCGAGGAGGTCGAGCGCGTCCCGCGTCGGGGCGTGGAGGAGGCGGGGGAGGGCGGTCGTGGCGACGGGCATGGCGGGGCGCGTTGGGTGAGGGGGACGCGGGAGCCGGCGCGGCGACGCCGGGACCGGGCTCGGCGCGATATTGCGGTGCCCGACTGCCCGCCCTGTGTCACACCCCTCCGCAGCGCCCGACTCGCCCCTCCGCATCGCCGTGTGGAGCGGCCCCCGAACCCTCTCGACGGCGCTGATGCGCGCCTGGGAGAACCGCTCCGACACCGCCGTGGTGGACGAGCCGCTCTACGCGTTCTACCTCGACCGCACCGGGCGCGACCACCCCGGGCGCGCCGAGATCCTCGGCTCCCAACCCACCGACTGGCGGGTCGTCGTAGAGACGCTCACGGGGCCGGCTCCGGGCGGGAAGCGGCTCTTCTACCAGAAGCACATGGCGCACCACCTCCTCCCCGAGGTGGACCGCGGCTGGCTCGATCACCCCTCGTTCCGCCATGCCTTCCTGCTTCGCGAGCCGCGCGCCCTGCTCGCCTCGCTGGCCCGCGTGACCCCGAACCCTAAGGTTGAGGACACCGGCCTCCCACAGCAGGTGGAGCTGTTCGAGCGGTTCGCCGACCGCACCGGCGTGCCGCCCCCCGTGTTCGCCGCGCGCGACGTGCTCGCCGACCCGGAGGGGATGCTCCGCGCGCTCTGCGCGGCCCTCGGCGTCTCCTTCGACCCCGCCATGCTCCGCTGGCCTCCCGGCCCGCGCCCCACCGACGGCGCCTGGGCTCCGCACTGGTACGCGAACGTCGAACGCTCGACGGGCTTCGGGCCGCCCCGCGAGAGTCGCGCGACGGTCCCGGACCACCTGGAGGACGTTCTGGCCGCGTGCGAGGCGCACCACGCCCGGCTCTACCCTCACCGCCTCGTGCCCCGCCCCGAGGCGCCGGGCCGCCCCGAAGACCCCGACGCCTGACCCCATGCTCCAGCAGTACGACGAGCGCAACCGCGACCTCCTCGTCAACCTCAACGGCCAGCTCGTGCACCGCGACGCCGCGGGCGTCTCGCCTTTCGACTCGGCTGTGCAGGGCGGCGACGCCGTCTGGGAGGGGCTCCGCCTCTACGGCGGCCGCATCTTCCGGCTCGGCGCCCACCTCGACCGCCTCGTCGGCTCGGCGAAGGCGCTGGCCTTCGCCGAGATCCCCTCCAAGGAGGCGATCCGCCACGAGCTGCGGCGGACGCTGGAGGCCAACGGCATGACCGACGGCGTCCACATCCGCCTCACGCTGACCCGCGGGGTGAAAGTCACCTCGGGGATGGACCCCCGGCTGAACCAGTCCGGCCCCACCCTGATCGTTCTCGCCGAGTGGAAGGCGCCGGTCTACCGGAAGGACGGCCTCGCTCTCGCCACCTCCTCCATCCGCCGCTTCCCACCCGACTGCCTCGACCCCAAGATCCACCACGCCAACCTCCTCCAGAGCATCCTCGCCAAGATCGAGGCCAACGCCGCCGGGGCCGATGCGGCGCTGATGCTCGACCGCGAGGGGTTCATCGCCGAGTGCAACGGGACGCACGTCTTCCTCGTGCAGGAGGGCACCGTGATGACGAGCCACACCGACGCCTGCCCCGAGGGCATCACGCGGCAGACCGTCCTCGACCTGTGCGCGCGCGAGGGGATCCCGCACGCCGTCCGCCGCCTCTCGACGACCGACGCCTACCGCGCCGACGAGGTGTTCTGCACCGGCACGATGGGGGAGCTCGCCGGCGTCGTTCGTCTCGACGGCCGTCCCATCGGGGAGGGCGCGGTCGGACCGATGACGCGGCGGCTCTCCGACCTCTACGCGGAGGAGACGGCTACGGCGGGCGAGCCCCTCGTCGAGGACGTCGCCGGCTGAGCGCCGCCTGGAGCGGCTGCGGGCCCCTCGAACGGCTGGCCTGGTGCATTCCGGAGTGCCCGGGCCAGTGCCGGGTGGTCAGGCCCGCCGACTGGTGTGCTGTATGAGTGCACGAGCCGGAGGCGGCCCGCCGGCCAGGCCAGCTTTCGCTCGGTTTCCCCTCACACTGCACGTCTACCCATCAACGATCTCAGCCATGCGCTACGTCTCGCTCTATACGCTGCTCCTCGCGTCGCTGGCGGCGCCCGTGCTCGCCGCCTCCCCCATGTCGCCGGACGACCCCCCGCCCAGCCCCGAGGCCCGCGCGCCCGAGGCCCCCACGCTCTGGAGCTTCATGCCCAGCCTCAGCACGCGCAACCTCCTCGACGGGGTCGCCGCGGACGGTCGGCTCGCCGTGCTCGAACGCGCCATCGGCGTCTGGTTCTCGTCCGACGCGGGGCGCACCTGGACCCTCCGCAACGAGGGGATCTCGGTCTACGACGACTACCACACCCTCGTGCTCGACCGCGACGGGGACGCCTTCCTCGCCACCGGCGACGAGCTCTTCCGCCGCGCGCGGCGGGATCCCGTCTGGGTGCCGCTCGACCTCGGGGTGAAGGGCGAGCCGCCTTGCTGCAACAACCCCGCCCTCCCCAACCTCGCGCTGGGCGCCGAGGACGAGGTGTACGTCCTCTCGCGCTGGGGCGACGAGGACCAGGTCCTCCGCTCGGCCGACGACGGCACGACGTGGGCGCCCGTCCACGCCGGCCGCTTCTACACCGGCCTCGCCGCCGACGGCGACGGCCTCGTCATCGCCACCCACGTGACGGCGCTCTACCAGGCGTTCATGCTGGTCTCGACGGACCACGGCGCGACGTGGACCGAGCACGAGCTCCCCACCGGCCAGCTCGGCACCCCGATCCAGGTCTACGTCGCGCCCGACCGGACGCTCTACCTCACGCAGGGCAACTTCTCGCACCATCTCTGGCGCTCTTCCGACCTCGGGGTGACGTGGCGGAGCCTCGGCGAGATCGGGCTCTACGCCTCGGGACTCAACGACCTCCACTTCGGCTCCGACGGCGCGCTCTACGCCGGCCTCGACGAGGGGCCCTACCGCTCCACCGACCGAGGCGAGACGTGGCGGCCTCTCCTGAGCGGCTGGCCGCTCGGCCACGACGGCACGCCGCGGGGCGCCACGTTCTTCGCCGAGATGGACGGGGCGCTCTACGCCGGGGCCTATTACCGCGGGCTCTACACGACGGCGCCGGTGCCGCAGGCCGCGGCCGCGCCGTCCGCCGAGGCCGAGGGCGGCGCGCTGGCGCTCGCCTTCCCCAACCCGGCGACGTCCCCGGCGGCCGTCACGTTCGCGCTGCCCGAAGGAGGACACGCCCGGCTGGCCGTCTACGATCTCCTCGGGCGCGAACTGGCCGTCCTCACCGACGGGGCCTATGAGGCCGGCACCCACCACGCGCAGCTCGACCCCGCCGGGATCGGGCTGGCGAGCGGGCGCTACCTCGTCCGCCTCCAGGCCTCAGACCGGGTGCTCGCCCGCTCGGTCGTGGTGCAGCGCTGAGGCTGGCACGCGGTGGCGAACCGGATCCGGGGGCGTGCGTTCTTGCCGCCCCCGTTTCATCCTCCCCCTCCCCACCGATGACCCACCGCTTCTTTCTCCTCGCCCTCGCCGCGCTCCTCGCCGCCCCCGTCGCCCTCGCCCAGGACCACGGCGAGAGGAGCGGCGACGGCATGCACGACGGCGACCACGACGGCATGCACTACGTCGTCCACGGCCGCGCCAACGACGAGGCCCGCGTGAGCCCCAACGCACTTACCGGTCAGACCATCGGCACCACGAACGTCGTCGTCGCCTACGGGCGGCCGAGCGTGAACGGCCGCACCGTCTTCGGCGACCTCGTGCCTTACGGCCAGGTGTGGCGCACCGGCGCCAACGAGGCCACGGCCGTTCACCTCTCCGAAGACCTCCACGTCGAGGGCGAGCGGCTGCCGGCCGGCACCTACGCCCTCTTCACGATCCCGCAGGACGACGGCGCGTGGACCGTGGTCTTCAACCGCGCCGCCGAGCAGTGGGGCGCGTTCAACCACGACCCCAGCCAGGACGCCCTCCGCGTCGAGGTGACGCCGGAGATGGGCGAGTCCGTCGAGCAGATGTCGTTCTGGTTCGAGGACGTGGACGACGACTCGGCCACGATGGTCCTGGCCTGGGCCGACGTGATGCTGCCGATCCAGCTGGAGGTCGCCGACTGACGGGCGCTCCGCGAGGACCCCCCGGCGCCCCCGCGGGGAGTTAGGCCGGGGGGCCCGGGCGGTAAGCCGGCTCGGAGGGGGGGGGCCGGGGCGCCCCCGACCGGGCCCCACCA
>JAWWCA010000107.1:0-12354 GCA_033720695.1 Rubricoccaceae bacterium
AGGAGGTCCAGCTTGAGCGTGAGGCCCGTCAGCGTGAAGAACGCCACGTAGACGGCCGGCCCGACGTCGTGGAGGATGGCCTCGAACTCGTCGCGGTGCCGCGTGAAGTTGGCCACGACGAAGCCGGCGATCATGGCGATCAGGAGCGGCTCGATGTAGAACTCGGTCCCCCACGCCGCCAGCGTCGTCATCTTCACCCACCGCGCGAGCTCGTAGATGCCGAAGCCGGCCACGAGCACGAACGCGGTCTTGGCGAGCCGCGGCAGCCGCGTGGCGAGGAGCCCGCGCAGGAGCTGCCCCGCCGCCAAGCCGAGGCCGACGGCCGTCGCCAGCTCGGCCGCGAGGAGGCCGACGAAGCCGAGGTTCAGCGCCACGTCGAGCAGGAGCGCGCTCGCCACCGACGCGCTCACGGCGAAGAGCACGATGATCACGACGTCCATGAACACCGTCACGCTGAGGGCCGTGCGCGTGAACGGGCCGCTGGCTCGGACCTCCTTAATAACGGCGATCGTGGAGGGCGGCGAGAGGGCGAGGAGGATCGTGGCGCCGAGGAGCGCCGTCGCCACGCGGGCCGCGACGCCCCATCCCTGAGCGAACGGGAGGGCGGCCGTGAGCACGAACAGCGTCCCGGCCAGCAGCGTGAGCGCGACCACGAGGATGCCGCCCGTGGAGAGGAGGATGGGCCGGAGGCGCCGCCGCAGCTCGGGCAGCGACAGCTCGCTCCCGGCCACGAACGCGATCACCGCGAGCGCCAGCTCGTCCACGAACCGGAGGTCCGGCGCCCGCTCCGAGGGAATCAGCCCCAGCCCGAACGAGCCGACGAGGACGCCCGCGAAGAGGTACCCCGTGATGTAGGGGAGACGGATCGCCGACGCGTACCGCCCGATCTGGTAGGACGCGAGGCAGACGACCGCGAAGGCGAGAGCGAGCAGCGGGACGCTCATGGGCAGGCGCGCACGGGCGGGCGGAGCGGGGCGCGCACGGCGGCGGCGCGGGTCACGCCGCCGCCCCCTCCACCGTCGGCCCCGGCCGCGGCACGGACCGCCGCAGGAGCACGTACCCCACCACGCCGGCCACGAACGACGCCAGCAGGATGCCCAGCTTCGCGCTGTCGAGGAGGGCCGCCGAGTCGTACGCGAGGTTGGCGATGAAGATGGACATCGTGAAGCCGATACCGGTGAGCAGGCTCACCCCGAAGAGCTGGCTCCACGTCACGTCGGACGGCTGCTGGGCGAGCCCCAGGCGCACCGACAGCCACGCCAGGCCGAACACGCCGAGCGGCTTCCCGACGACGAGCCCGAGGATGATGCCGAGGGCGGCGGGGTCGGAGACGAGGCCGCCGCCGCCGAGGGCCACGCCCGCGTTCGCGAGCGCGAAGACCGGCATCACGAAGAACGCGACGACGCCGTGGAGGTCGTGCTCCAGCCGCTGCAACGGGGTCTCCACCTTCTCGCACGCCTGCTCCAGCGCGTGCACCGCCTCCCGCTGCTCGTTCGTCGGCGCGACGCGGCCCGGCTTAAGGCCTTCGCTGAACTGCGCGAGGAGCGCGCGCGCCTCCTCCAGAAAGCCGGGCGCGTCGATCCGGCGGCTGGCCGGGATCGTCAGCGCCACGAGCACGCCCGCGACGGTCGCGTGCACGCCCGACTTCAGCATCGCCACCCAGAGCGCGATCCCGAGGAGGGCGTAGATGGGCGTCCACTGCACGCCCATCCGGTTGAGGACGACGAGAACGACGAAGAAGCCGGCCGCCGCGCCCAGCGCCCCGAGCGCGATGGCGTCGGTGTAGAAGAGGGCGATGACGAGGACGGCGCCGAGGTCGTCTACGATGGCGAGCGCGGTGAGGAACACCTTGAGCGCGAGCGGCACACGCGAGCCGAGGAGCGCGAGCACGCCGAGCGCGAACGCGATGTCGGTCGCCATCGGCACGCCCCACCCCGCCACCCGCAGGGGGTCGTCGATGTTGACGGCGAGGTAGAGCCCGGCCGGCACCACCATGCCGCCCACGGCGCCCGCGAGCGCCAGCGCCGCCTGCCGCGGGTTCGAGAGCTCGCCGACGAGCACCTCCCGCTTGATCTCGAGCCCCACCACGAAGAAGAACAGCGCCATGAGGCCGTCGTTGATCCAGAGCAGCAGCGGCTTCTCGATCACGAGCGGCCCGCCGCCCACGGTCAGGTACGTCTCCCACAGCGCGAAGTAGGCGTCGGCGAGGGGGCTGTTCGCCCACACGAGGGCGACGGCGGCGCACGCGAGCAGCACGATGCCGCCGGCGGCCGACGTCTGGAAGAACGAGAGGAAGGCGCGGAAGGGGCCGCGGGCCGCGCCCGGGGGCGGTGAGGTCTGGGCCATGGCGCTGGAGCAGACAGGTAGGTGAGGGAAGCGGCGGTTCGCCTCCGCCGCCGGTTCGCACGCCGAACGCGGCGCACACAGCGGAGGGGCGGCCGGTGGCGACGCGGGCTCGACGCGCCGCCGTCGGCATCTGCGAGGGGCGGCTCATCCACGCCTGGGTGCGCGCGGGGTTGCGAACCCGCGGTGTTTCCTCACAATCGGCCGGCCTCGGGGCGGCGGTCGGGCCGGTGGTCGCGGCGGAGGAGGAGCGCGCGCAGCGACTCGGCCTCCTCCGCCTGGAGCCACCGCCGCTCGAAGTCGGGCCGTTGCGCCGCCTGAGCAATCGCGGCGAGGAGGCGGAGGTGGGCGTTCCGCCGGTCCTCGCTGGTGACGAGCGCGAACGCCGCCACGACGGGCTCCTCGGCGCCGGGGAACGCGATGCCCTCGCGGCACCGCACCACGAGAAGCGCGCTCACGCCCTGTCCCTCCACCCGGACGTGCGGGATGGCGAGGCCAGGCAGGACGACGGTGCTGCTCTCCGACTCCCGGCTCATCATCCGCTCCATGAAGGCGCCGGCATCGAGGCCGGCGGCCGGCGCCAGCGCACGCGCCGCCGCCTTCGCGAAGTCGGCCAGCGTGAGGGGGCCGGCGAGATCGAGCACGGGCGCCGCGTCGACGAGCGCGCGCACGGGGTCGTCCCCCGGCTCGGCCACCGGGACGGCGCGCAGGACGACGACGGCGTCGCCGGGCTCGAGCATCAGCCCCGTGTGGAACGGCTCGGCGGCCGGGCCGCGGCGGCGCACGAGCGGGAGCGCCGAGCCCTCCCGCTGGAGCCGGCTGAAGTAGTCGGCGGCCGGCTCGGGCGCGGAGATGGCCACCGCCTCCTCGACGGCCCGGTCTCGACGGAGGAGGTAGGTCCACTCCCCGAGCGCGACGGCCCCCCCGAAGAGCGTCGTCGCGCCGGCGTGCTCCGAGAGCGCGGCGTGGGTGGTGGGGCTCGCCGCGCTCCGGAGCACGTGGGCATAGGGGATGGCGAAGACGCGCTGCCCGAGCTGTGCTGCCAGCCCGTTGACCTCGCCGTTCGCCGTTGCGGCCACGAGGTGCCGGGCGCCGGCGGCCCCGGCCTCGGACAGGACCCGCTCGTCGAGGGCGTTGCCGTGGACGGCCACGAGCCCCTCGCGCCGCGCGCGGCGGACGTGCTCGGCGTGGGCGTCGACGAGCACGACGGGCCCGTCGGCGGCGTCGGCGAGGATGCGGGCGAGCCGGCGAGCCGGCGGGCTGGCCCCCACCACGACGGTGCCCTGCCGCTCCGTCTCGGCCTCGACCAGCTCCCCCCGCCGCCGCAGCCACCCGACGCCCCACTTCAGGAGCACCGGCTCCAGCGCCGTCGTCAGGATCGCCATGAAGACGAGGATGGAGAAGACGCCCTGTGAGATCAGCCCCAGCTCGAGCGCGAGCTGCGCCACGATGATCTCGACGGCGCCGCGCCCGTTCATCCCCAACCCGACGACCAGCCCCTCGCGCCAGCCGTGCCCGCTGAGGAGGTAGAAGACGAGCGTCCCGAGGATCTTGGCGACGGTCGCCACCGTGACGAGCGCGACGAGCAGGCCGAGGTCGGTCCGGAACACGTCGAGCGAGACGGCGAAGCCGGCCGTGACGAAGAAGAGGGGGGCGAGGAAGCCGAGGGAGGCGTGGCTGACGGCCTCCATGAGCCGGCGCGAGAGCGTCCGCCCGAGGTGGTTCTCGCGGAGGAAGAGGCCGGCGAGGAAGGCGCCGAGGATGCCGTGGAGGCCGGCGAGGTGGGCCGCCTCGGCGTAGGCGAACGTGACGAGGAGGACGAGGGTGAAGGCGGCCGTGGCGCCGTAGGCCCGCAGCCGCTGGAGCTGCCGCCCCAGGACGGGCAGCACGCGGAGCCCCACCCACGTCGCCGCCACGAAGAACGCGACGGCCTTGAGCGTAAGCAGCGCAATCGCCCCAGGCTCCACCGCCCCGACGTTCGCCACGCCGAGGACGGCCCCGAACAGGACGAGCGAGGCCACGTCGGTCACGAGCGCGCCGGCCAGCATCACGTGCGCCACGCGCGTGTGCAGGAGGCGGAGGTCGAGGAGCACGCGGCTCTTCGTCGCCAGGCTGGTCACGCCGGCGGCGAGGCCGACGAACAGCGCCGGCATCCCGCCCAGCCCCGCCGCCACCATCACGGCGTAGCACGCGGCGAAGGGGACGAGGAAGCCGCCCGCCGCCGCCAGCATCCCCCCCCTCGACGCCTTCCCCAGCTCGCGCGGGTCGATCTCCATCCCGATGTAGAGCATCATCAAGAGGAGCCCCACCTCGGCGAGGGCCTCCAGCGCCGGGCCCGCGCTCAGCAGGCCTAGCAGCGGCGGCCCGAGCACCACGCCCGCCAACAGCTCGCCCAAGACCGACGGGTAGCCCAGGCGGTTGGCGAGGAGCCCGCCGGCCCAAGCCACGAAGAGGACCAGGAGGAGGTCGAGGAGGCCGAGTTCCACGAGGAGAAGAGCAAGGGGAACGGAGGAGATGTGGGCGACCCGCGCCCGTCTCCCTCTGCCAAGCTACGGCGTCTCCGGCTCGCCCTGGCCCGCCTCGGCGGCGGCCCAACGGAGCCGCACCACGAGCGGCCGGTGGTCCGAGAAGGCGACGTCGGACACGTCGGCGGCCGTCACGTCCCAGGCCGGGTCCACGAGCGCGAAGTCGATCCGCACGAACGGCCGGTCGGCGCGGTAGGTGTTGCCCGCGCCGGCCCCGGCCACGTGGAAGGCGTCGCGGCGCCCCCCGAGCAGCTTCCGGTACGTCCAGTTGTCGGCCGTCCCGTTGAAGTCGCCGACGATGAGGACGGGGAGCGTCTCCTGCTCGACCACCTCGGCGAGCTGCTCGACGTCGGCCGCGCGGGCGCGGAACACGTCGCGGTAGCGGCGGAGGTAGGGGAGCCAGGTCGTCGGCTCGAAGAGGCGGATCCGGTCCTCCCAGGGCTTCTCGTCGCCGAAGGAGCGGAGGTGGAGGTTGTAGAGGACGCCCTCGCGCCCCTGCCACCGAAAGCGGGTGCGCGTGGCCGAGGAGGTGTTCTCCTCGTCCTCGGCCCCGAGCGGTACGATCCGCCGCTCCAGCACCGCCACGGCGTCGTCCCGCACGAGCACGGGGACGACGGTGCCGCGGGCCGACTCGGGGCCGGCGCGCCTCGGCTGCACGAGCGCGTAGGGGAGGCGCTCCACGAGGGCCTGGGCGTGGACGGCATGGCGAAGCGGGCGCGCTCCGCCCGTGTAGGCCGTCACCTCCTGGAGCGCGAGGACGTCGGGCTGCGTCTCAGCGATGAGCGCCACCAGCGAGTCGCTGAGCGCCTCGCCGCTGGGCCCGGACTGCGGCACGTTGAACGTCATCACGACGAGGTCGTCGGCCTGCGACGGCGGCGAGGCGGCGAAGCGATCGAGCGGGTAGGCCCGCCAGGCCACGGCGCCGAGGAGGACGAGGTGGAGCGCGAACCACCCCCACCGCCGCGCCACGAGGGGCACGAGGGCCGCCACGCCCAGCGTCCACGTCAGGTACGGGAGCGCGATGCCGAGGAGCTGCAGCCACCAGAACGGGCGGGGGTCGAGGTACGCCGCCGCGAGCCCCCCCACCACGGCCAGCAGCAGCGGCCCGTCGACCCAGAGGAACAGGAGCCAGCCGAGACGCCCGACGCGGTGCCACCACCGCCGGCGCGCCCGAGCCCGGACCGCGGCCTCCGGCGGCGGGTGCGGCCGGCCCTCAGGAGCGGCGGCTGGCTTCATCGAGGATCCGCTTCTCTTCGTCCGTCAACGACTCGAACCCGTCTTCGAGGATCTTGTCCAGGATGCGGTCCACCTCGTCCTGGCCCGTGGCGCCGGCGCGGCTCGCCCGGGCCTCGCCCCGGCGGCGGGGCGGGGCGGGGCGGCTCGGGCGTTCCTCGGGCTCCTCACGCGCGAGCAGCTGCCGCACCCGCGCGCCCATGGAGGGGCCGTCCGACGCCGCGCCGTAGCTCCCGCCGTAGGCGCTGTAGCCGGGCGTGGCGTTCCGGAAGAGCGGCTGCGCCCACGCCGCGAGGTCCAGCCCCTGCTTCTGCGCGAACCCGAAGAGCACGCCTGTGGCCGCGGCGCCGAGGTGGGTGGGATCCTTCGAGAACGCCAGCTCCAGGACCACGAACACGATGGCGATCCACTTCAGCGGGACGACCCCGAGCAGGAACAGCCCGATGCCGCGGTTGGGCTGGAGCGTGGCGATCCCACAGAGCACGGCCAGGAGCGGCGCCCAGATGCCGAACCAGACGCCCGCCGGCCCGAACCGGCTCAGCGAGTCCGCGGCGAACCCGCCGAGGATGGCCGCGAGCGCCGCGCCGCCCAGCGCCCCGACCACGTAGAGCCCGAAGAGGCGGTGGCTCCCGTAGGTCTCCTCGTAGTCCCGCCCGAGCCAGTTGAGCCAGAGCGCCCCGAAGGCGAACACGATGAGCCCGAAGAAGGTCGGGTAGAGGTTGGCGACGCCGTAGGTGAGCAGCGTCCAGGGCCGCACGAGCATGGCCTCGGGCGTGAGCGGGAGCGCGAACAGCCGGAGCCAGTCGGCGACGCCGAAGATGCTCATCACGACGTAGAGCAGGTACGTCGCGAGGTTGATGGTGAGGAGCAGGCGGAGCGCCGGCGGGAGCGCCGCGCGCCACGTCTGGAAGCGGAAGAGTGGGGAGTTGGGGTCGGCCATCAGAGGCAGGATAGGGGCCCGGCGGCCGGGGGTCGGGCGCGGGCCGCTCTCCCGGAGGTTAACGCCGCGCGGGCGTCAGCGCCCGCGGGGCTTCGGCTTGAACGGGAACCGCCCCCGCCAGTACTGGATGAGGAGGGCGCCGGTGAGCATCCCGCCGAGGTGGGCGAAGTGCGCCACGCCCGTGTCCGTCCCCGCGTAGCCCGCGTAGAGGTCGAGCGCGGCGAGCCCAAGCACGAGCCACTTCGCCGGGATCGGGACGAAAAAATAGAGATAGATCGGCTCGTCCGGGTAGAGCAGCCCGAAGGCGGCGAGGACGCCGAGGACGCCGCCCGAGGCGCCCAGCGTCGGCACCACGGCCGGCTCCCCGATCCCGAACAGGAACGGGGCCGAGATCGTGAGAAGCTGGAGCACGCTCGCCCCCAGCACGCACGCGAGGTAGAACAGCGCGAAGCGCTGCGAGCCGAGCACGTTCTCGATCCGCATCCCAAACATCCACAGCCCGAACATGTTGAACAGGATGTGGCCGAAGCCGCCGTGGAGAAACGCGCTCGTGACGATCTGCCACGGGTAGAACAGCTGGGGAAGCCCCTCTGGCAACCCCGCCGGCCACAGCGCGAACCAGCGGACGAGGAAGTCGCCGAAGGTGAGCTGGGCCAGGAACACGAGGCCGTTGATGATCAAGAGGTTCTTGATCACCGGCGGCAGGATGGAGAACGCGGTGGGGGGCCGGTAGGCGGTCTGGGCCACGAGGCAGCGGGCGTGGGTGCGGGGGAACAGGCCGCTCGAACGGCGTCCGCGGGAGCGAGGTTGCGCCCCGCATCGCACGCGGGGACGCGTCGGAACCGCACGTAGAGGCGCCGCTCGCTCAAGAACCGGTGAATGACACGACGCGGGCGCCCGCCCCCGTTAACCTCCGGCCGGCGGCGGGGTTGAACCCCGCGGCTCCGCACCCAGCCTGCCGCTCCGTGACCCTCTTCCTCTCCGACCTCCACCTCGGCCGCGGCACCGCCGCCGAGAGCACGGCCGCCGAGCACGACGCCGTCGCCCTCCTGGAGGCACACGAGCAGGTGGTTCTCGGCTCCGGCGGCGCACTCTACCTCGTCGGCGACGTGTTCGACGCGTTCATGGAGTACCGCCACCTCGTGCCCAAGGGGTTCGTGCGGCTCCAAGGGCTCCTGGCCCGGTGGACCGACCGCGGCGTGCCCGTCACCTACCTCGCCGGCAACCGCGACCCGTGGCACCTCGACCACTTCGAGCAGGAGCTCGGCGTACGCGTCGTGCAGGAGGCCATTGAGGCCGAGGTCGAGGGGGTGCGCACGTATATTGCGCACGGCGACGCCCTCACCGACGCTGAGCCGCTCTACACCCGCCTCCGCCCGCTGCTCCGCAGCCCGCTCATGGCCCGGCTCTACCGCATGAGCCTGCCCGGCGACGCCGCCTTCGCCCTCGCCCGGCGCGTCGGCCGCGCCGTCTCCTCCGGCGGCGCCGTCAACCCCGCCGTGGCAGACGACCTCGAGGCGCAGGCTGCCCGCCTCCTCGCCGAGACCGACGCCGACCTCGTCGTGCTCGGCCACGGCCACCGCCCCGCCTGCATCTCCCTCGCGGGCGGCACGTACCTCAACCCCGGCTACTGGTTCGAGGACCGTACCTTCGGCCGGCTCGACGCCGAGGCGCCTGGGGGCCCCGCGCTCCTCCGCTGGACCGCCGACGGCGCGGCGGAGCCTCCGACCACCCCCGGCGTACACGTCGCCTCCCCCACCCGCTGACCCCGCCGGCCCCGCCGCATGGACGAGAACTCCTACACCGACGCCGAGCTCGAGCGCTACTTCCGCGACCGCGAGGCCCGACACGCCCGCGGCGACGGCAACGGCACGCCGGGCGACGGGAGCCCCGCCCCCGCCCCTCCCGCCCCTCGCCCCGCCCCCCGCTCGACCCAGGGGGCGCTCTCCCCGGCCGAGCTCCGCCGCCGCGTCTGGCTCACCATCCGCGCCCTCCTCATCGGCGTCGGCGTCGTCGCGGCGCTCGTCGCGCTGTGGCTGCTGTGGCTCTCGCGCGACCTCCCCTCGACCGCCGTCATCGAGAACCCGAAGAACCTCCTCGCCACCGTCGTCTACACCGCCGACGGCGAGGAGCTCGCGCGGTACTACGAGCGCGAGAACCGGACGTGGGTCCCGCTCGACTCCATCTCGCAGCACGTCGTCCACGCCCTCATCGCCACGGAGGACCGCGCCTTCTACGACCACTGGGGCGTCCACCTCCGCCGCACGCTCCAGGCCCCGCTCACGTTCATCCTCAACCCCGACCTCCCGCAGGGCGGCTCCACCATCACGCAGCAGCTCGCGCGGAACCTCTACCGGGAGCAGGTCGAGTTCGAGCTCGGCGACCGGTCCGTGATCCGGAAGATCAAGGAGATCCTCACGGCCATCCGCATCGAGCGGATCTACACCAAGGACGAGATCATCGAGGCCTACCTCAACACGGTCCCGTTCCGCTACAACGCCTACGGCATCGAGGCCGCGAGCCAGACCTACTTCGACAAGACCGCCTTCGAGCTCAACCCCGAGGAGTCGGCCGCCCTCGTCGGCATGCTCGCGGCGAACACGCTCTACGACCCGGCACGGAACCCCGAGAACGCCCAGCGCCGCCGCAACGTCGTCCTCCGCAACATGGTCACGGTCGGGTTCCTCGACGAGGCATACTACCAGCAGGTCCGGGACGCGCCCATCGACATCGAGGGCACGTTCAAGCCGTACTCGCACGAGGACAACCTCGCGCCGCACTTCGCCGAGTTCCTGCGGCAGTGGTTCAAGGACTGGTGCGACGCCAACGGCTACGACCCCTACTCCGACGGGCTCAAGATCATCACCACGCTCGACGCCGACATGCAGCGGCTCGCGACGGAGGCGTTCCAGGAGCAGATGCGCGGGCTCCAGGCCGTCGTCGACGTCGAGTGGGGCCGGCCGGCCGCGCTCGGGCTCGGGACCATGCCCGCCCCGTACGTCCGACGCATGGAGCGCGGCGGGGTCGAGCCGTTCGGGACGTGGTGGGCGCGCAACACCCGCATCGTCAACGAATACATCGCCGGGACCGAGGCCTTCCGCCGGCTCACCGCCAGCGGCCTCGACCGCGACGAGGCCGTCGAGCGCCTCCGCGGGGACGCCGACTTCGTCGACTCCCTCCGCGCCGTCAAGACCCGGCTCGAAGGGGGCCTCGTGGCCATGAGCCCCGAGACCGGCAACGTCCTCGCCTGGGTGGGCGGCGTCAACTTCGCCGCCGACAAGTACGACCACGTGGGGCTCGCCCGCCGCCAGCCAGGCTCGACGTTCAAGCCGTTCGCCTACGTCGCCGCCTTCGACAACGGGTACTCCCCGAACTACTACGTCCTCGACGCGCCGTTCTCGTGGGACGGGTGGCGCCCGCTCAACTACGGCGGCGGCGCCTCGGGCGGGTACGTCTCGCTCCGCAGCGGGCTCGCCAACTCGATGAACATCCCGACCGCGCGCGTGACCAAGCTCGTCGGCGCCGCCGAGGTGGCCCGCTACGCCCGCCGCCTCGGCGTCCGCAGCCCCCTCGACCTCACGCCCTACGACGCCAGCGACGAGGAGACCATCCCCAACTCCATCGGCCTCGGCGTCACCGACGTCACGCTGCTGGAGATGGTGACGGCCTACGCCACGCTCGCCAACTACGGCGTCTACCACGAGCCCACGTTCGTCCACCGCATCGAGGACCGCTACGGCAACGTCGTCGCGCAGTTCTCGCCGACGGGCCGCGAGGTCATCAGCCCGTCCACGGCCTACACCGCCGTCGACGTGCTGAAGGACGTGGTCGCGCGCGGCACGGCCGTCGGCCTCCGCCCCCGCTTCGACGTCGGCGGCATCGAGCTGGCCGGGAAGACCGGCACCACGCAGGAGAGCGCCGACGGGTGGTTCATCGCCATGAACCCCGAGCTCGTCGTCGGCGCGTGGGTGGGGTGGAACGACCGCCGCATCACGTTCCGGTCGAGCTTCTGGGGGCAGGGCTCCCACACCGGGCTCTACCTCGTCGGCGCCTTCCTGGAGACGCTCCAGAACGAGGGCGACCCCGACATCCGGATCGACCCCGACGCGACCTTCGAGGAGCCGCCCAACTACCAGCCCCCGAGCCGCACCGGCTACGACGGCAGCGGGCCTCGCCGAGGCCGCTCGGACGACCCCAACGTCACGGCCGACCGCCCCGCGCGCGACCTCCTCCGCCGCTGGCGAGACCGCGACGGCGGCGACAACGACGGCGGCCGCATCGGCTGGTGACCCCGTGGAGGATGGCCCCTCCGCCATCGGCCCTCCCCCCTCCTCCATGACGATCCTCCACTGCGCCGACATCCACCTCGGCTACGAGACCCACGGCCGGCTCGACGCCGCCACCGGCCTCAACTCCCGCCTCCTCGACTTCAAGCGCTGCTTCGACGCCATGGTGGCACGGGCGGTCGAGGAGTCCGTGGACGTCTTCCTCTTCTGCGGCGACGCCTACCGCACGGCCGACCCCACGCCGACGCAGCAGAAGCTCTTCGCCGAGGCCCTCGCCCCCATCGCGCAGGCGGGCATCCCGATCGTGATGATCGTGGGCAACCACGACCACCCCGTCTCGTTCGGCAAGGCCTCCTCCGTGGACATCTTCCCGTTCCTGGAGGGGCGCGCCCACGTCTACGCCACGCCCACGCTCGACCGGATCGAGACGGCGTCGGGGCCGCTCCAGCTCGTCGCCCTCCCCTGGCCGATCCGCTCCAAGATCCTGTCCAAGGACGAGCACCGGAAGAAGACGCCGACGGAGATCCGCGACCTCATCGAGGCGCTCTACGCCGACTTCGTGGCGCAGGCGGCGACGGAGCTGGACCCCTCGCTGCCGGCCGTCCTCGCAGGCCACCTCTCGGTGCAGGGGGCCGAGCTCGGCGGGAGCGAGCGCGCCAGCCTCATCGCCCACGAGCCGAAGTGGACCGTCGGCCAGCTCGCCCAGCCGGGCCTCGACTACGTCGCCCTCGGCCACATCCACAAGTTCCAGGACCGCAACCGCGACGCCTTCGAGCGCGGCGAGGGGCCGCCCGTCGTCTACGCCTCCTCCATCGAGCGGATCTCGTTCAAGGAGCACGACGCCGACAAGGGGTTCGTCCTCGTCGACATCGAGGCGACGCCGGAGGGGAAGCGGACGCGCTACGCGTTCGTGCCGACGCCGGCGCGGCCGTTCCTCCCCATCGAGGTGGACGCCCGCGAGGCCGAGGACCCCACGGCCGCCATCCTCCAGGCGATCGCGAAGCACGACCTCGACGGCGCCGTCGTC
>JAWWCA010000108.1:0-12229 GCA_033720695.1 Rubricoccaceae bacterium
CCCCCCGCGGGGGGGGGCGCGGGGGGCCCCCGGGTGCACGCCCGGCGGGGTGTGGCGTCCGCCGCCCCCGGCGTGTTTTTGGGGGTGGGGGGGCCCCCCCCCCGCCCCCCCCCCCCCCACCTCCGTCGAGCCGCCGCCGATGTCGAGGACGACGGCCTCCTCGACCTCGGGCACGAGGGCGAGCGTGCCGCGGAAGGTGAGGCGCGCCTCCTCCTCACCCGTGAGCACGCGGTAGCGGAGCCCTAGCGTGGCCTCTACGCGCGCGGCCAGCGCGTCGCGGTTCGCGGCCTCGCGGGAGGCGCTCGTGGCGCCGACCACGATCCGCTCGGCCCCGAGCCGCGCGGCCGTCGCCCGGGAGGCGGCGAGGCCGTCGAGCGCCCGGTCCATGGCCGCGTCGGTGAGGCGGCCGGTGGCGTCCACACCCTCGCCGAGCCGCGCGAACCGCTCCTCGTCGGCCACCACCGAGAGCCGCCCGCCGGGCTCAACGTCGGCCACGAGGCAGAGCACGGTGTTGGTGCCGACGTCGATCGCGGCGACGCGCATCACGCCGCCTTGCAGACGCAGGCCCACCACTCCCCCTCCGTCGCCTCGCCGTCGAGGGCGAGCCCGGCGGCGAGGGCCGCCTCCACCATCGGCTCGCGCTGCATCTCGAGCAGCCCGGCGAGGACGAGGCGCCCCTCGCCCGTCATCTTCGCGGTGAGGGGGGGGAGGAGGGCGCGGAGCTCCTCGAGGTGGATGTTGGCGAGGACGAGGTCGAAGCCCGCCTCGGGCACCACCTCCAGGCCGCCCTCGCGCACCTCGAACCGGTCGGCGACGCCGTTGCGCTCGGCGTTCTCGGTCGCGTTCTCCGCGCTCCACGGGTCGATGTCGAAGCCGAGCGCGGAGGCCGCCCCGAGGCGGAGCGTGGCGATGGCGAGGATGCCCGTGCCGGTCCCGGCGTCGAGCACGCGCTCGCCGCCTCGCACGAGGCCGGGCAGGAAGCCGAGCGCGAGCCGGGTGCTCTCGTGGTAGCCGGTCCCGAAGCTCATCTGGGGATCGATGCGGAGCAGCGTCTTGTCGGCGTGCTCGGGCGGTACCTCGGCCCACGTCGGCACGATCACGAAGCGGCCGGCGGGGATGGGCCGGAGGGTGCGCTCCCACTGCGCGTTCCAGTTCACGGCCAGCATCGTGCGCTCCTCGAGCCGCTCCGGGAGGCCCCGCCGGCGCAGCCAGTCCTCGACCGCCTCGCGGGCCACACCCGTCCAGATGGCGGCCGGGCCGTAGGCCGTGACGGACGCGTCCTCCCGCTCGAAGGCGTCGAAGCCGAGGTCGGCCAGCTCGGCGATGAGCAGCTCGTGGTGGTGGTCTGGGAGCGTGACGGTGAGGGCGACGGTCATGGGGACGGGCGGGAGAGGAGGCGGGCCACCCTGTCCACCCCGTCAGCCGTCAACCGTTCCGGGCGGCGCGGGTGGGGGCGGCGGCGCAGGCACCTCCCCGAGGGCTCGCTCCTCCGCCTCGCGCGCCCGCTCGAGCGCCTCGCGCTCCATCCGCTCCGCCTCGCGCCGCGCCGCCTCGGCGACGGCGCTGCCCGTCCGCCAGACCGTGATGCCCCACGCGGCCGGGTCGTTCGGCGGCGACTGGTCCCAGTCGCCGTAGGCGTGGCTGCCGTCGGTCTCGTAGACGACGGTGTAGCGGCCGGCGGGCAGCGTGAGGGTGCCGTCGAAGACGCGGTTCTTCTTCGAGCCGCCGGCCCAGCGCGTGTTGCCGCGCGTCATCTCCCACACGGTCGCCCCGCCGCTGGAGCGGATCCGCCCGGAGTCGTAGGCCCCGCTCGGCACGATCTCGCCGACGGCGTAGACCCGGAGATCGGTGGCCTCGTCGAGCGCGAAGGCGGCCTCCCGGCGCTGGCCGTTGCCGATGCCGGTGAGGCGGACGAGCACCTCGCTACCGGGGCCCGGGCCGCTGCCAGCGCCGAGGCCGGCGGCGCGCTCGGGCCGCGTCACGCCGCCGAGGTCGAAGCCGGGGTCGAGCGCGAAGAGCGTCGCGCCCCACCGGTCGGGATAGGGCGGCTCGTCGGCGTTGAAGTCGGAGCAGTCGTGGGAGCCGTCGGTGACGTAGCGGAGGGTGTACGTGCCGGGGGCGAGGGTGAGGACGGCCTGGGCCTCGCGGTTCTTCGAGGCGCCGCCGGCGGGGCGGGTGTTGTCGTCGCTCATCGTCCAGACCTCCTCGGGCGAGCCGCCCCCGGGCCGCTCGCGGAGGAGGACGGCGTAGTCGTAGGCCGTCGAGCCGATGACCTCGCCGAGGGCGGCGAGGAGGACGTGGGTGGTGTCGGGGAGGGCGAAGGTGTCCTCGCGCTCCTCGTCCTCGCCCACGCACGTGAACGAGGCGATGCGCGGGAGCCCCCCCCACGGGTCGAGGGCGGCGACGGCCTCGGGCGTGTCGGTGGTGACGGTGAGGCCCCACGCGGTGGGGACGAACGGGGGGTTGGCCACCCAGTCGCCGTAGGCGTGCTCGCGGTCGGTGGTGTAGAGGGCGCGGTAGAGGCCGGGGGCGAGGGCGAGCGTGGTGTCGGCGCGGCGGTTCATCGTGGCGCCGCCGGCGGGCACCGAGTTCCGGGGCGTCATGGCCCAGACGGTGTCGGCGTCGACGAGGCGGAGGAGGGCGCCGCCGTCGCGGGTGCGGCCGCCGCGGACCTCGCCCACCGTCTGGAGCCGGACCCGCGCCGGGGCCTTCACCTCGAACACGTACTCCCGCGTCTCGCGGTCGTCGAGCGGCCCCGTCGCCCAGACCACGCCGGGCCCGGCGGGCGGCTCTTCGAGGGACTTCCGCTCGTCGCGGTCGAGGCGGCGGACGGCCTCGCGGTCGGCCTCGGAGACCGCGGTGACGCGGAACTGCCAGCGCTCGGCGTCGCCGTGCCAGGCGCGGCCGCCGCGCGTGACGAGGTCGGTGAGGCGGTCGAAGAAGCCGCCGCCGTCCTCGGCGGGCCGCGTGAGGGGGTCGCCGAAGGAGGCGAAGTAGGCGTCGTAGACGCCGGGCGCGAAGAGGAGCGTGTCGGTGGCGGAGGCGAGCGTGCCGCGCCGCCGCTCGACGCGCTTCGGGTCCATCGCCCAGACGACGGCGCCGCTGTCGCGCTCGACGATCCACGCCGTGGCCCCCAACGTGGCGTCGGTCTCGAACGAGCCGACGGCGTGGACGGCCAGCCGCGCCGGGGCCGTGACGCGGAAGGCGTCGTGGCGGAGGTGCTCCGGGTCGTCGAGGCCGCCGACCGAGAGCACCGCGCCGGGCTCGTCGCTGCCGGCGGCCAGACGGACGACGGCGAAGAGGGCGACGCCGACGAGGACGACGAGGAGGAAGCGCGAGAAGAAGCGACGCACAGGCAGACGTGGGCGGGGCGGGGGCAGGCGCCGCGCGGCGCGCGCGGGCCTCGGCGCTCGCTCTACGGGGCCGGCGGAGCGAGGTTGCTTCCGGGCGCGGAGGGCCCCCTCGGGCGCCGGCGGGCGGGCGGGAGCGCCGGCCGCCCTCTAGTATATTGCCGCGCGGCGTGTGCCGCCGCCGAAACCCTGGGGCGAAACCCTGGGGCGCACCGCCCCGATATGCCGGTGCTGTCGACCTCCCGGCCCCCTGTGTCCCGACCGTCGCTCGTCCACGCCTTCGGCGACCGCCTCCGGCTTCCCCGACCGGCTCCCCCTCTCCTCCAGAGCAGCCGCACCCGCCGCGTGCTGCTGTGGGTGGCCGTGGCGGTGCTGTACGTCGCCGTGACGCTGTCGGTGAGCGGGCTCGCCCTCGTTGGGGCCCCGATCGCGACGCTCACGCGCGTCGCGCTCAACGTGGGAGCGGTGGGGCTGGGGCTCCTCCTCTACCCCCTCCTCGCGCCGTACTTCGACCGCGACACGAGCGACCCGATCCGGGCGCTGTGGACGCTGGTGCTCCTCGCGATCGGGCTGCTCGGGGCGTTCTTCCTCCAGCCGGCCCTCATCGGCACGGCGCGGCTCGACCCCGTGGCGGGGCTGCCCGCGAGCCTCGGCGCCGCGCTCGACGCCGCGCTCGTGGCCCTGCTCGAGACCCTCTTCGCCGTCGCCCTCCTCCACACGCTCCGCCCCCTCGTGCTCTTCCGGCGCACGCGGCGGGCCGTCCGGATGTGGGCGGCGTTCCTCGGGCTGGCCACGCTCGCCGTCCTCGCCAACGCCGGGGCCTCGCCGGGCGGCTCCTCCACCTGGGCCGCCATCGTGCTCACGGTGCTGGCGATCCTGGCGATGGTCTACGTCGCGTTCCGGATGGCGTGGATCGTGCCGCTCCCGTTCCGCCGGAAGCTCGCCGCCCTCGCCCTCGCCCTCGCCCTCATCGTCGTGCTCACGATCCTGCTCGTGCAGCGGTCGGTGGGGATGGGGACGGCGGCGGGCGCGGGCGACCCCATCCCGCTCTCGGCCCTCTTCAGCCGCTCGCTCAGCGAGCTCGTCTCGTTCGCGCTCGCCTTCGGCGTGCTCTACGGGAGCACCACGTTCCTCTCGCTGCTCTTCCACCTCCCGACCTCGGGGACCTACGAGCAGCGCTCCGGCGAGATCCGCGCCTTCCGGGCGCTCGCCGAGCTGACCGGGCCCGTGCTCGACCGCCCCCAGCTCGTCGCCACGATCGCGTCGGCGCCCGTCACGGCGGGGATCGCCGAGGCGGCGTGGTTGGCGCTGGTGGACGTCCAGAGCGGGTCGCTGGCGCCGCGCGTGGTGGCGGCCGAGGGGATCGCGGCCGAGCGCGCCGCGCACTTCACCGACACCGAGGCGCTCACGGCCGAAGTCGCGACGACGCGCGAGCCGCTCCTCCTCGGCGCGGCCACGGCCGACCACCGCGTCCGCGCCCGCCCGGGCGACGGCGTCGGCAGCCTGCTCGTGCTCCCGCTCACGGCCGGGGGCCAGGCCCACGGCGCCCTCTTCGCCGCCCGCGCCGTGACCGACGGGTTCGAGGAGGAGGACGCCGCCGCCCTCGCCACGTTCGCCGGCCAGGCCGCCCTCGCGCTCTCCCACGCGGCGCTCTTCGAGGACGCCCTCGAGAAGGAGCGGCTGGCGCGCGAACTGGCGCTGGCGCGCGAGGTGCAGCAGCGGCTGCTCCCCCAGCACCTCCCCCAGATCCCCGGCGCCGAGCTCGCCGCGGCCGAGCGCCCCGCCCACGAGGTGTGCGGCGACTACTACGACGTCGTCTCGCTCGGCGGCGGCTGCCTCGGCGTGCTCGTGGCCGACGTGGCCGGGAAGGGGGCCGCGGCCGCGTTCTACATGGCCGAGTTGAAGGGGATCTTCCAGAGCGCGGCCAAGCTCACGCGCTCGCCCGGCGCCTTCCTCGCCCAGGCCAACGAGGCCCTCACCGGCTCGCTCGGCCGCCACGCCTTCATCTCGGCCGTCTACGGCATCCTCGACCCCGAGGCCGGCCTGTTCACGTTCGCCCGCGCCGGGCACTGCCCCGTCATCATGGCGCGGGCGCCCTCGCGCGGCGGCGGCCACTGGCTCCTCCGCGCCGGCGGCCTCGGCCTCGGCCTCGACGACGGGCCCCTCTTCCGGCAGACGCTCCAGGAGCAGGTCGTCCAGCTCGCCCCCGGCGACGTCTTCGCGCTCTACTCCGACGGCCTCGTCGAGGCCCGCAGCGACGCGGGCGAGGAGTACGGCTACGACCGCCTCGCCGACGCCCTCTGCCGCCACCGCGACCGCGACGCCGACGGCCTCCTCACGGCGCTCCTCTCCGAGCACCGCGGCTTCACCGGCGACGCCGCCTACGACGACGACCTCACCCTCGTCGTCCTCCGCTGGAACGGCCCCGACGGCCGCAACGGCGCGCCGGCCGAGGAAACCGCCCGCGCTGCCGTATCGTCCGGGACGCCCACCGGCCCCGCGGCGCCTCCCTTCACGGTCCGCCCCGCCTTCGCGGAGGCGGGCTCGCCCCCCGCCCGCTGAGCTCCCCTCCACCGCCCGCGCCCCAACCTCCGAAATCGAGTGAGCAGCTTCTCCGTCTCGTTCCGCCCCCACGACGCCCGTGACGCCGACGGCGCGCGCGTGTGCGTGCTCGACCTCACCGGCGAGCTCGACGCCCACACGGCCGGCGAGTTCGAGGCCGCCCTCCAGAAGTGCCTCGACGACGGCCACACCCGCCTCGTCGTCTCCGGCCGCGAGCTCCAGTACATCTCCTCGGCCGGCCTCGGCGTGTTCATGGCCTTCGTCGAGCCCGTCCGCGAGCAGGGCGGCGACATCAAGATCGCCGAGCTCCAGCCCCGCGTCTTCAACGTGTTCGACCTCCTCGGCTTCCCCCTCCTCTTCGACATCGTCGAGACCGAGGAGGCCGCCGTCACGCGCTTCACCGAAGGCTCCTCCAGCGCCGCCTAGCCCGAGGCCCGCCGATGCCCCGCTGCGCCCCCCACCTCACGATCCCCAGCCGGACGAGCCAGCTCGCCCGGGTGCGGCGGCGCGTGGCCTGCTGGGCCGAGGAGGCCGGCCTCGCCGAGAGGGCCGCCCAGGCCCTCCAGCTCGCCGTCGACGAGGCCTGCGCGAACGCCATCGAGCACGGCTACGGCGGCCGGCCCGACGGCCGCGTCGAGGTCGAGGTCACCTTCCGTGAGGACGCCGTCACCGTCGTCGTCCGCCACCGCGGCGACCCCTACGACCCCGAGCGGTACCAGCCGCCGGAGCTGCGGGGGATGCTGGAGGGGCACCGCGTCCACGGCTACGGGCTCCACCTCATGCACCGCCTCGTCGACGAGATCGCCTTCCGCCGCCACGACGGCGCGAGCGAGGTCGCCCTCACCCAGCGCCGCAACGGCCGCGACACCTGAGGGCTGGCCCCAGACCTCGGCGGTCCGCTCGCGGCTCTCACGGATCCCGCGCGACGCCGCTCACCGCGTACAACGCTTGGTCCGCCAGGTAACGCGAGGGCGAGTCGCCGACAAACTGCTTGAAGTCGCGGTTGAAGTGCGATTGGTCCGCGTACCCCGCCCGGTACGCGACGTCGGCGAGGCCGCGGTGGCGCCCGTCCTGGAGGAGGCCGTGGACGACGTTCAGCCGGGCGATCCGCATGTACTGCTTCGGGCTCAGGCCGAGCTGGCGCTTGAAGGCGCGCTCGAGCTGCCGCCGGCTGATGCCGAGGTGGTCGGCGAGGGCGGCCACCGGCAGGCGCCCGCCCGACGCCCCGATCCACTCGGCCGCGCGGTCGAGGTAGGTGGTCTCGCGGCAGGCCGCCGCCTCGGTCAGGACCCGCTCGGCCACGCGGAGCCGCCCCGCCACGTCGCGCGCGTCACGGAGGCGGGCAGCGAGCTCCCGGAAGCGGCGCCCCACGACGGCCGTGAGGTCCTCGTGCGTGTCGGCCAGCTCGCCGAGGGGGACGCCGAAGAGCGAGCAGAAGCCCGCCGGCTTGAAGCGGATGGCGAACACCTCGACCCGGTCGGCGAAGCGCACCTCGTACGGCCCGTTCTGCAGCCCGATGAGGATGTCGTCCGGGGACTGCCGCCACCCCGACGCCACGGGGAGGTCGCAGTGCGGGTCTGTCAGGTGGACGATGACCTCCACGAACCCGTTCGGCACCACGCGCTGCACGAGGCGGTCGCCGCCGCGCGCGTTGAAGCAGCCCGTCCAGAACCGCTGCACGTAGGGGCGCAGGGCCTGGACGGGGCGGAACTCCTGGAGCTGGACGTCCATCGTGAGGAAGGGGCGGTGGGGTGCGGGTGGGGCCGGCGGCCTCCAGGGTACGAACGGCGCGCGCCGGCCTCCCCGCCGGGCGGGTCAGGAGGCCGACGGCTCGGCCAGGGCGCGTGTCCCCACGACGTCCATCCGATCCGGGCCCCACCCGTGGTCGAACGTGGCGACGATGTGGTTGGCCCCGCCGAAGACACCGAGCACCTTCGCGGTCTCGTCGCCGATGTTCGTCACGTCATGGGGTGCCATCGTGGGGACGACCAGCAGGCTCCCGGCGCCCACCTCGACGGTCTCGTCCCCGACCGACGCGCGCACCTCGCCCTGGAGGACGACGAGCACCTCCTCGGCGCTGTCGGTGTGGCGCCCGACGTTCTTGCCGGGCTCCAGCTCGAAGTAGACGGCCGCCGTCGCTTCGGTGCCGTGGGTCCCCAGGAGCGGGAACGTGACGCGGCACGCCTGGTCGGGGTCGTCCGCCGCGGTCATGTCCATGAGGTCGAGGGTGTCGAGGTTGGCCGTGATCATGGGTCGATGAGGGCAGGTGCGAAAGGTTGTGTGGCGACGAAGGTATCGGGGCCGACCGGCCCCGTCTTGGACGAATGCGACCTCCGCCCCGTCATCCCCCAACGGACACCGCGGGCCCTCACGCCGTCGCCGAGAAGACGATCTCGTAGGCGCGCGGCGTGGGGCCGTAGGGACGGATCACCGGCCGGATCTGCTGCTGCGTCTCCTCGTCGGCCCGGAACGCCTCGAAGGCCTCGCGGCTCTCCCACTGGAAGTAGTTCAGCACCTTCTCGCCGTCGGTGCTCAGGTGCAGGTGGGCCGAGACGAACCCGGGCTGCTTGCGAACGATCTCGTGCACGAGGCCCTGGATCGTCTCGCTCAGCTCCGCCTGTCGCTCCGGTGCGACGCTGAACTCGAAGATGACGGTGAAGACCGATTGGTCGCGCCCGATGCTCGATAGAGACATGACAGAAGGGGGTAGAGGAAGGGGGTCGAGGGTCGGTCCAAATGCACGGACCGGCAGCGGTCGAATCTAGCGACTGAAGCCGACCCTCTAACGCCTCCTCCTAAACTGCCGCAGGCCGCGCCCCGCTGCTCGGTCGGGAGGACCCCATCCCCGCCGCCGGGTCTCAGGCGTCCGCCTGCGCGGCGAGCGCCGCGACCCGCTCAGCGATTGCCTCGGCCTGGTCTTCCTGGAGGAAGTGCTTCCCGGGGAGCCGGTGGATCGCCTCCAGGCGGGCCGCCTCGCGCGCCGCCTCGCCGAAGGTTTCCACCCGGAGGGCCGGGTCGCGGTCGCCCCAGACCACCTGCACCGGGTAAGGGACGTCGCGGAGCGTGGACCGGTAGAGGGCCTGCTTCTCGGGGGTGGTCTCGAAGCTGCGCATGATCCGGAGGAACGCCGCCCCGCCATCGTCCCGCTTCAGCAGGCCGAGGTAAGCATCGAGCTCGGCGTTCGTGACCGCCGACGGGTCGGCGATCCCCTGTATCCGCATCAGCAGGCGGAACGCGGGCCGGGCCATCCCCTTCAACCACAGCGGCCCGAGGACGCGGGACTCGAACGGCCGCATCACCCACGGCTTCGTGAAGCCGGCCACGTTCACGAGCGTGTTCAGCACCGTCAGCGAGCGGACGCGCTCCGGCAGGGCCGCCGCCACCTCGAACCCGACGGGCCCGCCGAGGTCGTGGACGACGAGGTGGAACCGCCCGAGCCCGAGGGCCTCGACGGCAGCGATGGAGAACGCGCCGAACCCCGTCCATGAGTAGTCGAAGCCCGCTGGCCGCTCGGCGAGGCCGAGCCCGGGGAGGTCGAACGCGACGCCCCGGAGGCCGCGCCGCGCGAGGGCGCCGAGCACCTTCCGGTAGAGGAAGCTGGACGACGGCACCCCGTGCATGCAGAGCACCGGGGGCCCGCCGCCCTCCTCGCGCACGAAGCTCCGCACGCCGGCTGCGCTGAACGTGCGGCCGGCGGCCTTGTGGGCAGCGATGACGTGGGCTTCGTTCATCCCCTCAGGATAGGCATCGGCCTGGTTCTCAGAGCCCCCCCCCCGGAGAACGTGTGCGGCTCCCCTGCGCAGGGCGAGGCGACGGCGGACGGCGGCCTAGGAGGCGAAGGCCCCGGGCAGGAAGCGGAAGAAGAACCCCGCGACGACGTACGTCACGAGCACGAGCCCCGCGATGACGCGCTGCGCGCGCACGCTCCCGAACGCGGCGCCGGCGAGGTAGAGCCCGATGGTCCAGATCTGGACCGGCCGGTAGGCCGTCCACGCCGGCTCCGTCCCGACGATCCATCCGTCCCACGTCACGACGACGGAGAACGCGGCCATGACCAGCATGAACGGGACGCGGATCCGGTCGAACGCCGCCTGCACGCTCGCCCCCGCCTCCAGCGCCTCCGTCGAGACGAGGAGGCTCGCCGCGACGTGGAGCAGCGTCGGGGCGAGGAGCATGTAGAAGAAGAGGGGGAACCGCCACTCGGCCGCCCGGAGGTCCCACAGCGACCACCAGTAGAGCGCGGCGACGACGAAGAGGGCGGCGGCCCAGACGAGGGGGACGGGGTCGAGCCGGACGCGCCCTCGGTGCCGGACGAGGTCCGCGACGCCCTGGACGAGGTGGGTGACGCCGATGGCGAGCACCAGCGAGACCATGACGAGGATGAAGCTGAAGAGGTCGGTCACGCTGCCGGGGGCCTCATCGGGTGCACAGAGCTGGAAGGCCGCGGAACGACTGGCCGCTCAGCCGCGCAGAGCGAGACGACGGCAGGATGTAGTGAAGTAATCACTGGCGGTGGTACGAGGTAAGGCCGGAGGGCTCTTCGTCGGATGGAGAGGCGGGTTAGGCGGCGCCTGTCGTTCCAAACTTCCAGAGTACATCATAATTGATCTTGCTAAGACCACACGGCCCAGAGTTGACAAGCGAAACCCACCGCAACGAGTACCAGGCCAAGGCGTGACATGATGGTGTGACGCTTGCGGCGGGCATCAGTCTCTCGATTGTGATCCACTACTGTTCTCCCGGACTCGTCAATCGGGGTTTCATCTTCAAGGCCGAGTGATACTCCGAGATCGAAGTTTGGCTGTGGAGGCCCCCAAATGAAGATGATAAACACACCGATGATTCCGAGCGAAAGGCCAATGGTACTGAGCGCTTTTGGAGTCATGCCTAAGAGGTTTAATATTGAAGTTTGATCTTCGTTATACGGATGTGGTACGTAGAGCAACGCGGACGCCCTCAGGGTCGGAGAGCGGCCGCCACGATACGGTCTCGGAGAACCTACTTCCGACGACCCTTCCCGCGACCCCGCCCGCGCGGGGCGGAGGCGGCCGGCGCGGAGGCCGTCCCGAGGTCGGGGAGCGCGCCCTGCGGGATGCGGCGGCCGGTGTGCTTCTCGATGGCCCGGAGCGCGGCCTCCTCGTCGTGCGAGACGAACGTGACGGCGTCGCCGGTGGCCTCGGCGCGGCCGGTGCGGCCGATGCGGTGGATGTAGTCGGCCGCCTGGCCCGGCGTGTCGTAGTTGACGACGTGGGAGATCCCGTCCACGTCGATCCCGCGCGCGGCGATGTCGGTGGCGACGAGGACGCGGACGTCGCCGTCGCGGAAGGCGGCGAGGGCGCGCTGGCGCTGGCCCTGCGAGCGGTTGGAGTGGATGGCGGCGGCGGCGATCCCGCGCTGCCCGAGCTTCTTCGTGATGCGGTCGGCGCGGTACTTCGTCCGCGAGAAGACGAGGACGCTCTGGACCGGCTCGGTGCGGAGGACGTGGAGGAGGAGGTCGAGCTTCCGCTCCTGCGGCACGCGGTAGGCGCGCTGCGCGACGGTCTCGGCCGCGCTCCGCTGCTCACCGACGGCCACGCGCGCGGGCGAGCGCTGGAGGGTCCGGGCGAGGGCCTCGACGGCCGGCGCCATCGTGGCCGAGAACAGCAGCGTCTGCCGGGCGGCCGGGAGGTGCTGGACGATGCGGCGGACGTCCGGGATGAAGCCCATGTCGAGCATCCGGTCGGCCTCGTCGAGGACGAGGACCTCGACGGCGCCGAGGTCGAGCGTGCCTTGGCCGAGGTGGTCGAGGAGGCGGCCCGGCGTGGCGATCACCACGTCGACGCCGCGGCGGAAGGCGGCCCGCTGGCCGCCGATCCCGACGCCACCGTAGACGGCCACGCTCCGGAGGTCGGTGAACCGGCCGTAGGTGCGGACGCTCTCCTCGATCTGGAGCGCCAGCTCGCGCGTGGGCGTGACGACGAGGGCGCGGACGGGCCGGCCCGTCGCGCGGGGCGCCTCGGCCAGCCGGTGGAGGAGCGGGAGCACGAAGGCGGCCGTCTTGCCGGTGCCCGTCTGGGCGCAGCCGGTGAGGTCGCGCCCGTCGAGGGCCACGGGGATGGCGGCGGCCTGGATGGGGGTGGGGGTGGTGTAGCCGGTGGCGAGGACGCCCCGGACAAGCGGCTCGGACAGGCCGAGCGTGGAGAACGTGGTCATGCAGGGGGGGTGGTGCAGAGCGCATTCGGCGGGAGGCCGGCGCGCTGCAGGGGTGGGGGGACGCTTTCGTAAACCCAAGACCACGGGCCGTCCCCGGGAGCGGCGGCGAGGCGCTGCTCGGGCGG
>JAWWCA010000109.1:0-12164 GCA_033720695.1 Rubricoccaceae bacterium
GGCGCGCGGCCTCCGCGACGCCCTCGCCGTCCCCGGCGCCGCCGTCCACCTCTACGGCAAGCGCACGAGCCGCCCCCGCCGCAAGATGGGCCACGTCACCGTCACCGCCGACGACCCCGAGACGGCCCGCGCGCAGGCCGAGCACGCCGCCTCCCTGATCCGGCTCTGACCCTCCCGGCCAGCGTCCCGGACGACCCGGTCGCCCTTCTCTACTCCCGACGCGCAGCCGCGATGCCTGACCCTCCGCCCCCGGACGCCCGCCCCCCGCTCGTCGGCCTCGCCATGGGCAGCGAGAGCGACTGGCCCACGATGGAGGCCGCCGCCGCCGTCCTCCGCGACTTCGGCGTGCCGTTCGAGGCCCGTGTGCTCTCGGCCCACCGCACGCCCGAGGCCATGGCCGAGTATGCCCGGACCGCCGCCGGGCGCGGGCTCAAGGTGATCGTGGCCGGCGCGGGCGGCGCGGCCCACCTGCCGGGCATGATCGCCGCGGGCACGACGCTCCCGGTCGTCGGCGTGCCCGTCCCGACGAAGCACCTCGGCGGGCTCGACTCCCTCCTCTCCATCGTCCAGATGCCTGGCGGCGTGCCCGTCGCGACTGTCGCGGTGGGCGGGGCGAAGAACGCCGGCCTCCTCGCCGTCCAGATCCTCGCGACGGCCGACGACGCCCTCGCCCAGACGCTGGCGTCGTACAAGGCCGACCTCAAGGAGAAGGTGTCCGGGATGGACGCGCGCGTGCAGGCGAACGCTACCGGAGGATGACGAGCCTCTGGCTCTCGACGAACGTCTCGCCCCGCACCCGGACCACGTAGACCCCCGGCGCGAGGCTCTCGGTGTCGAGGGCGAGCCGGGCGGGGGCGCCCGCCGCCACGACCTCGGCGAGCACCGACGCCACACGCCGGCCCTGCACGTCGAACACCTCGGCCGTCACGGCTTCCGTCGCCTCCAGCGCCAGCGTCAGCGTGGCCCCGCCGCGCGCAGGGTTCGGAGCCAGGCGCATCCGCACGGGCGTCGCCGAGGCCGCCTGCGACGCGGAGGCGGTGAGGAACGACGGCTGCCTGCCCCACGCGAGCGGCTCTCGCGGGGCCGACGGCGCTGGGACGCCGCTCTTCGACAGGAAGAACACGGACTCGTCAAGGAGAGCGCCCGTCGCGAAGTCGCCCACGCGGAGGCGGATGGTGTAGGAGCCGGCCGGCGCAGCGCCCGGGACGGTCTGCGTGAACGTGATGGGCCCGACCGACTGCCCCGGCGTGAACGTCAGCGTCTGCGGGCCGAGGAACGGCCCGTACGGGCTCCCGTTGGGGAGCACGGCGTCCACCCACGCCTGGAACGTTTGCGTCTCCGGCGACGGGTTGCTGAGCGCGACCGTGAACGAGAAGGGGCCGCCCTCGGGCGGGATCCCCCCGTCGCCGATCCGGGTGGCCGTGGCATCGATGCCAGGCACGCACGCACCACCCGACGTCGTCGTGCGCAGCAGGACGCCCCCCTCTCCCGCCACGAGGTACTTGCTGTTCGAGAGCATGTCGGCGGCGTAGAGGTCGGCCGTGACGCCGGTCGTCATGTGGCACCAGGTGGCGCCGCTGTCGGTGGACTTCAGCGCGAGCCCGTCGTCGCCGACGGCGAGGAGCCAGTCGGCGTTGAGCTTGCTGACGGACACGGCGCGGATCGTCCGCTGCGTGCCGCTGGCGCGGGGCGTCCAGGTGTCCCCGAGCACGGACGTGAGGACGGTCCCCGCCTCCCCGACGGCGACGAGCGTGTTGCCGGCCTTGAACCGGATGCCGAGGAGGTCGCGCGTCGTGCCCGAGGCGGCGGGCGTCCACACGGTGCTGACCTCGGTCCCCTTCAGGATGGTGCCGTCGTCGCCCACCGCCCAGGCCGTGCTGACGGTGCCGCCGACGCCGGCGCGGAGCGGGACGGTGCCGGTGTGGACCTGCGCCCAGGTTTGACCGAGGTCGTCGGACTTCCAGAGGCTCCCGCCGCTGCCGGCGGCGAGGGCCTGCCCGCTTGTCCGCGAGAAGAGAACGACGTCCTCGGCGGTCGGGACATCTCGGTTGTTCCAGACGCCGAGGTTGTCGCGGACCCGGACGGTGCCCGCGGCCCCTCCCACCCAG
Organism: Rubricoccaceae bacterium; assembly: GCA_033720695.1. Taxonomy (GTDB): domain Bacteria; phylum Bacteroidota; class Rhodothermia; order Rhodothermales; family Rubricoccaceae; genus DATGQT01. The sequence goes on from JAWWCA010000109.1 coordinate 2,109, forward strand.
ACCTGCGACGACGAGGGATGGAGGACCGACAGGAGGTCGTCGGAGGTCCCCACCGCCACGGGCGTCCACACCGTGTGGTCGGCGTTGGCGAGGGCCACGAAGCCGCCGTCGCCGACGACGTAGTTGCTGAAGCCGAGGTCGTCGAGGGCGCGGAGGGTTCCGGTCGTCCCCGTAGGAACGGCGGTCCAGTCCTGCGCGGCGGCGGGCAGGGCGAGGGCGAGGAGGAGCAGGATGGCGAAGCGCATGGCGATCGGGGCTGTTCATCCTCAATATCGCCGTCCGCATCCGATTCCCCTCACCGTCCCTCGTTCGCAGGGAGCACGAGCCGGCAGTCGCCCTGCCCGTACGACCAGCACGGATCGGGCGGCGGATCGGCAGCCCGCGGGGACCTCCACCGCGCCTCCAGCCAGCGACGCTCGTGCCGGTCCCGGGCGAGCCGGTCCAGCACACGCCGGTCGTGCGACATCATCGGTGGGATGCCAGCGAGGGGGAGCCGCGCCGGGGCGAGCAGCCTGCGGGCCTCCGCCCGCCGCATGGACCGGCGGAGCTCGGCGACCGGAAAGCACGCGTCGACGTGGTACCGCACCGCCTCACCCTCTGCAGGCGCGACGAGCGGACGGGGCGGCAGCGGCGGCACGCCCTGCGCCGGCGCGGTGCCCGCCGAGGCGAGCCCGGCGGCGAGCACGATCAGCGCCCGGCGCACTACTCGAGGTACAGGTCCGTCGTCTCCTCGACCGTCCGGCCCGAGATCCGGTCGCGGATGCGGAGCGTGAGGGTGTAGAAGCCGGGCTCCTGCTCGGCCGCGTCGAGGATCACGTACTGCGCGTCGTCGGCGCGGTCGCCCTGCACGGGGTAGCGCGTCGAGACGCCGCGCTCGCCGCCGCCGAAGATGCTGCGGGCGAGGCGGGCGATGCCGGAGGAGGTATCCTTGGGCCGGAGCTCGGCCTCCACCTCGTAGTCGCTCTGCCCGCCCGTCAGCCCGAGGTTGTAGACCTCGAAGAAGAGGTAGACCGGCTGCGCGTGGTTGAACACGCTCCACGGCGCCGGCTGGATGGCGAGGCCGTCGCGGACGACGTGGCCGGGGATCCGGGCCTCGTCGGTCTCCTCGACGAGGTAGGCGAGCATGATGCTCGAGAGCGCGAGGTCGGTGCCGTCGTAGCCGGGCACGGCGATGTCGCGGCGCTGCACGGCGCTGGTCCCGCCGCCAACGGTCTCGAACTCGACCGAGACGGTGTGCGTGCCGGGCGGGGCCTCCATGGCCTGGGTGTCGGTCCAGAGCTGGACGTCTTCGAAGGACGCGACCTGGCTCGCGTTGAGGCCGTAGAGCGTGCGCCGCCGCTCCACGAGGACGTCGCGGGCGTCGGAGATGAGGAAGGCGCCGGTCTGGATCGTGAGGTCCACGACGTCGCTCTCGGCGGGATCGAAGGAGTCGGCGACGGGGATGCCGTAGTGGACGTAGACGTCGGTCTGGCCGTCGTCGCCGTCGAAGGTCGTGACGAGGTAGGGGAGGCCGATGCGGCGGCCGGGCGGCTCGTAGTCGTAGCGCTCGGGCGTCTCGCGGAAGGTCTCGCGCGCGATCCGCTCGTAGTCCATGTTGTCGACGGCGGCGGAGGCGGGGCCGGTCAGCGCGAAGAGGTCGGCCGGGGGCGAGTAGAGGCGGAACTCGCCGTTGCGGAAGGGGTCCTCGAAGACGAGCTTGAAGTCGCCGTAGTCCCAGATGTTGAAGCGGTTGGCCTCGGTCGCCTCGATGGGGTTCGAGAGCGCGGGGCGCTCGAACCCGTCGCGGTCGGGCCCCTCGGCGCGGGCGGCGAAGTTCTCGAGCACCTGCTGGAAGCTGCCCGTGATGACGACGTCGGCCTCGGGCACGCCGTAGCGGACGTGGACCTTGCCGCGCTGGGTCTCCCAGCCGGGGAGGCCGAGGTCCTCCGAGCGGTACATGAGGTCGGCGTAGGTGAGGCGGGCGTAGTGCTCGAGGCGTCGCTCGTTGTAGGGGGTGAGGTAGCGCGGCTCCTGGCTCGTCCAGAACCGGCTGGCGACGGTCTCGGGGTCGGCCTCGTAGCGGGCCTGCTCGTCCTCGGGCAGGAGGAGCGCGATGTCGTCGAAGACGGCGCGGCGCTCGGGCCCCATCCGTTCGAGCGCCTCGCCGAAGGAGACGGCCGCGGCGTCGTCTCGCCCGAGCCGGTGGTTGGCGAGGCCGAGGTAGAGCCACGTCTCGACGTCGTCGGGGAAGTAGACGAGCATCTGGGCGAGGAGGCCGGAGGCCTCGTCCCACTCCCCGGCGAGGCTGTGGAGCCGCACGAGGTGGTCGTAGACGGCCCGGCGCCGGGGGTCGCTCTCGAGCGCCTTCGTGAGGTGGAAGACGGCGAGGCGGTAGGCGCCGTCGGCGCGGCGGCTGAGGTCGATGCTCCGGGCGCCCTGCGACCGGATGACGTCGAGGTTGAACCGGTCGGTGACGTCGATCTCGCCCGGCGCGTTGAGGTCGTAGAACTGCCGGAGCTGGGCCAGCACGTTGGCGTCGGAGATCGTCCGGTTGGCGTCGTCGAGGATCTGCCCCGTCGACGCGTTGACCTCCTGCTGGTTGAAGGCGAGGCTGCCGAGGTCGTCGTTCTGCTCGTCGGAGCCGGTGGGCCCGCGGCTGGCGAACTGCATGCCCGGGAGGGCGATGGCGTTGCGGTAGTAGTAGTAGTCGCGGATGTAGTAGACGCCGAACTCCTCGTGGGCGAAGCCGTTGTCGGGGTCGCGCTCGAGGATGGCCTGGGCGAGGTCGAGCCGCCGCCGCTGCTGCTGCATCTCCTGGAAGAAGTTCCACGTCTCCTCGCTGCGGAGCTGCTGGAGCTCGGCGACCTGGTAGCGGAGGTTCTCGGGGTCGAGGGCGCGGGCGCGGGCGATGTGGTCGCCGGCAAGGTCCTCGTCGCGGAGGGGGGTGTCGTAGTAGATGCGGGCAAGGAGGAAGTGGGCCTCGGCGTCGTCGGGGTTGGCCTGGACGGCGCGCTCGAAGAGGCGGCGGGCGTCCTCGTACCGGGCGTCGCGGTAGGCCTGGATGCCCTCCTGGAGCACCGGATCGGGCCGGTCACCCTCGGCGTCCGGGGCCTGCGCCCAGGCGCCGGCCGGCAGCAGCAACGTCGCGAGGAGGAGGCAGACGGGGCGGAGGCGGTTCATGGCTTCAGGCATCGGTGGGAGGGTCAGACGCCGCGGCCGTGGCGGCGGTTGCGACGCGTCAGTCGAGGTCGAGGCGGCGGGCGGCCTCGGCCGTGGCGCCGGTGTGGCGGTCGGTGAAGCGGAGGGTGAGGACGTAGGCGCCCGGCGGCTGCCCGGCCGTGTCGAGGATCACGTACTGCCCCTCGTCGGGCGACGCCCCAGCGGCGTCGAAGCGGACGGAGACGCCCTCGGGCGCGCGCCGGCCGAGGAGGAAGCGGGCCGCCCGCGCGAGGGCGCCCGCCTCGTCGGCCGGTTTCAGAACGGCCTCGACAGCGTACCTCGTGCCCCCGTCGCGGAGGGCGAGCCCGTACACCTCCGCGTAGAGGTAGACCGGCTCGCCGGCTGCGAAGCGCGCCTGCGGCGCGGGCTGGATCACGAACGGCCCGCGGCGGACGCGCCCTGCGCCCACCGGCCCGTCCACTTCCTCGACGAGGAGCGCGGGCAGCAGGCTGGAAAGCCGGAGGCCGCCCCCGGTGTAGTCCGGCAGCACGGCGCGGAGGCGCTGAACGCCCACCGCCCCGGTCCGCGCCTGCTCGAACTCGACGGCGAGAGTATAGTCGCCGGGGGGAGCGGCGAGGGTGAGGCCACCGGTCCAGAACAGCCGCCCCTCGGTGCGGTGCGCCGCGGCGCCGTCCAGCCGGGCGATGGGCCGGCGCGCCTCGGCCACCACCTCCGAGCCCGCACCGAGAAGGAACAACCCGCTCTCGATTCCCAGCTCCGCACCGCTCAGGGTGCCGTCGGCGAGCGGGATGCTGAGAGGCGCGACGACCTCGGTCGTTCCGCCCTCCCCCCGGAACGTGGCGACGGACGCGGGGAACGACGTCAGCCCCTCGGGGCGGTAGACGAACCGCTCGGGTTGCTGTCGGAAGAGGCTCCGTGCGCGAGTGGCCTCGTCGGGGCCGAAGGCCGAGGATGGGAAGTCGTAGTCGCCGCTGCGGAATTCGTCCTCGAAGAGGAGGTCGAAGCCGTCGTCGCCGTCGGCCGGGGCGTAGGCCCACCGCTCGTAGGCGCCGAAGTCGCGGGCGATGACGTTGTTGGCGAGCCAGGAGCCATCGGCGTCGGGGAGGCCGTAGCGGACGACGACCTCGCCGCGCGGGGTGTCCCACCCCCGCGTGCCGCGGACGGGATCGGCGAAGAGGAGGTCGGCGAGGGCGAGGCGGGCGTAGTGGGCCAGCCGTCGCTCGTTCTCGTCCGAGAGCAGGCGCGGGTCGCGGGCTCGCCAGAACCGCTCCGCGAAGGCCACCGAATCGGCCGCGTAGGCGGCTCGCTCCGCGTCGTCGAGGAAGCGATCAAGCGACGCGAAGGCCGCACGGTCGTGGGGCGGAAGCGCGTCGAGGGCGGCCTCGAAGAGCCGGGCAGCGGCCTCGGTGTCGTGCTGTCGGTACGCCGCGAGCCCGAGGGCGAGCACCGCGGCGGGGTCACCGGGTCGGGCCTCGGCGAAGCCTCGGGCGGCCTGTGCGAGCGCCGCGTCGTCGCGGGCGTTGGCGTGGACCCGGAGGCGGAGGCGGTGCGCCCGCGGCGACGCGGGGTTCCGGGCGAGGGCGGCGTCGAGGTGCTCGGCGGCGCGGGCGAGGGCGCGGTTGGCGGCGCCGCTGTTGCCCCGCGCGCTCGCCGGGTCCCACCCCCCGGCGCGCTGGGCGAGCGAGCGCTGCCACCCGAACTCACCGAAGGCGCGGAGGGCAAGCTCCTCGTGGGCGAGCGCGCTGCCGGGGTCCCGCTCCAAGATGCGGCGCGCGAGGGCGGGGCGGCGGGTGTCGGAGAGGCTGAAGGCGCGGTTCTCCGGGAGCACGCGGCGGAGCGCTTCGAGCTTGGCTTCGAGGAAGCGGACGTCCTCCGGGTCGAGGCGGAGGGCGGCGTCGCGGTGGCGGGCCACCTGGCGCTCGTCGGGCGGCCGGCCGGCGGCGAAGGCCCGAGCGAGGGCGTAGTGTGCGTCGGGGTCCTCGGGCGTGGCCTCCACGGCCGCGCGGAGCAGCCGCGCCGCCTCGTCGGAGTCGCCGGCCTCCAGCGCATCCACCCCGGCGTGGTACGGCGCGACGCCCGGCCCCTGCGCCAGGGCGGCCGGGGCGACGAGGCTGAGGGCGAGCGCGAAACGGCGCATGAGGCGAACGGAGGGCACCGGTGGCTCCCCTTGTTAGGGCGGTGCAGCGCGCAAGTCAAGCGAAATCGGCGGAGCCGACGCCAGGGCCTGCTGAACGGTCAGGAGGGGCGCACGACCCGCGCGTACCGCCGCTTCCCCACCTTCAGCACGAACGGCGCGGCCTCGTCCAGCCGCACGATCCGCGCCGGGTCCTCGGCCTTCTCGCCATCGAGGGTGACGGCGCCCTGCTGGACGAGCCGCCGCGCCTCGCTGTTCGACGACGCGAAGCCGGCCAGCCGGATGAGCTCGAGGAGGCCCACCTCCCCGCTCCCCGTCTCCGGCGCGATCTCGGGGAGGTCCTCCGGCACGTCGCCCTGCACCACCGTCTTCTCGAAGTGGGCGCGGGCGGCGCGGGCCGCGTCCTCGCCGTGGTACATCCGCACGATCGCGAGCGCAAGGTCGTGCTTCGCGTTGCGCGGGTCGTCGGCAGCGTAGGCCCGCCAGCGCGGCAGCTCCTCCGTCGGCACGTCCGTCGCCAGCTCGACGTACCGGCCGATGAGGGCGTCGGGGATCGAGAGCGTCTTGCCGTACATCTCCTCGGGCGCCTCGGTCAGCCCGATGTAGTTGTCGAGCGACTTCGACATCTTCTGGACGCCGTCGGTCCCTTCGAGGATGGGGAGGGTGAGGCACACCTGCGGCTCCTGCCCAGCCGCCTCCATCAACGCCCGGCCCATGAGCAGGTTGAAGGTCTGGTCCGTGCCACCGAGCTCGACGTCGGCGGCGAGGTGGACCGAGTCCTGAGCCTGCGCGAGGGGGTAGAGGAACTCGTGGAGCGAGATGGGCTGGCCGGCCGCGTAGCGCTTCGAGAAGTCGTCCCGCTCCAGCATCCGGGCGACGGTCGTCTGGCCGGCGAGGCGGATGACGTCGGCGAAGGCCATCGGGCGGAGCCACTCGCTGTTGCGGACGATCCGCAGCCGCTCCGGATCGGTGTCGAGGACGGCCTCGGCCTGGGCGATGTACGTCTCGGCGTAGTCCGCGATCTCGTCGTCGGAGAGCGGCGGGCGCGTCTTGCTCTTGCCCGAGGGGTCGCCGATGGCGGCCGTGAAGTCGCCGATGATGAGGACGGCGCGGTGGCCGAGGTCCTGGAACTGGCGGAGCTTCCGGAGGACGACGGCGTGGCCGAGGTGGAGGTCGGGCCGCGTCGGGTCCACGCCGAGCTTGACCGTCAGCGGGCGGTTCGCCTGGACGGCCCGCGTCAGCTTCTCGACGAGGGCGTCCTCGGGGAGGATGTCCGCGACGCCGCGGCGGATCTGGCGGAGTTGGTCTTCGAGGGGGGGAAGGGCGGGCATGGGATGCGTCGTGGCGTCGTCCGTCGGCAGCGCTCGCTCAGGACGTCAGGGCCGGAAGGTCAGCGGCGGACGAGGCGGTCGAGGCGGCGCTTCTCGTCGCGCGCAGCGATGTCGTGGCGCTTGTCGTGGAGCTTCTTGCCCTTGCCGAGGGCGATCTCCACCTTGGCCCGACCGTTCTTGAAGTAGAGCTTGAGAGGAACGATGGTAAAGCCTTGCTGCTCTGTCCCCTTCCGGAGCTTCTCGATCTCGCTTCGGTGGAGCAGCAAGCGGCGCGGGCGCGTCGGCTCGTGGTTGGCGTAGCCCCCCATCTCGTAGGGCGCGATGTGCAGGTTGAAGAGGGTCGCCCCCTCGCTGCCGATGCCCACGAAGGCCTCCTGGAGGTTCGCCCGTCCCGCCCGCAGCGACTTCACCTCCGAGCCCTGCAGCACCATCCCCGCCTCGATGGGCTTCTCAAGGTGGTACTCGTGCCGCGCGCGGCGGTTGGTGACGATGATCTTGATGCCGGGATCGGACATGCGGGCGGGGGCGTGTCGCACGGGGGGGAGCGCTCTCCCCTTCACGCGTCACGCGCTGCTCTCACCGTGGTTCTCTTCGGGCGGCTCGACGAACGGGAGCGCCGGGAGGTCGGCGAGGACGCGGTGGTAGTAGAGGTGGTTCACGAGCTCGTCGAGGCCGGCGTGGGCGTAGCCGTCGAGCGTGAGCTGGTAGTGCCGCGCTGACTCATCGGTGGCGTCCCCGGGCGGGACGGCTCGGGCCGCCTCCGCGAGGGCGTGCGCGACGTCGGCGCTGAGGGTGGGGCGGGCGGCGACGAGGCCCCACACGAAGGGGCGGAGCGGAGTTCGGTCCACTCCTGCCCGAGGTCAAGCACCACCGCCTCGTCCGGGACCTGGGCCTCGGCCGGCACGAGGGCGGCGTCGTGGCCCGCCAGGCGCTCGGCGAGCGGCGTGGCCGGATCGGACGGCACGAACGCGGGGGCCGCGCCGTAGTGCTCGCGGAGGAGGAGCTGCGTCAGGAGCACCTCCTGCCCGTAGCGGGGGTCGAAGGCCACCGTCTCGACAGCGTCAAGCGGCCCGGCCAGGACGAGGCGAACCGTCGGGCACCGCTCACCCACAAGACCCACCCCAGGGGCGACCGCGTACGCGTCGGGGTCGCGGAGGACGTCGAGCGTGGGGACGAGGGCGAGGTCGGCGCGCCCGTCGCGGAGGGCAGCGCTCGCCTCGAACGGGGCGACCTCCACCGTGTCGGTCACCGGGCCGGCGTCCCGCAGCGCGGCGCCGAGCGCACGTGCGGGAGCGACGGGCCAGACGGCGATGCGCATGCGATGCGGCGGGAGGGGCGCGGCGCTCGGACGAGCGGCCAACGCGTGCCGCACCCTGGCGGCACTCCGGTCACTCGGCGACGGGCGTGGCGGCGGGCTCCTCGGTCCGGACAGGCTCGGCGGCCGCAGGCGGCTTGGGGTCCGCCGTCTTCGGGGCGGCTTGCTTCGGCGCCGCCTTCGCGCTGCCGGAGGCGTTCTGGCTGCCCCCGACGTCGCGCATCCGCTCCTTGATGCGCGCGGCCTTGCCGCGGAGGCCGCGGAGGTAGTAGAGCTTGGCGCGGCGGACCTGGCCCTCGCGCACGCGCTCGACCTTCGCGATCTTCGGGGAGGCGAACGGGAAGATCCGCTCGACACCGACGCCGTTCGACACCTTGCGCACGGTGAACGTCCGGGACGCGCCCGAGCCGCGGATGCCGATCACGACGCCCTCGTAGCGCTGGATCCGCTCCTTGTTGCCCTCGATGACGCGGACGTGGACGCGGACGGTGTCGCCGGGCTGGAAGGCGGGGAGGTCGTCGCGGAGCTGGGTCGCCTCGACGAGCCGCATCAGGTCGGTAGCCATGGGAGTGGTGGTCTTGAGTCGTTGCGAGTGGAGCGGCCGCACCGGCGGCGGGAGCGCGTAGCCTTCAAGGTACGGACGCGCCCCAGCGCTGCGGGCCGCTGGCGGTTATCTAGAGGATTCTTCGCGATCCTCCCCGGCGAGGAGGTCGGGCCGTCGCTGCCGCGTCCGCGCGAGCCGCTGCGCCTCGCGCCACGCGAGGACGGCCTCGTGATCGCCGGACCGAAGGACGGCGGGCACCTCCATCTCGCGGTACACGGGGGGGCGCGTATAGGCGGGGGCGTCGAGGAGGCCGTCCTGGAACGAGTCGGAGAGCGCGCTGCCGGCGTCGCCGAGGACGCCGGGGACGAGCCGGGCGAGGGCGTCGATGAGGACGAGCGCCGGGAGCTCGCCGCCGGAGAGCACGTAGTCCCCGATGGAGACCTCGCGCGTGACGAGCTGCTCGCGCACGCGCTCGTCGATCCCCTTGTAGTGCCCGGCGATCAGCAGGAGGTCGTCTTTGAGCGAGAGGGCATTGGCGAGGGGCTGGTCGAGGACCTCGCCGTCGGGCGTGAGGTAGACGACCTCGTCGTAGGGCCGCCCGAGGCGCTCGGTCAGCGCCTCGACGCAGGCGAAGAGCGGCTCGGGCCGGAGCACCCTCCCCCCCCCTCCCCCGTAGGGCGCGTCGTCGATCTGGCGGTAGCGGCCCAGGCCCCATTCGCGGAGGTCGTGGACGTGGACCTCTACGAGCCCCTTGTCCTGCGCCCGCCGCAGGATCGAATGCTCCAGCGGGCTCCGAACGAGGTCGGGCAACACGGTGACGAGGTCGATGCGCATGGCGGTCGGACCGAGGGGGGCCAGGAGGCTGCCGCCCGTCCCGGTCCCCTAGTCGAACAGGCCCTCCGGCGGGTCGAGGAGGATGCGCCCGGCGGCCACGTCCACCTCCTGCACGATGGCGGGGACGTCGGGCACGAGCACGTCGGGTGCGCCGTCGCGGGCGACGACGAAGAGGAGCTGGGCGGCGCCTTCGAGCACGTCGCGGACCGTCCCCACGACGTCGGCGGGGCCGCCGTCCTCGTCCACGGTCCACACGGCGAGTCCGACGAGGTCGTGGAGGTAGACCTCGCCCTCCTCGAGCGGCGGGAGGTCGTCCTGGGCGGCGTAGACGAAGAGGCCCCGGAGGGTCTCGGCGTCGTCCCGGGTGTCGACCTCCCCGAGCCGGAGGAGCACGACGGTCCGCCCCTTCAGGGGCTGGAACCGCACGCCCTCGACGACGCGCGCCTCGGCGGCGTCCGGCGCCGGGCCCACGAACAGCCGATCCAGAAGACGGAACCGGTCCGGGTCCTCCGTCTCCAGGAGGTTCTGGTCCGCCGGCAGTGCCCGGTTGTGGTCGAAGTGCGCCCCGAGCAGGGCCATCGGCACGACGTCGCTCTGGCCGTCCGTCCCGAGAGCCGCGGCGAGGTCCTCGCGTCGCCACGTCTCGTTGATGAGCGTGTCGGGCGTGCCGCGCCCGGCGTCCTCGAGCGCCTGCGCGGTCTCGAAGCCGCCGTCGCTCAGGAAGTCGTAGGCGGCGGAC
>JAWWCA010000110.1:0-12104 GCA_033720695.1 Rubricoccaceae bacterium
GCGCCCCACCTCCCCCCCCCCCCCCGCCCCCGGGGCGGGCGGCGCGGCCGCCGCCCCCCGTCGGTGGGGGGGCCCCCGCCGATTCGTAGAGGGCGGCCGCCCTCTCGCCCCCCGACGCCGCCATGACCGATCCGCTCGCCGACGCCCTCCGCACCGTCCCGGACTTCCCTGAGCCGGGCGTCTCGTTCAAGGACATCACCCCGGTCCTCGCCGACCCCTCGCTCTTCCGGGAGGCCGTCGAGCGGCTCCGGGCCCCGTTCTCGGGGGCCGACGTCACCCACGTCGTCGGCATCGAGTCGCGGGGGTTCTGGTTCGGGGCGGCGCTGGCCGAGCGGCTCGAGGCGGGGTTCGTGCCCGCCCGGAAGCCGGGGAAGCTCCCCGCTCCCACGCTCCGCGAGGACTACGCGCTCGAGTACGGGGCCGACGCCCTCGAGCTCCACGCCGACGCGCTACACGAGGGCGACCGCGTGCTCGTCCACGACGACGTGATCGCGACGGGGGGGACGGCGGCGGCAGCGGCGCGCCTCGTCCGGCGCACGGGGGCCGAGGTCGTCGGTTTCTCGTTTTTCGTCGAGATCGCGGCGCTCGGCGGGCGGGCGCGGCTGGCCGAGGGCATCCCGTTCCGCGCCGCGCTCCGCATCGACTGAGCCGGCCGGCTGTCCAGCGTGGCCGACCGGGTGTCCTGGCGATCGGGCGGTCGGCGAGGCGGCGGCGGAGCGCCATCCCGCCGTTTGCGGCGGGGCGCGGAACGGACTACTTTTTGTTCGATCCTGGAAAGACATCGCGTCGTTCCTCACCGATCGGGTGTGCGCGCCCCCCTATGCCCTTCGCTACTCTCCTTCGCCGCCGGCCGGGCTTGGTCCTGAGCGCCCTCCTCCTGGGGGGCGGCTCGCTCCTCGCGCCGGCGCCGCTGGCGCAGGGCGCCGACGAGCCCCTGCCGGAGCCCCCGGATGAGCGCGTCGCGCTCATCATCGAGGCGTTCGAGCAGGGCGACTGCGATGCCCTCCTCGACTTCACGGCCCGGCGTGTCGAGATCGTCCTCCTCGGCCAGGGCGCCCGCTACAGCCGGGGCCAGGCGACCCTCATCCTCCGCGACTTCTTCCGCCGCTACCCCCCCGACCGCGTCGTGCTTTCGGAGCGGTCCACGACCGGTGAGGGCCGCGCAGCGATGGGGCGGTACTGGTCCGGCAACAGCAGCGCGCCGTTCGCCCTCTACGTCGGCTTCCGCATCGACACCGAGGAAGAGGAGGAGGCGTGGACGCTGGAGGCCATCCGGATCGAGCGTGCGCCGTTCGACCGAACGGGCACCTACTGAGGGCGGGTGGGGCTGACGCGCCGGAGCGGGAGGTTGGCCGCCGCTGTGCGCTAGCTTTGCCGCGTCGCAGTCGTCTCGTCGCTCATCGTGCGTCCCCTCCGCCGTTTCCTCGGCGTCGCCTTCGCGCTGGCCCTCTTCGTGCTGGCTGCGCTCGGTGCGTCCGCGTGGCGCGTCGCCCAGGTGCGCGCGGATGTAAGGGAGGCGGCCGAGGCCGCCGTCGCTGAGGTGGTCGCCGCCGTGCGGGCGCAGACCGCCGGGGTGATGACGGCCCTGCACGAGGGGGCCTCTGAGATCGCGTCCGCCCCGATGATTCGGCGCGCCCTCGCCGACACGACCGCGGTCGTCCCGGTGCGGACGGGGTCGGTGCTGGGGCGGGTCATCGGCGAGGGCGATGCGTACCGATCCGTGGAGGTGTACCGGGCCGACGGCGCGCTCCTCGCATGGGACGGGTTCACGGCCCCCTTCGGGCCCGCGGCGGCCCGGGGCATCCCGGACACCCTCCGCAGCGGCGTCGTCCGAGATGGCACCGGCCGGCGCCTCCTCGTCTTGTGGGTGCCGGTGTGGGCGGGGGACCGGCACCTTGGCGCCGTCCGGATGGTTCGGCTGGCGCAGGTTGAGGTCCCGGTCCGCAACCAGTACCTCCGAGACTACGACCTCGCCGACGAGTGGCGAGGCGAGATCGCGCTCCCCTTCGGGGTCGCCTTCACCGGTCGCCTCCGGGCGTTCCGAGGCGAGGCGGAGCGGATCGTGGGGCCCGATGGGGCGACCCTGGGATGGGTGGCCGTGCCCCCCCCGAACGAGCGCTCTCTCGTCGGGCGGGCGCGAGGAGAGGGCCGTCACGTCGTCGCGTTCGGGCTGGTGTTGTTGGGGGGATGGTTGCTCATCGGAGGGTGGATGGTCGTCGAGCGGGCGATGCGGCGGGCGCTCCGGCGCGGGTCGGCCGAGCGGCCGGGGTGGGGCGTGGCCGGGGCGATCCTCGTGGGCTGGGTGGTGGCGTGGGGCGCCGCGCGCTACGGCCTCCTCGCGCTCGACGTGCCGGCGCGGTGGATCGAGCGGGGCGGGGCGGGGGCGGCCCTCTTCGATCCGCTGTACCTCGCCTCCGACGTGGGGGGGGGGCTCCTCCGATCCGCGGGTGACCTCGCAGTCACGGCGCTCTGGGCGGCCGTGACGGCCGTGGCGCTGCTCCGGTTCGCGCTCGTCCGCACGACCGCAACGCTGCGGCACCGGCCCCGTCCCGTCCGCCCGCACCGCGCAGTCCTCGGCGTCCTCGCTTCGGTGCTGCTGGCGGGAGGCGTCGTGGCCGCCTTCGCCGTCGGCGTGCGCCACGCCGTCCTCGACGCCACGCTCGGGTACTTCGCGCGCTCAGGGCCGGTGCCGGACCCGCTCACGTTCGTGGTCCTCGCCTCGCTCTTGGCGGGCGCCTTCGCGACGACCGGCGTGGTGGCGGCGGCCGTGATCCTGGGGCGCCGCGCGCTCGGCGGCCGACGGCGCGTGCGGCAGGGGCTGACCGCTGTGGGCCTCGGTCTCATCGGGCTCAGCCTCGTCGTCGCGGCCGTGGCGACGCCGCTGAGCGAGGTGCCGCCGTGGGCGGTGGCGCCCCTGCTCGCCGTTGCGGGAGGGGCCGCCGCCATCTTCCTCCTCGGCCGTCGCGACCGATGGGCGTGGCCGCTCACGTTCCGCGGCATGCTCACGTGCGTGCTCGTGCTCGTCCCCCTCACCTACCTCCTCATGCTCCACGCCTCGCGCGAGCGCCAGGAGTCGGTGATGATGGCGGCGGCGGCGGACTTCGCGACGGGCCAGGATCGCCGCGCGGTCTACGCCCTGGAGCAGGTGCTGGCCGAGGCGAGGAGCGCCGAGGTGCGCCCCGCGCTCGTGGCCGCCGTCGACGCGGCGCGGCAGGGGCGCGCGCTGGTGCCCGACACCACCGCGATTGCCGAGTCTGCCACGCCGGACGAGGCCGACGACCCCGTCGCCGAGGACACCCTGCAGGCGACCTTGGACGAGCTCGTGAGCGACCTTGTCGCCGGGTCCCTCCTCGCCTCTCTCGCCGAGTACGACGTCCGCCTCGTCCTGTTCACGCCCGGGGCCGACTCCCTCGCCGCCACGCCCGCCTCCTCAGAAGAGGCCGGCGGTCTGGACGGGCTCCAGTCCGACCCCCTCGCGTTCCCCGCCCTCCGAGCTCGGTACGTCGAGCGAGAGGGGGAGACGGGCGGCGGCATCTATCTCGCGCGCGTGCCGGTCGAGGGGCGGCGGGGGGCCTACCGCTACGCCGGCATCGCGCCCCTGCGCGCGGCGCCCGACATCGCGCCGGTGGCGTGGCTCTACGCCCGGGTGGCCCCACGGCTCTCGCGGTTCGTCGCGGAGACCCCCTTCCCGAGGGTGCTCGTCCCCGCCGGCCTCTTCGGGGAAGACGACGAGTCGTTCTCCTACGCCGAGTACGACGACGGCGTGCTCGTGCGCGGCGCCGGCGAGGTGACGGGGCCATCCAGGATCCGGCCCGAGGTGCAGGCGCTGCTCGACGGGGAGGACGCCCCCCGCGCCGTCTGGCTCCGCGAGACGCTCGACGGACGGGGTTTCCGCACCTTCTACCGCCGCCTCCCCGACGACCCCGAGGGCGGGCGCGGCGTCGTGGTCGTCCGGGCCCCGACGACGGCCGTCTACGATCACCTCTTCTTCCTCCTCCGCCTCACCGTCGCCGGTCTCGGCCTCGGCCTCGTCGTCTACCTCGTGGGCGTCCCGGTGCGGTGGCGGGCGGGGCTGCTCCCGGCCCCCCGGAGCCGGTTCCGAGACAAGGTCCTCACGCGCTTCCTCCTCGTCGGCATCGCCAGCGTGGCCATCACGGGCGTGATCGGGCAGCAGGTGATCGCGGAGCAGAACGAGCAGGCCGTCCGCGACGTGCTCCGGCAGCGGCTCCAGCGGGCCGAGGCCGAGGTGCTGGCGGCCGCCGGGCCGGACACGCCCGTGGCGGCGGCGCTCGAGCGCGCCCGCGCCGACCTCATCAGCCAGGGCCTCCGCGTGGACGTCCACGTGTACCAGGGGCCGCAGCTGGTCTCGACGAGCCGCCCGCAGCTCGTCCGCCAGCGGCTCATCGACCCCCGCCTCCCGGCCGAGGTCTGGTCGGCCCTCTTCGCCGAGGGGCAGCGCTACGCCTTCGCGCAGGACCGCATCGGCTCGTTCGGCTACACCACCGGCTACGTCGCCGTCGCCGACGAGGAGGGCCGCCCCGTCGGGGCCGTGGCCGTGCCGACGCTCCCGGAGCAGGCCGCCATCGAGGCCGAGCAGGCGCGGATGATCGCCTACCTCTTCGGCGCCCTCCTCGTCCTCCTCATCGGGATCTTCGCCACGACGGCGCTCCTGGCCAACCAGCTCACGCGCCCGTTCCGGCGCCTCCGCGCCGGGCTCCAGGCCGTCGGCGCCGGGCAGATGAACGAGCCGCTCCCCGTCGAGAGCCGCGACGAGATGGGCGAGCTGGTGTCGACGTTCAACCGGATGCAGGGGCAGCTCGTCGAGAGCCGCCGCCGGCTGGCGCAGCAGGAGCGCGAGCTGGCCTGGCGCGAGATGGCCCGGCAGGTGGCCCACGAGATCAAAAACCCGCTCACGCCGATGAAGCTCTCGGTGCAGCACCTCCGCCGCGCGTTCCGGCCGCCCGGCGAGGCCGCCACCCCCGAGGAGCAGCGCTTCGCCGGCACGCTGGAGCGCATCACGACGACGCTCATCGAGCAGATCGACGCGCTCGACCGCATCGCGGGCGAGTTCTCGTCGTTCGCCCGCCTCCCGCGCCGGAGCCCCGAGCCGCTCGACCTCAACGCCGTCGTGCAGGAGGCGGCCGCGCTCTTCGAGAGCGAGGCCGGCGCCAGCGGGGCGCTCCCGGCCGTGCTTCGCCTGGACCTCGCCGCCGCCCCGCTCCCTGTCGAGGCCGACCGGGAGGAGCTCCGGCGGGTGTTCATCAACCTGTTCAAGAACGCGCTCCAGGCCATGCCGGAGCCGCCGAGCGCGCCGCGCCGCACCGGGCGCATCACCACCCGGACCTGGCGCGACGAGGCCCACGCGTGGGCCGAGGTCGAGGACACCGGCACGGGCATCCCCGAGGGGGTGCGCGAGAAGATCTTCCAGCCGAACTTCTCGACCAAGACGAGCGGGATGGGGCTCGGCCTCGCCATCGTGCAGAAGTCCGTCGAGGCGTCCGGCGGGGCCATCTCCTTCGAGACGGCTGAGGGGCAGGGCACCACGTTCGTCATCCGCCTCCCGCTCCTGCCCGTCGGGGACGGGGCTGGCGCCGGGGACGGGGCCCCCTGAGGCGCCGGGCAAGGGGGGCGTGGCGGAGGCTCCGCAGCCGTACCTTCCCGGCTCGTCCGTCATCGCCTTCCCCCATGCGCGCGATCGTCGTCGGAGCCGGAGACGTCGGGTACGACGTGGCTAGGATGCTCTCGCTCCAGCGCCACGACGTCACCGTCATCGACACCGACCCGGAGAAGGTCGACCACGTCCGTGACACCCTCGACGTGATGGCCCTGGTGGGCTCGGGCACGAGCGCGGCCGTGCTGGAGCAGGCCCGCATCCGCGACGCCGACCTCGTCGTGGCCGTCACCGACGTCGACGAGGTGAACATCATCGCCTCGATGCTGGCCGAGCGCATCGGGAAGTCGTCCGAGGACACCACCACGATCGCGCGCGTCCGCTCGGGGGAGTACACCGGCGACCGGGCCGTGCTGACGCTGCAGGACTTCGGGATCGACCTCATCATCCACCCGGAGGAGAGCACGGCGCGGGAGGTCGTGGCGCTGCTCCGCCGCGCCGCCGCCACCGACGTGGTCCCGTTCTGCGACGGCCGCGTCCAGCTCGTCGGCCTCCGCATCGAGCGCGCCGCGCCCGTCGTGGGTGAGACCCTGCAGGCGCTGGCGCTCCGCGGTCACCACCTCGCCTTCCGCGTCATGGGGATCGCGCGCGGGGCCCGCACCCTCGTCCCCGGCGGCGACGTCACGCTCCAGCCGAACGACCAGGTGTTCGTGCTCGTGCCGACGGGGCAGGTGGGGCAGGTGGCCTACCTCTTCGGGAAGGAGGCCGGCCGCCTCAAGCACTGCATGATCCTGGGCGGCTCCGAGGTGGGCGCCCGCGTGGCCGCCGGCCTCTCGCGCGGCGGCCGGCGCGGCCGCGACGCCCGCGGCATGGAGGTGAAGCTCGTCGAGGCCGACCGCGAGCGGGCCGAGTTCCTCGCCGAGATCCTCGAAGGGGTCCTCGTCATCCACGGCGAGCCGAGCGACATCGACCTCCTCGTCCTCGAAGGCCTCTCCGAGACCGACGCCCTCGTGGCCGTCACGGCCGACGAGGAGGCCAACCTCGTCTCGTGCCTGATGGCGAAGCACCTCGGCGTGAAGAAGACCGTCGCGCTCCTCTCGAAGAGCGCCTACATCCCCATCTCTCAGTCCATCGGCCTCGACGCGGCGGTGAGCCAGAAGCTCGCGGTGAGCCGGGAGGTCCTCCGCTTCCTGCGAGGCGCCCACGTCCAGAGCGTGGCGACCGTGCACGGCCTCGACGCCGAGATCCTCGAGCTGGAGGCCGAAGCCGGCGCGCCCATCACGGCCGCCCCCCTCATGCGGCAGAAGCTCCCGCGCGGGATGCTCGTCGGCGCCGTCGTGGGCGACGACATCGAGATCGCCACGGGGCAGACGCGGATCGCCCCGGGCAGCCGCGCCATCGTCTTCGCCACGCCCGACCGCGTGGGCGACGTGGAGGCGTTCTTCCGGTCCACCGGCAGGGGACGATGAACCCTGGACGTCAGCCCCCGGGCCACCGGCCTCTCGCATGCTCCTCGACCTGAAGGCCGTCGTCGGGGTCTTGGGGGCCCTCCTCTGCGCGCTCGGGGTCGGGCTCCTGGCCCCGATGGGGGTGGCGTTGGGCTACGGCGAGGACGTGTGGTGGAGCTTCGCCGTGACGGCGCTGGCGAGCCTCGGCGCCGGCGGCGCGGTGTGGGTGGCCTTCCGTCCGACGCGGGAGCTCCGCGTCCGGGAGGGCTTCGCGATCGTCGCCACGGCGTGGTTCGTGCTCTCGCTCGTCGGCGCGCTGCCCTGGGTGATGACGGGGACCCTCGGCCTCACCGACGCCTTCTTCGAGACGATGAGCGGGTTCACGACGACGGGCGCCACGATCCTCGGCGGCGCCGACACGCCGGCCATCGAGGCCGTCGCCAACGCGTTCCTCTTCTGGCGAAGCCTCACGCACTGGCTCGGCGGCATGGGCATCATCGTGCTCACCCTCGCTGTGCTCCCGCTTCTCGGCGTCGGCGGGATGCAGCTGTTCAAAGCCGAGGTGCCAGGGCCCTCGGCCGACAAGCTCACGCCGCGCGTGCGCGAGACGGCCAAGCGGCTGTGGGCCATCTACGTCGGCCTCACGCTCGTCCAGGCGCTCCTCCTGCTCCCGGCCATGAGCCCCTTCGACGCGGTCAACCACGCTTTCGCCACGATGGCCACGGGCGGGTTCTCGACCGAGAACGGGAGCGTGGGGCAGTACGCGAGCGCCTATGTGGACGGGGTGATCACGGTGTTCATGGTGCTGGCCGGGGTCAACTTCTCGCTCCACTACGCGCTCCTCCACGGCCGCGTGGGCAGCGTGTTGAGGAGCGAGGAGCTCCGGGTCTACGCCGCCATCCTCCTCGGCGCCACAGCCCTCTTGACCGTCGTGCTATGGGAGCCTGCCCAGGCCGTCGTCCCCGGGACCGTCACCCTCGACGGTGAGGTCGTCGAAGGCGAGCCGCTGGAGGGCGGAGCGGACGGGGTCGCCGCCGAGGAGGAGAGGACGACGCCGGAGGACCGTGCCGGGGCGGGAGAGATGGGAGGGGGCGCCGAGCTCCCCGAGTCCGACAGCCCCGTGACGGGCCGGACCGTCGTCCGCTACGAGGGCTTCTGGACGTCGTTCCGCTACGCCGCTTTCCAGGCCGCCGCGATCGTCACCACCACGGGCTTCGGCACGGCCGACTACGAGCTGTGGCCGCCGCTGGCCGCCGCCGTCATCTTCGCCCTCTTCTTCGTCGGCGGCATGGCGGGCTCGACGGGCGGCGGGGTCAAGGTGGTGCGCGTGCTGCTGGTCCTGAAGAACTCGTTCCGCGAGGTCCGCCAGCTCCTCCATCCGCAGGCCGTCCTCCCGGTCCGCCTCGACCACCGCGTCGTCCCGGAGGGGATCATGCGGAACGTGCTCTCCTTCATCGTGCTCTACATCGGGCTCATCGGCGTGGGCACGCTCGTGATGGGGTTCCTCGGGCTCGACCTCCTCAGCGCCTTCAGCGCCACGCTGTCCTCCGTCGGCAACGTCGGCCCGGCCTTCGGCACGTTCGGGCCGACGGAGAACTACACGCACGTGCCGGCGGTGGGGAAGTGGGTGCTCTCCCTCCTGATGATGGCGGGCCGCCTGGAGATCTTCACCGTCCTGATGCTGTTCCTGCCCGCGTTCTGGAAGCGCTAGGCAGGGTCCACGGGTGCGCCGGGCGCGGGCACCCTGCCCAACGGTGCTCACTGGGCCTCGGACCGGCGCACGGCAGAGGGCTAGGCGTGCCCGTTCGTCGGGTCGGCGCCGCCGTCGGGGAGGCCGCCGTGGTAGCGCTGGAGGTGGCCCTCGATGAACCACGTGCCGCGGTCGGCGATGTGGGTGATCTCGTCGTAGAGATCCACGGTCGCGGGGTCGCCGATCTCGTCGGCCTTCGCGTTGTCCTCGCGGATGTGCTTGGCGTACTCGGCCCAGCGGTCGGCGAGGGTTTCGAGGTACCGGGGGTCGGCGCCGTTGTCGAGCGACGGGAAGGGCGTGATGCGCGAGTGCTGCGCAGCCATGCGCACGGTGCCTCGGGCGTACCCCCCGAGGAGCACGACGCGCTCGGCCACGAGGTCGGCCGGCTCCTCCAGCTTCTCGGCGAGCTCGTCGTAGAGGAGGTGGAGCTGGTAGAAGTCCTTCCCCTTCACGTTCCAGTGCGCCTGCTTCGTCTGGGAGTAGAGGTCGCTGGTGTCGGCGAGGGTCTGGTTCAGGAGCTCGATGAGCGCGCGGCGCGTCTCCTCGGAGAGGTCGATCCGCGTTGAGTAGGGCGTCGCGGTCGTCCGCGTGTCCTCGGGGTTCGTAGCCATGGGGAAGGGGGTTGGAGGAGAGAGGTGGGTCCAACCCGGGCCAGTAGGGTCGTGATCCTGTCGTGGCGGATCCGGCCGGTTCCTCGCCGGATCGTCACACGACGCCGACGCTACACGCCCAGGCGGACGCGCTCGACGTCGTCGAAGGCGACGGTGATCGTGCCGTCGTCGGCGATGAAGCGGGTGGCGGCGTCGGGGGGGAAGGCGAGGAGGTCGAACGGGGCGCGGCGGGGGCGGTCGCCGAGGGCGCCTTCGACGAGGGCGACGTGGGGGTCGAGCCGCTCGGCCCATTTGGCGACGGCGAAGTGGGTGTCCGGGAAGCGGCGCGTGAGCGAGCGGACCTTCTCCAGTCCCACCCTGCCGGACTCCCCCCAGAAGAGCGGCTCGCCTCGGGCGTTGAGCTGGACGAGGTCCGGCTTGTACCGGTCGCCGATGGGGACCTCGATCGAGAGCGCGGGATAGTCCGGGAGGTAGAGCGCCCAGAGGAACGCCTTCATGAGGACGTGCTCGAGCGACTCGACAGGCTTCTTGACGAAGACCACCTTCTGAGGTCCGCCGCGGCCGGCAGCGCGGAGCGTCAGTTTCCGGCGGAGGTCGAGATCGGCAGACATGGACGCTGGAAAGGCCGAGCGGAGTCCCGCGTTCCAACGCGACCCGGTCTGGTAGAAACCCCTACCCTCTGGATGGAAACGTGTCGGTTGGGACCGGCGTTTACAGGCCGCATCTCTCAGGAACACCCCGCTCTGGGGCTTCCTCAAAACGCGGCATATGTGTTGCCGTGTTGCTCCATCCGCCCTCTGCCGGATCTGGACGCGCCTCTCATTTCGGCTTCACCATCGGAAACGGAGCGCTGCGTATCGTCTACATCCGCGCGCTCCCCTGCGCCGCAGGCCGTCCCCCGACTTTCCCCCCGCCCACCACGCGACGTCCCCCCGCCATGCGACGTTTGGTCCTGATTCCCCTTCTCGCCTTCCTCACGCCAGCCGCCCTCGCTCAAGGCTTCTCCCAATCCGAAGTTGAACCGCTGAGTAAGATTACCACCATCACCGTCGGCGACTACGACAACGACGGCGTCCTCGAATTCGCAGCGCTCGAGGGCGGCGCCCACAGCGGCGGCACCGAGATCTTCAAGTGGTGCGACGCCGCCGGGGCTGAGTGCTACGACGTCAACGCCGGATGGTACAGCGCTACCTTCGGCAGCAGTTCCGGACAGGTCGACTTCGCCGGGTCCGCCCGAAGCGGCGACGTCGACGGCGACGGCGACATCGACATCGTCTTCAGCGGCGACCAGCACACCGGCGGCGGCTTCGGCTACGTATGGTGGGCGGAGAACCCCCTCGTGGCCGGCTTGACCGACTCCAACGGACAGGCCCCCGACCCCGAGGACGAGAGCCTGTCTGAGGACTGGGCGATCCACGAGATCTGGTCCTTCGACGAGGACACCGACCACATCAACGACATGGTCCTCGCCGACTTCGACCAGAACGGCACCCTCGACGTTGCCATCCGTCACCTCGACCGCGACGGGGGGGGCTCCTTGAACGACCAGCGGCAGGTCCGCGTCCTCTACCAGGAGGACCCCGACAGCTGGACGCTCAGGACCCTTTTCGTGGAGCCGAACGAGGGCATGAGCGGCGGCGACATCGACGGCGACGGTTACCCCGACCTCTGGCTCAACGGATTCTGGCTCGAGAACCCCGACGGCTCGCAGTCGGCGGACTGGACCCGCCACGACGTCGCGCCGTGGGCCTTCGGCCAGAGCCAGTCGAACGAGTGGAACAACGCGTCGAAAGGCCAGGTCGTGGACATCGATGGCGATGGTGATAACGACCTCCTGATCTCCCGAGCCGAGGGCGACGCCGGCGGTCCGGATGGTAAGCTCGCCATCTACCGGAACGAGCGCACGTCGTGGACCGAGATCGTCCTGGAGGAGCCCTGGACCGACGGGCACCAGGCTGAGGTCGGCGACGTCGACAGAGACGGCAACCTCGACGTGGTCACGGGCGACGGCTTCGGTGGGACCCCCCGCGGCATCTGGGTGTGGTTCCTCAACGGCGACGGCACGCTTCGTGAACGCTCGCAGATCGAGGGCCAGGACGGCGCCTACACCGGTCGCCTCGGCGACTTTACCGGCGACGGCGCCCCCGACTTCGTCGCGCCGACGGCCTACACCGAGCAGGTCTACCTCTACGTGAACGAGGGCTTCACCCCGCCGCTCGCTGGGGAGGGCCCCGGTGGCCGCGACGCGGGGCAGGGGTCGATGTCGGTCGCGCTCTACCCGAACCCCTTCTCGACGCTGGCGACGCTGACCGTCTCGACCGACGCGGCCCAGCCCTTGACCGTCGAGGTGTTCGACGCGCTCGGCCGCCGCGTCCACCGCGGGACGCACACCGCCTCGGGCTCGACCTCGATTGCGCTTGATGGGAGCCGCTGGACGCCCGGCCTCTACGTCGTGCGCGTCATGATGGCCGACGGCACCCGGGTGACGACGCAGCTCGTCCGGCGATAGCCGCCCTGCGATCTGTCCCTAGACAGCGGGGGGGGGGGGGGGGGCGGGGCCCCCCCCGGGTTGGTTGGGGGGGGGGGGGGGGGGGGGGGGCCCCCGGGGACGCAGGGGGGGGCCGCCCCCGGCGCGGGGGGGGCGGCGCCGCGGGGGGGGGGGGGGGGGCGGGGGGCCCCCCCCC
>JAWWCA010000111.1:0-12058 GCA_033720695.1 Rubricoccaceae bacterium
CGGCCTGCTCGGCGACGTAGAGGAGGCCGGCGCCGTCGCCGGCGTCCATGAGCTCGACGGGGGCCGCGAAGGAGAGGTTCGGGAAGGGCTCCTCGAGCGCGACGCCCTGGGCGCGGCCCGGCGTGGCGAGGGCGAGGAGGCAAGCGGTGCCGAGGGAGAGGCGGGAGAGAGCCATGGCGGTGCAGGCCGGGGGTCGGCGGTGATACGCGATGGTGAGACCGGGAGTTCGGGGCCGAGGCACGGTCGTGGCGTCGTACCTTCCGGTCCCCTTCCGTCCCGTCGCCCCTCTTCCGGGCCCGCCACGCCGGCATGGAAATCCCCTCCATTCAGGGCCTCCAGATCGAAACGACGCTCCTCCCGCTCGAACAGCGGCGGGGGGTCGGCGAGCAGCAGCGCCGCCTGCGGATCGGGGTGCCGAGCGAGGCCGAGAACGCTGAGCGCCGCGTGGCCCTCGCCCCCTACGCCGCCCGCATCCTCGTCGCGGGCGGGCACGAGGTCTCGATCGCGGCCGGCGCGGGTGCCCACGCCCACTTCACCGACGACGAATACGCCGAGGCCGGGGCGCAGGTGGTCCCGACGGCCGAGGCGCTCTACGCCGGGAGCGAGCTCGTCGTGAAGGTGTTCCCGCCGCGGCCCGACGAGCTCGCGCTCATGCAGGAGAAGCAGACGCTGATCTCGGCGCTCCACCTCGGCAACATCACGCCGGACTACCTCCGCAGCCTCATGGAGCTCCGCGCGACCGCCATCGCGTTCGAGTTCATCGCCGAGCGCGACGGCACGCTCCCCATCGTGCGCATGATGCACGAGATCACGGGGACGCTCGCCATCCAGACGGCCGCGCGCCTGCTCGAGAGCGTGGCGGGGGGGCGCGGCGTCGTCCTCGGCGGCATCTCGGGGGTCCCGCCCGCGACGGTCGTCATCCTCGGCTCCGGCGTCGTCGGGGAGTGGGCGGCGCGGACGGCCATCGGATACGGCGCCCACGTCATCGTGCTCGACACCGACCTCGGCGCGCTCCGCTCGCTCGAGCACTACCTCGCCCGCCGCGTGACGACGGCGATGGCCAACGAGCAGTACGTCCGCCAGGCCGTCCAGAGCGCCGACGTCGTCATCGGGGCGATGATGGCCGTGGGCCAGCGCTCGCCCATGCTCGTGACCGAGGACATGGTCCGCTCGATGCGGCCCGGCGCCGTCGTCGTGGATGTGGTGACGGACCAGGGCGGGTGCGTCGAGACGAGCCGGCCCACGACGCTCGACGACCCCACCTACGTCGTCCACGAGGTCATCCACCACTGCGTCCCGAACATCCCGTCGAACGCGGCGCGGACGGCCACCTACGCGCTCTCGAACGTCCTCGTCCCCTACGTCCTCGACATCGGCGCCGCCGGCTCCATCCACGACGCCCTCTGGTCGAACGGGAGCCTCCGGGCGGGCACGTACATCTACCGCCGGCACCTCACCAAGAAGAGCCTCGCGCTGATGTTCGGGATGCCGCACCGGGACATCGAGCTGCTGATCGCCTCGGGCATCTGACCGGCCGGCGCGCGCGGCGCCCCCTGCGATGAGCCCCGACCCCCGATTCCGAGAGGCGGCCGCCGCGTGGCTGGCGGCGTTTGGCGCCGACGGCGTGGATCCCGACACGCTGGACGTGCCCTTCGCGCCGACGACCCACAAGGCGGTGCTCGACGGGGCTCTCGCGTTTGGCCGGGCGGCCGGGCGGCTGCCGGCGGCGATGCGGGTGCTGGCCGAGGGGGAGGCCCGGCTGCAGCGCCTCCGGGGCCGCCTCGGCCTGGGCCGGGCCGACCGCGCAGGCGAGGCGTTGCCCTCGGTGGTGGTCGTCGAGCGCGCCGACCCCCTCACGCTGGCCGGCCGCTGGGTGCCCGACCTCGTGACCCACGCCGGCGGACGCCCCGTCCGGGTCGCGGCCGGACAGCCGCCCTTCGTCCTCGCCCTCGACGCGCTCGCCGCCGCCGCTCCCGACCGGGTGCTGGCGAAGTCCGAGGATGCGATGGCGCTGGGGCTTCGTGACGCCGTGGGGAGCGACCGCGTGCTCGTCTACGAGGGGCCGCCGCTGGATTGCCCGGGCCCAGACCTGGTGGACGCTGTCGAGGCCCTGGCCACGCTCCTGCATCCCGACCGGTTCGTTGAACCCGAGGGGGTTGGCGGGCGTTGAGGCCCCGAGGAGGAGGCCCGAGGGTGAAGCCCCGCGTTCGACTCCCCGTCCCTGTCTGCTGTCTGCGATGAGCCTCCTCGCGCTCCCCCCCACGCTGCACCGCCTGCTCCCCCTCCGCGCCGAGGTGGACCTCGACGCCCTCCGCCACAACGCGCGCGCCCTCCAGGCCCGGGCGGGCGAGGCCGAGGTGATGGCCGCCGTCAAGGCCGACGCCTACGGGCACGGGGCGGTGCCGGTGGCCCGCGTGCTTCTGGACGAGGGCATCCGGCGGTTCGCCGTGGCGAATGTGCCGGAAGGCGTGGAGCTGCGAGAGGCGGGCCTCCAGGCGCCGGTGCTCGTGCTCGGCGCGCCGCTGCCGGAGCACCTGCCGGCCTGCGCTCGCTACGACCTCGCCGTCACCGTGACGTCGCCGGGCGTGGCCGAGGCCGTCGTGGAGGCCGCCGAGAAGGCGGGGCCGCTCGTGGTCCACCTCAAGGTGGACACCGGGATGAACCGGCTCGGCGTCGAGCCCGAGGACGCGCCGGCCGTGCTGGCGCGGCTGCAGGCTGCGCCCGGCGTCGAGGTCGAGGGGATCATGACCCACTTCGCGACCGTGGACCGCCGCTACACCGTCGCGCAGCGGGCGGCGTTCGACCGGCTCCTGGCGCGGCTCGGCGAGGCCGTGCCCCCGCTCGTCCACGTCTCCAACAGCGGGACGCTGCTCGCCCTCCCCGAGGTGCTCGGGGGCGCCACGCTCGCCCGCGTGGGCGGGGCGCTCTACGGGCTGATCTCGGAGCGCGTGGCCGAGGCCGAGGGCGCCGACCTCCGCCCCGTGATGCGCCTCGTCAGCCGCGTCGTCCACGTCCAGACCGTCGCGGCGGGCGAGGCCGTCTCGTACGGGCGGACGTGGGTGGCCGAGCGCCCGGCCCGCATCGCCGTCGTCGCGGGCGGCTACGGCGACGGCCTCTCGCGGGCGCTCTCGAACCGCGGCGCCGTCGGCGTCGGCGGGCGGCTCTGGCCCATCGCGGGCCGCGTCTGCATGGACATGCTGATGCTCGACCTCGGCGACCCCGACGGCCCCGGCGCGGCCGTGCGCCTCGGCGACGAGGCCGTGCTCTTCGGCGCGGGCGGCCCCTCGGCCCTCCACCTCGCCGAGGCCGCCGACACGATCGCCTACGCCGTCACGTGCGGGCTGACGGCCCGTGTCCCCCGCGTCTACGTGGGCGAGGGGCCGGCGGCGACGTCCGAGCGCCTGCTCGCCGCCGGGAGCGCGGCGCCCGACGCGAACCGGGCGCGCATTTCGGCGTAGCCTGTACGTTTCCAGCTTCCTTCTCCCGCTCCGGCGGCCCCTCCCCCTCTCACCCACGCCCCGTCGCTATGGCCACCGCCACCCCCAACGAGATCAACGTCCTCGTCGTGGACGACGAGGAAGACGTCGTCGAGATCATCAGCCACTTCCTCCGGGAGGAGGGCTACAACGTCCAGACCGCCTACGATGGGCAGGAGGCGCTGAGCAAGGCCACGCCCGACGTCGACGTCGTCGTGCTCGACGTGATGCTGCCGGGCATGAGCGGGTTCGAGATCGCCCGCCGCCTCCGCGGCCGCGTCGAGACCGAGAAGATCCCGATCCTCTTCCTCACGGCCAAGACCGAGGAGCAGGACATGCTCGAGGGGCTCACGGCCGGCGGCGACACCTACCTCACGAAGCCGGTGAGCCCGAGCGTGGTCCTCGCCAACATCCGCGCCGTGCTCCGCCGGACGGGCACCGAGGAGAGCAAGATCCTCACCGTCAACGACCTCACGATCTACGAGGACGAGTACCGCGCCACCCTCGACGGCGACGACCTCGGCCTGACGCTGACCGAGTTCGAGCTCCTCCGCTTCCTCGTCCGCCACCCCCGGAAGGCGTTCACGCGGCAGCAGCTCCTCGAGACCATCTGGAAGGACGCCATGATGGTGACCGAGCGGACCGTCGACGCCCACATCAAGAACCTCCGCGAGAAGCTCGGCGACTTCGCCCGCCACATCCAGACCGTCCGCGGCGTTGGCTACCGCTTCGTCGAGGAGGAGCCGACGGAGGCGTAACGCGTGCTGCGTAATGCGTGAGGCCGCCCCCTTACGCATTCCCGATTCCGAATCACGCAGCCCTCATGCTCCGCTGGAAGAACGTCCGCGATCTCTTCTTCCCACGCCGCGCCTCGACGCAGACGTGGATGATGCTGACGTTTGCCCTCTTCGTGGGGCTGGCTGTCGTGGGCGTGGGGCTCTACTCGTTCATCGTGCTGCGCGGGCAGGTCCGCGACGCCGCCCGCGAGACGCTCCGCGACGAGGCCGAGCGCGTGGCTGTCCTCCTCGAGGAGGAGGTGGACCCCCTCGCCCTCCGCACCCTCGCCGTGCAGATCGCTGGGGTGACCGAGCGGGACCTCGCCGTCTCCCGCCTCGTCGACGGCACGTGGCGCCCGCTCCTCGGCCCCATCGACGAGGCGTTCTTCCAGCAGCCCGAGGTGGCGGCCGCGCGGATGGGCGGTGTCGGCTATGCGGAGCCTGGCGGCGCCCTGGGTGACGACGGTCGGATGCTCTACGTCGCGCTGTTCCGCCCGCCGTCCGGGCTGATGATCCGGCTCGGGCAGCCGGCCCCGCCGCTCTACCGCGCCGTCCAGAAGGTGCAGGCCACGCTCGCCGTCGGGATGGCGCTCTCGTTGCTGCTGGCGCTCCTCGGCGCGTGGATCGCGAGCCGCCAGGTGGTCGGGCCGCTCCGGGCCATCACGCGGAGCGCGCACCGCATCAACGAGGGCGAGCTCGACCGCCGCATCCACGTCCGCACCCGGGCGGCCGAGTTCCAGGACCTCGCCCGGAGCCTGAACCAGATGGCCGGCCGCTTCCGCGCCGACATCCACGAGCTCCAGCGGATGCAGCGCGTCCAGAACGAGTTCATCGGGAACGTGAGCCACGAGGTGAAGAACCCCATCTTCGCCGTCTTCGGCTACCTCGAGGCGCTCGGCTCCGACAGCCTCCCGCGCGACCAGCGCCACAAGTACGCCCAGAAGGGGCTCGCCAACCTCACCCGCCTCAACGTCCTCTTCTCCGACCTCATCGAGATCGCCAAGCTGGAGTACCGCGAGGACCTCATCCGGCCCGAACGCTTCGACCTCCAGGCCCTCATCGACGAGGTGTGCGAGATCCTCGAGCCGAAGGCCGAGGAGAAGGGGCTCGGCCTGCTCTGGGAGAACCCGGCCCTGGAGGTCTACGCCGACCGCAACCGCATCCGCCAGGTGCTCACCAACCTCGTCGACAACGCCGTGGCGTACACCGACGAGGGGACCGTCCGCTGCCGGATGCGCCGCCACCGCGACAAGGCGCGCGTCGAGGTGGTGGACACGGGCCGCGGCATCCCCGAAGAGCACCTCGACCGCATCTTCGAGCGGTTCTACCGCGTCGACACCGCACGGAGCCGGAAGATGGGCGGCACCGGCCTCGGCCTCTCGATCGTCAAGCAGATCCTCCAGGCCCACGGCGAGACCATCCACGTCGAGAGCACGAAGGGGCGGGGCACGCGGTTCTGGTTCGAGCTCCCCCTCGCCGAGGCCGCCGAGCCGCTGCCCGAGGAGACGCCCGAGGAGGTGGCCGTGACCGAGCCGGTGCCGCTGGGCTGATGGCCGCACCGAAGGAGCCGCTCACCGGCCTCAAGAACCTCGGCCCACAGAGTGCCGCCATGCTCCGGGAGGTCGGCATCGAGACGCCGGAGGGGCTCCGTGAGGCCGGTGCAGTGATGGCCTACAAGCTGCTCCAGTACCGGTTCGGGCGCGTCCGCGTCAACGCGCTGTTCCTCTTCGCCCTCGAAGGCGCGCTCACCGATCGCCACTGGAACAGCTTTACCGCAGCCGAGAGGGCCTGCCTCCGCGCCGAGGCCGACGGCGAGCTGGAGATCCGGCCGGGCTGAACAGCGGCGCGGGTCGCGCGTTGCAGCGCCGCCCGTCCCCCTCTGCCTCGCATGCTCCAGCCCCCAACCGGATCGGCCGTGTGGATCGGCCTCGCCGCGTGGCTCCTCGTCGCGTTCGTGCCCGCCCTCATCGGAGGCGCCGCAGCCGCCACGGCGACCGAGTACCAGTCGCTCGCGCAGCCGTCGTGGGCGCCGCCGAGCGGGGTGTTCGGCCCGGTGTGGACGGTGCTCTACCTCCTGATGGGGATCGCGGCCTGGCTCGTGTGGAAAGAGGCGGGCTTCTCGGGGGCCGGCCTCGCGCTCGGCCTCTTCCTCGGGCAGCTCGTGCTCAACGCGGTCTGGACGCCGCTCTTCTTCGGTGCCGGGCTGCGCGGCTGGGCCTTCCTCGACATCGTGCTGCTGTGGGCGGCGATCCTCGGCACCCTCGCGCTCTTCTGGCGCGTCCGCCCCCTCGCCGGCGCGCTCCTCGTGCCCTACCTCGCCTGGGTGACGTTCGCCGCCGCGCTCAACTACACGATCTGGCGGATGAACGCCTGAGCGCTGGTCGTGGTCGACGGGTGAGGTGCTATCCTCCTGACTCGCCCACTGCGACCCCGTCATGCTGCGCTCCTCGTTCGCTCTCTCGCTCCTCGGCTCCCTCCTCCTCGCCGCGTCGGCGTCGGCCCAGTGGGCTCAGCTCGGCGGGCCCATCCCGCCCAGCGTCGGGGGGTTCGCTCAGGACGACGGCGTGATGATCCTGGGCACGGGGCAGGCCGACGCCGGGGACGTCTACCGCTCGACCGACGGTGGCGACTCGTGGGCGAACGCGGGGCTCCCGAACGCCGGCGTGCTGGCGGCGCACGCCGCGAACGGGAGCTTCTTCGTCGGCACCTACGTCACGGGGGCGCACCGCTCCTCGGACGGCGGGCACACGTGGACACGCATCGAGACCCTCGGCGCCTCGGTCGGCTCCTTCGCCGGGCAGGGCGCGCGGCTCTTCGCCGGCGGCGACGGCTTCCTCGCCCGCGTCGGGGTGTGGCGCTCGACCGACGGCGGCGACACCTGGGGCGTCGTCCTCGACGCCCTCGACAGCCAGGCGCTCCTCGCCGACGGGGCCCTCGCGCTGGCCGGGGGCAGCGGGGAGGAGGGCGCGCTCTACCGCTCGACCGACGGGGGCGACACGTGGGCCGCCGTGTCGGCCCTCGCCGACCCCGCGTGGTCCGTCGGTGCCCTCGCGGCCGACGGCAACACGCTCTACGCCGGGGCCTACCACCAGGCCGACGTCAGCCAGCGCGGCGTCTTCCGCTCCCTCGACGGGGGGCTGACGTGGGCGAAGGTGAGCACCAACCTCCCCCCGCTGTTCGTCCAGGCCCTCGCGGTACGCGGCTCGACCGTGCTCGCCATCGTCGCGGTCTCCGCGATCAGCAGCACGGGGCGCCTCTGGCGCTCCGAGGACGGGGGTGCCGCCTGGACCGAGATCCCCATCGTCCCGACCGACGAGGGGTTGCTGACCCTGTTCGACGACGGCGACGCCTTCTGGGCCGGTAGCACGGAGGGCGCCTTCCGCTCACCGGACGGGGTGGCCTGGACCCAGCGCGACGACGGCACGGCCGCCATCAGCGGTGTGGCGTCGCTGCTGGCCTACGGCGACGCTCTCCTCGTCGGGCTGACGTCGAACGGGGGCAACGGGCTGGGGCTGTGGCGCACGCTCGACCACGGCGCAACCTGGACCCGCGTCGGCGACGGCTTTACGAGCCCGGACTGGGCGACGATCACGGCGCTCCACCGCGAGGAGGCCACGCTCTTCGCGGCCGACCAGGTGTTCCCGCGCGGGGTCTACCGCTCGACCGACGGTGGCACGACGTGGACGCGGTCGTCGGACGGGATCGAGACCAACACGCTCATCCGCGACCTCCACGGTCACGACGGCGTGCTCGTCGCCGCCGCCTACGAGGCGCTCTACCGCTCGACCGACGGCGGGGCCTCGTGGTCGCGGAACCTCGACATGCGCGAGATGCAGGCGCTCGTCTCCTACCGGGACGCCCTCTGGGCCGGCGGCGGCGACGGCTACGTCTACGTCTCGCTCGACGGCGGGGTCGGCTGGCGCCCCGTCGGCGGTCAGCTCTCGACGCTCGGGATCGGCGCCCTCGCGGTGAGCCGGGGGGTGCTCTACGCCACGGCGCGTGGTGAGGGCGTCTACCGGCTCGGCGCTGGAGAGACGTGGCTCCCTGCCGGGCTGCCGGGCACGTTCGGCAACGCCCTGCTGGACGTCGGCGGGGTGCTCGTGGCCGCGACCGCCCTCGACGGCGTCTTCGCGACGCGGAACGGGGGGGAGACCTGGATCTCGGACGGGGACGACTACAGCGGCGGCGAGGTCTACGAGCTGGCGGCCACGGCCCGTCTCCTCGTGGCCGGCACGCGCGGGCACGCGCTGTGGGTCCACCCCCTCCGGTGGCCGGGCGCGCCGGCTGCAGGCGCGGCCCGCATCCACGCTCCGTCCACCGTGCGTCCCAATCCGATCCCGGCCGGGGGGGAGGCGACGGTGGTCGTCGCGCTCGACCGGGCCGAACAGGTCAATGTGGCGGTGTACGACGCCCTCGGCCGGCGGGTCAGCGCGGCGCGCTACGACCTGACGGCCGGCGCCCACCGGCTCCCGCTCGACGTGTCCGGCCTCGCACCCGGCCTCTACCTCTTACGCGTTCAGAGCGGCGAGACCGTCGTTACCGAGCGGCTCACCGTCGTGCGCTAGCCCAGCCGCTCCAGCGCGAGGCCGGCCACGTGCCGCCCGATGGCGAGCGCGGCCGTGGCCGCAGGGGAGGGCGCGTTGACGACGTGGACGGCGCGGGCGTCCGCCTCGATCACGAAGTCGTCGGCGAGCGAGCCGTCAGGGCGGACGGCCTGGGCGCGGACCCCGGCGGGCGCGGCGCGGAGGTCGTCGGCGGTCACCTCGGGGACGAGGCGCTGGACGGCCTGGAGGAACGCGCGGCGCGAGACCGAGCGGTGCATCTCAGCCGAGCCCATCCGCCAGTGCGCGCGCGCGAGGCGGCGGAAGCCCGGGGAGCGTAGCACCTCCCACAGCTCGCCCGGCCGCACCGTCCCCAGCCGGTAGCCTTCCCGGGCGAACGCGAGGACGGCGCTCGGTCCGGCCTCGACGGTGCCGTGGACGGTCCGCGTGAGGTGGACGCCGAGGAACGGGAAGGCGGGATCGGGGACGGGGTAGATGAGCGTCCGGCAGAGGCTGCGCGCCTCGTCGCGGAGGGCGACGTACTCGCCGCGGAAGGGGACGAGCTGGACCGAGGGCTCGGTGCCGAACAGCCGCGCCACCCGGTCGGCCCACAGCCCGGTGCAGTTGACCACGACGTAGCTCTCGAACGGCCCAGCCGTCGTCTCCACCACCGTCGTGTCCGCCGCCCGGCGTACACCCGTCACCGCCGCCCCCGTGCGGATCGTGCCGCCCCGGTGCTCGATGCGTTCGGCCAACCGGCGCGCCGCCGCGCCGAAGTCGACGACGCCGGTCTCGGCCACCCACAGCGCCTCGACGGCGCGCGCATGCGGCTCGATCTCCCGCAGCTGGGCCGGCCCGATCCGGTCGACCGCGACGCCGTTGGCCGTCGCGCGCGTCTGGAGCGCGCGCAGACGCGGCACCTCGTCGGCCTCCACGGCCACGATCACCTTGCCGCAGCGGCGCCACGGCACGCCCTCGGCCTCGCAGAACCGCTCCATCTGGGCCTTGCCCGAGCGGCACAGCCGGGCCTTCGCCGAGCCCGGCCGGTAGTAGACGCCGGCGTGGAGGACGCCGGAGTTGCGTCCCGTCTGATGCTGCGCCGGGGCGTCCTCTTTCTCCAGCACGACGACCCGGAGCCCGGGCCGGGCTGCCAGCAGCCGGTCGGCCGTCGCCAGCCCGACGATGCCGCCGCCGAGGACGGCGACGTGGCTTGGGAGGCGCGGCATGGAACCGGAGGGAAGAGCGTCAGGGCGTGGGCGCGCCGGGCACGTAGAACGTCGGGGCCTCAGGGCCGACCGGCATCCCAAGGCCGAACACCCAGGCGTAGAACAGGAGGATCCAGCCGAGGAGGAAGAAGATGGTGTACGGCAGCATCATCGCCACCATCGTCCCGATGCCGGCCTTCTTGTCGTACTTCACCATGAAGGCGAGGATCAGCCCGAAGTAGCTCATCATCGGCGTGATGATGTTGGTCGTGGAGTCGCCGATGCGGTAGGCCGCCTGGATCACCTCCGGCGAGTAGCCGATGAGCATGAGCATGGGCACGAAGATGGGCGCCGTCACGGCCCACTGCGCGCTGGCCGACCCCAGCATGAGGTTGACGAAGCAACACATCAGGATGAACGGGATGAACACGAGCGGCCCCGTCAACCCGACCGTCTCGAGCCCGCTCGCGCCGGCCACGGCGAGGATGGCGCCGAGGTTCGTCCAGCCGAAGAAGGCCACGAACTGGGCCGCGAAGAACACGAGCACGATGTAGAGCCCCAGCGTCGACATCGACTTCGCCATCCCGTCCACGACGTCCTTGTCGGAGCGGACGCTGCCGGTGGCCCACCCGTAGACCACCCCCGGCACGAGGAAGAAGACGAAGATGAGCGCCACGATGCCGCGGAGGAACGGGCTCTGGAGGACGGCGCCCGTCTCGGGGTTGCGGAGCACGCCCCACTCGGGCACGATCGTCAGCGCGAACACGGCCCCCACCCCCAGCACGGCCAGCCCCGCGAGCTTCAGCCCGCGGACCTCGCGCGGCGAGAGGGGGTCCAGCGTCGGCTCGGGGAGGTCCTCGCTCGCCTGCGAGGCGTCGTAGGTCCCGAGCCGCGGCTCGACGAACCGGTGCGTCACCCAGGTCCCGACGAAGGCGATGAGGAAGGTGCTCACCGCCATGAAGTAGTAGTTCACCGCCGCGTGCACCTCGTAGGTGGGGTCGATGAGCTGGGCGGCCTCCTGGGTGATCCCCGCCAGGAGCGGGTCCACCGTGCCGATGAGGAGGTTGGCCGAGTAGCCGCCCGAGACGCCCGCGAACGCGGCGGCCATCCCCACGAGCGGGTGCCGCCCGAGCGCGTGGAAGATCACGGCCGCGAGGGGGATGAGCACGACGTACCCCATCTCGGAGGCGGTGTTCGAGAGCACGCCCGCGAACACCACCGTCATCGTCATCAGCCGCGGCGGCGCCTTCTGGACGAGGAGCCGGATCCCCGCCGTCAGCAGCCCCGAGTGCTCGGCCACGCCGACGCCGAGGAGGGCCACGAGGACGGTCCCGAGCGGGACGAACCCCGTGAAGTTGGTCACGAGGTTGCTCACGATCATCCGCAGCCCCTCGCCCGTCATCAGGCTCACCGCCCGGATCATCCCGTCCGCGGCACGGCCCGTCGCACCCGCAGGGCGGGGGTCCGCGACGGCCAGGTCCAGCCACCCCGCGATCCCGCTGATCACCACGACGCCGAGCGCGAACAGCGCGAACAGCGTGACGGGGTGGGGGAGCAGGTTGCCCAGCCACTCGACTGTTCGGAGGAAGCGGCCGAAGAGGCCGGCGTCGGCGTCGCCGCGCGGCGTGGCCTCGTGCGGCGTGTGGCGCGGGGGACGCTCCTTGGCGGGGTGGGGGAACTCCTCGGGGGCGTCGACGCTCGAGGGCGCGTGCGCCTCGTCCGGGCGGACCGGCTCGTCCTCGTCGGGGATGAGGGGGTGCTCGGGAGGGTGGGACATTCGGGTAGGCTGGGGGATGGAGGGCCGAAAATAGCGCGCGCCCGGCCCCTGTCTGGAGCCGGGCGCGCGGCGGGTCTCTTGGAAGGCGCCGCTCGGCGGCGCGGGGTCACACGCGGGCGGAGCCCGCTGCTCGTGGGGGGGCGGTCACTTGAGGAGGACGACGCGGGTGGTCCCCCGCACGCTCTCCCCCTCCAGCACCACGGTGTACGTCCCCGACGGGAGCGAGGAGCCGTCGACGCGGACGGTCTCGTACCGCCCCGCCTCGGCGTACCCCTCGTGGAGC
>JAWWCA010000112.1:0-12036 GCA_033720695.1 Rubricoccaceae bacterium
CCTGGTCCTGCTGGGCCTCGCGCTCGGGGTCTCCGCACAAGCCCAAGACCTCGACCTCCTCATCGACGACTACGAGGACGGGGACCTCTCCGAGTACACCGTCGTCTTCAGCGGCGGCGAGGACCCCGTGCTCTCGACGACCTCGGACACCCCCGACGGCTCGACCTTCGCGCTCCAGGTCGAGATCGACGGCGACGACTACGGCGGCTTCGCCGGGTTCGGCCGCGGCCTCCCCGGCGCGCCCTACGACGCCACCGGTCTCGACAACCCCTACCTCGTCTTCGACCTCTCCGCCGACGCGCGGACCACGGTCGAGATCAACCTCCAGACTAGCCCCACCGCTGAGAGCCGCAACGCGCTCGTCCTCCCCGGGGATGGGATGTACACGCGCTACGCCCTCTCGTTCGACTCGTTCTTCCAATCCCAGGCCGACCCCGTCGACTTCTCCGCCATCAACGCCATCGTCTTCACGGCGATCGACGTCAGCGGCGACGGCAACGGCGGGACCACCGAGACCACCCTCCGCTTCGACAATGTCGCGATCTACGACGGCACCGACGTCGGGAACGACATCGTGCTCGACGACTTCGACGACGGCGACTACCCGGACACGGAGTACTTCTACTACGCCGGCGGCGAGTTCATCGCGGTCTCGGCGACGGACGACACCCCCGACGGCTCCGCGTTCGCCTTCCACGGCGAGATCGACGGCGACGACTACGGCGCCTTCGCCGGGTTCGGGCGCACCTTCGAGGGGGCCCCGATCGACGCCAGCGGGTCCGCGTTCCTCAACTTCTACCTCCGCGCGAACGGCCCGGCCGTGCTCGAGGTCAACCTCCAGAACGACCCCGCCGCGCCCGGCGGGCTGAAGGAGAGCCGCGAGACGCTCCGCCTCGAAGACACCGGCGGCGCCTACCGGGCCTACAGCCTCCCCCTCGACGCGTTCATCCAGACGACCGCCGAGCCGTTCGACCCCGCCGCCGCCTTCAACATCGCCCTCACCTTCGTCCAGCTCCCGGGCGACGGCGACGGCGGCACCACCGAGTTCGCCTTCGACTTCGACGCGCTGGGCTTCGGCGACGCCTTCGACGTCGTCTCGACCGAGGCGCTGCCTCCGTCGCTGGCGGCCCCCGTGGCCGTCTACCCGAACCCGGCCACGGACCGGGCCACGGTCCAGTTCGGCCTCGCCGCGTCCGCCGACGTCTCGGTCGAGGTGCTCGATGCGCTTGGCCGCCGGGTGCGGCTCGTGACCGAGGGGTCGCGGGCGGCCGGTCCGGTCGAGGCCATCCTTCCGACCGACGGCCTCCCGGCAGGGACCTACCTCGTCCGCGTCCGCGTCGGGGACGACGTCGTCGCGGCGCCCATCACGATCGTGCGTTGAGGCCCCCCGGCGCTCGGCCGCGCGCTCGCGCGCGCTGCCCGGCGGTCACGCACCGCCGGGCAGCACGGCCGTCGCCTCGATCTCGACGCGCGCGCCGTCCTCCAGCAGGTCCGCCACCTCGACGAGCGTCATCGCCGGGTAGTGGCGCCCGAAGACGGCGCGGTAGGCTTCCCCGATCGCCTGCGAGGCCGCGAGGTAGGCCCGCTTGTCGGTGACGTACCACGTCATCCGGGCGACGTGCTCGGGCCGGGCCCCGGCCTCGGCCAGCACGGCGGCGACGTTCCGCAGCGCCTGCTCGGCCTGCGGCACGAGGTCCGGGGAAACCAGCCGCTGCTCGGCGTCCCACCCGATCTGGCCGGCGATGAAGACGAGCCGGCCCTCGGCGAGGATGCCGTTGGAGTACCCGGAGGGTCGGGCCCAGCCTGGGGGGTGGAGCACGGTCATGAGGATGGAGCGGGGGTTCGTTGGACGTCGGCCTCCTTCAGCAGCTGCCGGGCGATGACGACGTGCTGCACCTCGGTGGCGCCCTCGTAGATCCGCAGCGGCCGGATGTCCCGGTAGAGCCGCTCGACGACGGCGCCGTGCGTCACGCCACGCCCCCCGAAGAGCTGCACCGCTGCGTCGATGACGCGCTGGGCGGCCTCGGTCGCGAACGCCTTGGCCATGGCGGCCTCCTTCGTGATGCGGTCGGCCCCGGCGTCCTTCGTCCACGCCGCGCGGTAGACGAAGAGCGCCGCGGCGTCCACGTCGGTCGCCATCTGCGCGAGCCGGCCCTGGACGAGCTGGAGGTCGGCGAGCGTGCCGCCGAAGAGCGCGCGCTGGCGGACGTGCGCGAGCGTCTCGTCGAGCGCGCGCCGGGCCATGCCGAGCGCGGCGGCCCCCACCGTCGAGCGGAACACGTCGAGGGTGCCGAGGGCGACCTTGATGCCCTCGCCGGGGGCACCGAGGAGACGGTCGGCGGCCACGCGGCAGTCCTGGAGGCGGAGGGTGCCGAGGGGGTGTGGCGAGATCGTCTCGATCCGCTCGGAGACGGTCAGCCCCGGCGTCTCGGCATCGACGACGAAGGCGGAGAGGCCCTTTGCCCCCGGCGCCTCGCCCGTCCGCGCGAAGACGACGTAGCGGTCGGCGACCCCGGCGTTCGAGATCCACGTCTTCTCGCCGTCGAGGACGTAGTGGTCGCCGTCGCGGCGGGCGGTCGTGGCGAGGGCCGCCACGTCGGAGCCCGCCTCCCGCTCGGAGAGGGCAAACGCCATCACGGCCTCGCCCGCGGCGACGGGCGGGAGCCAGCGGGCCCGCTGCTCGTCGGAGCCGAAGAGTGAGATGGGCCCGCTGCCGAGCCCCTGCATGGCGAAGGCGAAGTCGGCGAGGGCGCTCCGGTAGGCGAGCGTCTCGCGGGCGAGGCAGAGGCTGCGGACGTCGAGCGGGTCGGAGGCCCCGGCGGGGGCGGGCACGCAGTGCCGGAGCCACCCCGCTGCGCCCATCGCACGGACGAGGGCCTGGCAGGCGGCCTCGGCGTCGTCGGGCTCGGCGTCCGGGACCTGCCGCTCGGCCCACGCCGCCAGCGCC
The DNA here is from genome assembly GCA_033720695.1 of Rubricoccaceae bacterium. GTDB lineage: Bacteria > Bacteroidota > Rhodothermia > Rhodothermales > Rubricoccaceae > DATGQT01. The sequence goes on from JAWWCA010000112.1 coordinate 2,948, forward strand.
GTCGCCAGCGCGCGGTGGCGGTCGTCGAAGAGCGGGAGCGCGAGGTGGGTCATGGGCCGGGCTCCGGAGCCGAGGTCAGGCGGGCGGCTCCAGGGAGCGTGAAGGTAGCGGCGGGCTGCCGAACGCGCTCAGCGCTCGGGGAGGGTCATCCGGAAGGCGGTGCCCTCCCCCTCCGCGCTCTCCACCGTCAGCGTCCCGCGGTGCCCGTGCACCACGATGTCGTAGCTCATCGAGAGGCCGAGGCCGGTGCCGTCGCCCGTCGGCTTCGTCGTGAAGAACGGCTCGAAGACGCGCTCCCGGACCGCCGCCGGCATCCCGGTCCCGTTGTCTTCGATCCGCACCTCCACGCCGTCGGCCCGGCGCCGCGTCGAGACCCGGACCGTCGGGGCGTAGGCGCTCCCCTCCGCCGCCGCACGCTCGCGCGTGGCGTCGAAGGCGTTGTCGAGGAGGTTGATGAGCACGCGGCCGATCTCCTGCACGACGAGCCGCACCTCGCCCGCGTCGTCGGCGAGGTCCTTCACGAGGGTGACGTTGGAGCCGGGGTGGCGGGCGCGCATGCCGTGGTAGGCGAGTCCGACGTACTCCTCGACGAGGGCGTTGACCTCGACGGCCTCGCGCTCGCCGCCGCCGCTGCGGGCGTGCGCCATCATCTGGCGGACGATGGCGTCGGCGCGGCGGCCGTGCTCCTCGATCTTGGCCGCGTTCGTCTTGAGGTCGGCAAGGATCGCCTGCCGCTCCTCGGGGTCCGCCTCCGCCGCCAGCTCGTCGGCGAGGTCGCGCGAGAGCGCGGCGAAGTTGTTGACGAAGTTGAGGGGGTTCTTGATCTCGTGGGCGATGCCGGCCGTGAGCTGCCCCAGCGAGGCCATCTTCTCCTGCTGAACGAGCTGGGCCTGCGCCGCCTCCAGCTCGGCCGTCCGCTCGGCCACGAGCCGCTCCAGCTCCCGGTTGCGGGACCACAGCAGGTCGTCCATCGTCCCCCCCTCGTCCTGCAAGGCGTCGGGGACGGAGAAGTGGAAGTGGACGAGGAGCCAGCGGCCGCCCGCCTCGCCGGGGGGGCGCTCCAGCACGAACGAGAAGCGGGGCGCCTCGACGAGGGTCTCCTCCCCCGTGTCGATCTCGACGCGGATCACGCCCTCGGCCAGCGCGACGGTCGGGTGCGGGAGGCGGACGGTCATCCAGGGCACGTCGAGGGTGAAGGGGAACGACATCCCCTCGTGCTCGCGCCGCACCATGGCCCGGAGGGCCTCGCGGTCGGCGTAGTAGTCGCCGGGCCCGGTGCCGTGGCCGGTGAACTCGGCGGCGACGCGGCCGAGGAAGCGCTCGGTGGCCTCGGGGCTGGGGTCCAGCCAGTCGCGGAGGAGGGTGTGGACGGCCTCCTCGACCTCGGCACGGATGTGCTGCGGCGTCGGCATGGCAGGGATCAGTCGCCCTCGAACACCGGCTGCTCCTTGTTCACGAAGGCGCGGTAGGCCCGCTCGAAGTCGCGCGTCTGCATGCAGATGGCCTGCGCCTGCGCCTCGGCCTCGATGGCCTGGTCCACGCCCATGTTCCACTCCTGCTCCAGCATCGTCTTCGTCATCATGTGGGCGAAGGTGGGCCCGGCGGCGAGGTCGCGCGCCCAGTGGAGCGCCTCGGGGACGAGGTCGGGGTCCTCGACGAGCTTGTTGAAGAAGCCCCACGCGAGGGCCTCCTCGCCCTGCATCACGCGGCCGGTGTAGAGGAGCTCGGCGGCCCGCCCCTGCCCGATGATGCGCGGGAGGATGGCGCAGGCGCCCATGTCGCAGCCGGCCAGCCCGACGCGGGTGAACAGGAAGGCCACCTTGCAGTGGGCCGTCCCGATCCGCAGGTCGGAGGCCATCGCCAGGATGGCCCCAGCGCCGACGCAGACGCCCTCGACGGCGGCGATGATCGGCTGCGGGCAGGCGCGCATGGCTTTGACGAGGTCGCCGGTCATCCGCGTGAAGCGGAGCAGCTCGGGCATCGTCATCTCGGTGAGCGGCCCGATGATCTCGTGCACGTCGCCGCCGGAGGAGAAGTTGCCCTCGGCGCCGGTGAGGACGACGGCCTTGACGTCGTCGGCGTAGACGAGGGCCCGGAAGAGGTCACGCAGCTCGGCGTAGCTCTCGAACGTGAGTGGGTTCTTTTTCTGAGGCCGGTCGAGGGTGATGGTGGCGACGCGGTCCTCGAAGTGCCAGCGGTAGTGCTGCGGGGTGTGGTCGGCGGGGTTCATCGGCGAGAGGGGGAGCAGGACGGATGGGAAGGTAGCCGCGCCGCGTGGCCCCGCGCCGGGCCGCGCGCCAGGCCCGCGCCGTCCGATCCCGCCGGATCGCACGCTCGGCTTGCGTTCGATCGGGTTAAGTGCTTACTTGCTGACCGCGTATCGCACAGGGCGGCTTGCGGGTCTGAGCCGCTCCAGCGTCGCCGCTCCCCGACGGGAGCCATCCTCCCCGGTGGCCGCCTCGGCTCGCCTGGCCGCCTTTCTCGTCTCCCATGTTGCCCTGGCCTCCCGACCCCGCGCTCGCCGGCCTCCGCCTCGTCGTCACGGGCGGGAGCCGCGGCGTCGGCGGCGCCGTCGTCGAGGCGGCCCACGCGGCGGGGGCGACCGTCGGCATCGGGCACCTCCAGAGCCAAGAGCCTGTCCAGGCCTCCGCCGCACGCGATCCCGAGCGCCTGATCCCGCTCCGGTTCGACGTGGCCGACGCCGAGGCGACGGAGGAGGCCCTCCGCGCCTTCGCCGAGCACGCCGGCGGGCTCGACGCCCTCGTCTGCTGCGCCGGCATCGCGACGCCGGGCCTGCTCACCCGCCAGCCGGTCGACCGGCTGGCGCGGGAGATCGCAGTCAACCTCGTCGGCACGCTCGTGTCAGCGCGGGCCGCCCTGCCCCACCTGGCCGCCGCCGGCGGCGGGACGGTCGTGACGGTCAGCTCGGCGGCGGCCCGGATGCCGCAGGCGGGCCAGACGGCCTACGCCGCGTCGAAGGGCGGCGTCGAGGCGTTCACGCGCGCCCTCGCCACCGAGGCGGCGGCGCAGAACGTGCGCGCCGTCTGCGTCCGGCTGGGCCTCACCGAGACCAACATGCTCGCGGAGGTGAGCGAGGCGGTCCGCACGCAGACGGCCGCCCGCGCCCTGACACCAGACGTGGCCTCGCCCGCGTGCATCGCCCGGCACCTGTTGGGGCTGCTGGCCGCCGGCGACCGCCTGACCGGCAGCGTCGTGGACCTCAGCGGGGGGTACGGCCATGCGTGGTGAGTCCCCGGCCCTCCCCACCGCCGTCGTCAGCGCGGCGGGGCACTACCTCCCTGAGACGGTGGTCACGAGCGCCACGCTCGAGGCGCGCTACGACCTCCCCCCCGGGAAGATCGCGGAGAAGACGTGCATCGTCGAGCGCCGCGTCCTCACCGAGGGGGCGACCTCCGACCTCGCCACGCCGGCCGTCGAGCGTTGCCTCGCGAACCGGGGCCTCGACGCCGACGCCCTCGACGGCGTGATCGTGGCCACGATCTCGCCGGACTACCCCTTCCCCTCCACGGCCACGATCGTGCAGGGGCGCATCGGGGCGGTCGGCGCCTGGGCCTTCGACATCGCAGCGGCGTGCTCTGGGTTCGCCTACGCGCTCTGGCTCGCCACCGGCATGATCCGCTCGGGCGCCGCGCGGCGGATCGTCGTGTGCGGGGCCGACCGGCTCTCCCCCATCACCGACACCGAGGACTCGAAGACGGCCGTCCTCCTCGGCGACGGTGCGGGCGCCGTCCTCGTGGAGCGGGACGCCCCCTCCGGCCTCGCGATCGTGGACGGCGAGCTGTGGGCCGACGGGACGCAGACCGAGCTTGCCTACCAGCCGGGCGGCGGGAGCCGGCACCCCGCCTCGCCCGAGACGGTGGCGCGCCGCCTCCACTTCATGAAGATGGACGGCCGTGCCGTGCGCGCGGCGGGCGTCGCCGCCATGCACGCCGTCGCGTCGACGCTGATGGACCGCCACGCCCTGTCGCCGAGCGACATCCGCTGGCTCGTGACCCACCAGTCGAACGGGCGGATGATCGAGGACGTCGCAGCCTCCCTCGGCTTCCCGCCCGCGTGCACGTTCGTCAACATCGACCGGTACGGGAACACCTCGGCGGCGACCCTCCCGATCTGCGTGAGCGAGCTGATGGCCGGGGACACCCTCGACCCACGGGACCGCGTCCTGCTCGCCTCCGTCGGCGCGGGCTTCACGAGCGCGTCCCTCCTCCTCCGCACCCTCCCGGCGGACTGACCAGCCCTCCCCCTGCGCACACCACGCTCAGGTGACCGGGACGCCCTCGCGTCGGGGCCACTCCCTCGGGTACCGCCGGCCGTTGAGCACCGCCCCCACGGCGGTCGACCGGACGCCGTAGTGGTAGCTCACGAGCGTCACGGCCAGCGTCGCCGTCAGCACGACCCAGAACTTCAGCATCGCGGGCCAGGCCACGGCCGCGAGGAGGCCGGGGATCCAGATGGTGAAGGGGAGGTGGACGAGGTAGATCCAGTACGACGCGTCCGTCGCGTAGCGCACCCACGGGTTGGGCCGGTCGAAGAGCCGGAGCGAGAGCCCCGTCAGCCCGAACGTGAGGCACCAGATCACGACGCCCGCGCTGGCCGCGGTCAGCAGGCGCAACAGCGGGTCGGGGCCGGCCGCGTTCGCGAGCGCGATCCCGCAGTGGATCGGGAAGAGGACCGCGCTGGCCCCGGTGTAGCCCCAGGCGCGGTCCCGCAGCACGTCGAGGAGGCCCCGGCGGTGGTAGAGCAGCCACCCGAACGCGAAGAACGGCCCGTACATCCCGAACGCCTCCGGCGGCGGGAAGAACGAGGTGTAGCTCACCAGCATCCCGGAGTACGACGGCCGCAGCGTGAGGAAGGTCAGACCGGCGAGGACGGCGAGCCCCCATGGGGCCCGGACGAGCCGGGCGAAGCCGTCCAGCACCCGCGCCCGAGTGCCGGGGGGAACGAACCGGAGGACGACCGCGCGGATGCCGAGCGCGAGCGCGTACAGAAGGAGGAGGTCGTAGATGAACCAGAGGTGCATGAGGTAGGCCCCCTCGAAGAGCTCGGGGGAGCGGACGTGGGCCCAGGCCGCATGCAAGGCGGCGAGGTCGCCGCCGCCCCGGGCGAAGACGAACCCCGCCATCGCGATGGGGTAGAGCACCGCCCACGCCACGACGAGGGGGAGGAGGATCCGCTTGGCCCGGTTCTCGACCAGCCGCCGCCCCCCCCTCCGCTCGCACACCATCGCCCCGAAGAACGCCGCCATCATCATGAAGATGGGGATGCCGAAGCCGTCAATGAACACGAAGAGGACGTCGAAGACCGGCGAGCGCTGCGCGTCCCGGAAGGGCCAGACACCGGCGGTGCGGATGAGGGCGAGGTGGGCCATCATCGCATGCACGACCACGACGCTCAGCATCATCCCGGCGCGGAGAGCGTCGAGGGCGTGGTAGCGTTGCGGGTCTGAGGGAGCGGATGCCATCGCAGGCCGGGGTGCGGTGCGCCGCCCGCCGAGGGCACGGCGGCCGGGGGGTCGAGACCGCGGCAACGTTACGGCGTTACGCGCTCAATTCCAAGCCGCTTGGCGCACCGCCGGGGCCCAGCCGGGGCGCGGGGACGCGCGCAAGGCGCCGACTCACGCCGCCGGCCCGAACCTCGCCGATCCCGCTGGCGTCTCTGCGCCCCTCCAGACTCCCTCCGCGCATGAACGACTCCCCGACCTCCGCCTCCGGCTACGACCTCGCGCCCTTGCGAGGGGCCGCCCGCGAGCGCGCCGCCGATGCCGCCGGACTCTCCGCCGAAGAGCGCCGCATCCTCCTCGACCACGGCACCGAGCGCCCGGGCTGCGGCCTCCTCCTCCACAACAAGGAGGAGGGCCTCTACGCCTGCCGCCTCTGCGGCCTCCCCCTCTTCGAGAGCGGCTCGAAGTTCGAATCCGGCACCGGGTGGCCCAGCTTCTTCCAGCCCGTCGACCCCGCGCACGTCCGCGAGATCGAGGACCGCTCCCACTTCATGGTCCGCACCGAGACGCGGTGCGCCCGCTGCGACGGCCACCTCGGCCACGTCTTCCCCGACGGGCCGCCGCCGACCGGCAATCGCTACTGCATGAACTCGGCGGCCCTGCAGTTCGTCGCCGGGGGCGAGAGGCCCGAGCAGCGCACCGCGGCCGCCTACGGCGAGGCCGGCTGAGCGATCCGGAAGCGGGGATGCTTGCCCCCCGACCGGAGGCCAGGGGTCCTGGCCTCCGGTGGCTCACGGCCTCACTGGGCTGCCATCACCATCGTGTAGATGTTGTCCTTGTGGGCGGTGCAGTGGTCTTCGAGGGGGGAGCGCGCCATCTCGCCGTGCTCGGCCTCGTACCGCTCGCCGAAGGCGTCGAGCGCCTCAAGTAGGCTCGGGAGGTCGCGGGCCGTGCGCGTGATGACGAGATTCCACTCGTCGCCCCAGTCGTGGGTGTAGACGCCCTCGCTGCCCATCATGCCCTCGTTCACGAGGGCCTGCGAGATCGGCATGCTCTTCTCGCGGTAGTCCTCGACGAGGTCCCCGATGGCGGGGAAGTCGCATGAGAAGTAGCTGATGGCGAGCGTGGGCGTGTTCCCCTCGCCGACCGGAGGCGCGCTCTCCATCGACACCCACGCGCGTCGCGTGTAGAAGTAGTCCCGGTGCCGCGGGCAGGTCTCGATGAAGAGGTCGTCGTCGGGGTAAGCCTCGTTGTAGCGCTCGACCATCGCTTGCCAACCGGCGAGGGCGGAGGCGTGATCGGCGCCGGACTGCCAGGTGATCAGGTTGTACTCGTCGCCCCACTGGTGGACGGCCTCACCGGCCGACATCAGCATGCCTTCGTCGACGAGGTCCTGCATGATGGGCAGAACACGCTCGCGGTCTTGCTCGATGAGGGCTTCGAGGCCCCCCATGTCGCACTGGTGCGTGCTGACGATGAAGGTGGGCATGGCCTCGTCGTCCTGCGCGAGAGCTGGGACCGCGAGAACGACGAGGAGAGGGAGGAGGAGGAGGCGGTTCATGGCCTTGGCGGTGGTGTGGGAGTGGACCCCGCGCCCCCTACGGAGGCGCGGGGCGCGGACATCGCCAAGATAGACAACCCGTTGAAATCCCAGCCGTCCCGAAGCGGGTCGTGCGGACGCCACGCACGGAGCGGCTAGTCCGGGATCGGGATCTGCGCGGCGTTCCGGCTCAGCCAGTCATCGAACGACTGGAGCCGCGGGTTGAGGGCGCGCGTGGCGTCGACATCGCGCGGGCGGCGGAAGTCGTCCTCGAAGTCGCGCTTGAACTGGAACATGTTGCCGAGGTCCTCGGAGCCGTCGAAATCGAACCCGCGGTAGACCTCGGGCGGCACGTTCGCGTAGCCGATGGGCTGACCCAGCGCGTCCGACATCGCGTCGGCCATCTCCTGCCCCGAGAGGTGCTCGCCCGCGATCGCGACGGTCTCGCCGATGGTGCGGTCGCCCGCCTTGAAGATGCCGTAGGCCGCGCGGCCGATGTCCTCGGCGGCGATGCCGGGCATCTTGGCGTCGTCGAGGGGGAAGACGAGCGCGAGGCTGCCGTCGGGCATCCGCTGCGGGCCGGAGCCGAAGTAGACGAAGTTGTCCCAGTAGAACGAGGTGAGGAGGAACGTCGTCGGCACGCCGTGCTGCCGGAAAGCACCGTCGGCCTCGCCTTTGGCGTCGAAGTGGGGCACCTTGTAGTCGCCCATGAGCGTGGGCATCCGGTCGTCGCTGAGGGGGACCCAGCGGCGGGTGTCTTCGAGCGTGGACCAGATGACGTGCCGGAGCCCCTCGGCCTTGGCGGCCTCGGCCATGCTCGCGGCCTGCTGCTTCTCCTTGTCGGGCGAGAAGTGCTCCCAGAAGTTGGTGACGCAGAAGGCGCCGTACGCGCCGCGGAAGGCGGCCTTGAGGCTGTCGAGGTCGTCGAGGTCGGCCTGGACGACCTCGGCGCCCTTGTCGGCGAGCGCGCGGGCGGCGTCGGAGCCGGGGTTCCGGGTGAGGGCGCGGCAGCGGAAGCCGCCGTCGGGGTCGTCGAGGATGGCGCGGGCGAGGCCGCCGCCCTGGGCGCCCGTGGCGCCGACGACGGCGATGATCTTAGAGTCAGCCATGAGAAGAGGGGTTAGCTGTTACAACGGATACCACCCTAACCCGCTGCCACCGGGGAGGTTCTGAGGAGGCGCTTCTCCGCTGGCCGCGCCGGATCCACAGCTACGCTCGACGGTCCGGCGAGGGGCCGGCCGCGCCTCCCTCAGCGGGGAGCGCCACGACGAACGTGACGCCCTCCCGCGCTCCATTCTCGACCACCAGTGTCCCCTTGTGGCCCTGCGTGACGATGTCGTAGCTCATCGAGAGCCCCAACCCCGTCCCCTCCCCTGTGGGCTTGGTCGTGAAGAACGGCTCGAAGATCTTCTCCCTGACCTCGACCGGGATGCCGGTCCCGTTGTCCTCCACACGTACCTCGGCCTGCCCGTTCTCGCGCCGCGTGGACACCTTCACCGCTGGCACGTATGGCCCGTCCTGTCGCATCGCCCGCTCGTACACGGCGTCGAAGGCGTTGTTGAGCAGGTTGACGAGCACGCGCCCAATGTCCTGGGGGACGACTTCCACGTGCCCTACGTCCTCGGCGAGGTCCTGCGTGAGGGCCACCTCGAAGTCGACGCGGCGGGCGCGCATGCCGTGGTAGGCGAGGTTGACGTAGTCGTCCACGAGCGCGTTGAGCTTGACGGTCTGGCGCTCGCCTGCGCCGCCCCGGCTGTGCTCGAGCATGGCCCGAACGATCGCGTCGGCTCGCTGGCCGTGCTCCTCGATCTTGGCTGCGTTCGCCTTGAGGTCGGCCAGCAGCGCCGCGCGCTCGGTGGGGTCGGTCTCTTCTTCGAGCTCGTCCACCAACTCCTTGGAGAGCGCGGCGAAGTTGTTGACGAAGTTGAGGGGGTTCTTGATCTCGTGGGCGATGCCCGCCGTGAGCTGCCCCAGGCTCGCCATCTTCTCCTGCTGCACGAGCTGGGCCTGGGCGTCCCGAAGCTCGTGGTAGGCCCGCTCGATCTCGCGCGCCTGTTCGAGCTCGCGTTCCCGCGCCCGCTCGCGCTC
>JAWWCA010000113.1:0-12008 GCA_033720695.1 Rubricoccaceae bacterium
GGTCCTCCGCGTGACCTCGGTGACGATGCCGCAGACGGTCTGGTCGCTCTCGTGCGGGACGGCCTCGGTCTCGCCCATCTGCATCGTGGCGAAGGTGCGGGCCTCGGCGGCGTAGTCGTCGAGGGGGTGGCCGGAGACGTAGAAGCCCATGAGGTCGCGCTCGTAGCGGAGGGCCTCGCCCTTGGCCCACGGCTCCTTGTGGGGGAGCGCCGGCACGAAGCCGTCGCCGTCGCCGTCGGTCTCGCCGAAGAGCGAGTTCTGGCCGGCGGCCTTGTCGGCCTGCCGCTTCTGCGCCCACGAGAACGCCACCTCGATGGCCTCGCACTGCTGGGCGCGGTGGCCCTCGAAGGCGTCGAGGGCGCCGGCCTGGGCGAGCGCCTCCAGCGTCTTCTTGCCGACGGCCCGGAGGTCGAGCTCGCGGACGAGGTCGAAGAGGTCGGTGAACGCGCCGCCGGCCGCCTCGCGCGCCTCGATGAGCGCCTCGATGGCGCCGTGGCCGACGCCCTTGATGGCGGCGAGCCCGAACCGCACGCGCCCGCCCTCGACGGCGAAGTGGGCGTCGGAGCGGTTCACGCACGGCGGCAGGATCTCCAGCCCCGCCATGCGCGTCGCGTCGAGCGCGATGGCGAGCTTCTTGGAGTCGTGCATCTCCGTCGTCAGCACGGCCGCCATGAACTCGGCGGGGTAGTGCGCCTTGAGGTAGGCCGTCTGGTAGGCCACGACGGAGTAGGCGGCCGAGTGGCTCTTGTTGAAGCCATAGCCCGCGAACTTCGCCATCATGTCGAAGACCTCGTTGGCCGTCGTCTCGTCGACGCCCTTCGCGGCCGCGCCCTCGACGAAGACCACGCGCTGCTTGTCCATCTCGGCCTGCTTCTTCTTGCCCATCGCGCGGCGGAGGAGGTCGGCACCGCCGAGGGTGTAGCCGCCCATCGTCTGGGCCATCTGCATCACCTGCTCCTGGTAGACCGGGATGCCGTAGGTCGGCTCCAGGATCTCCTGCAGCATGGGGTGGGGGTAGGCGACGCGCTCGTGCCCGTGCTTCCGCGCGATGTAAGTCGGGATGAGGTCCATCGGCCCCGGCCGGTAGAGCGCGTTCATCGCGATGAGGTCGTCGAGGCACGTCGGCTTCAGCTTCCGCATCCACTCCCGCATCCCGTCCGACTCGAACTGGAAGATGGCGACGGTGTCGCCGCGCTGGAAGAGGCGGTACGTCGCCTCGTCGTCGAGGGGGATCGCGTCGAGGTCGATCGTGACGCCGTGGTTCTCCTGGATGAGGGCGAGGGCGTCGTCGAGGATGGTGAGCGTCTTGAGGCCCAGGAAGTCCATCTTGAGGAGCCCGAACGCCTCGATCCACTTCCCGTCGTACTGCGTCACGACGGCGTCGCCGCCGCCCTGCTTGCCGCGCTGAACGGCAACGGGCACGTACTCGCTCACGTCGCCCGGCGCGATGATGACGCCGGCGGCGTGGACGCCGGTGTGGCGGGCCGAGCCCTCGAGCACGCTGGCGAAGTGGACGAGCTTGCGGATCTGGGGGTCCGACGACGACCACAGCCCGGCGAACTCGGGTACCTCCTTCTGCGCCCGCTCCAGGTTCACGCCCACGCCGTCGGGGATGAGCTTGGCGATGCGGTCGGCCTCGGGGAGCGGGACGCCGAGCACGCGCGCGACGTCGCGGATGACGCTCTTGGCCCCCATCGTCCCGAACGTCACGATCTGGCAGACCGACTCGCGCCCGTACTTCTGGACGACGTAGTCGATGACCTTGGCCCGCCCGCGGTCGTCGAAGTCGATGTCGATGTCCGGCATCGAGACGCGCTCGGGGTTGAGGAAGCGCTCGAAGAGGAGGTCGTAGGTGAGCGGGTCGATGTTGGTGATGCCGAGGCAGTAGGCCACGGCCGAGCCCGCCGCGCTCCCGCGCCCGGGGCCGACGGAGACGCCGAGGTCGCGGGCCGCCGTCGTGAAGTCCTGCACGATGAGGAAGTAGCCCTCGTAGCCCATCGCCTCGATCACGCCGAGCTCGTAGTCGAGCCGCTCGCGGACCGCCTCGGAGACGGCGCCGTAGCGCGCCGCCGCGCCCTCGTAGGTGAGGTGGCGGAGGTAGGCGGCCGGGGTGGGGAACGCCGCCGGGAGCGGGAAGTGCGGCATGAGGAGCTGGCCCATCGGCAGCTCGAACGTGCACTTGTCGGCGATCTCGCGCGTGGCGTCGAGCGCGGCGTCCACGAGCCGGGCGCTCTCGAAGACCCCCTCCTGCACGCTCGGCGCGAACGCCGCCCGCATCTCGTCGGCGCTCTTGAAGAAGAACTGGTCGTTCTCGAAGCGCATCCGGTTGGGGTCGTGGAGGTCCTTCCCCGTCTGGAGGCAGAGGAGCACGTCCTGCGCCTCGGCGTCGGCCTGCGCCACGTAGTGGACGTCGTTGGTGGCGACCACCTTCACGCCGTACTCCGCCGCCCACCGCATCAGGACCGCGTTGCATTTCCGCTGCTCCGGGATGGCGTGGTCCTGGACCTCGATGTAGTAGTCGTCGCCGAAGATGTCGAGGTAGGCCTCGAAGACCTTCCGCGCCTCGGCCTCGCCCTGCTTCAGGATCGCCTGGAGCACCTCCCCCTGGAGGCAGCACGTCGTGGCGACGAGGCCCTCGCTGTGGCGCGTCAGCGCCTCCCGGTCGATCCGCGGCTTGTAGTAGTAGCCGTCGGTGTAGCTCAGCGACGAGAGCTTGATGAGGTTGCGGTAGCCGGCCTCGTTCTTGGCCAGGAGCACCTGGTGGTAGCGCGTCCGGTCGCCCCGGTCGTCCATCGCGGGCGAGACGTAGAACTCGCACCCGAGGATGGGGAGGACGCCCGAGGCCTTCGCCGCCGTGTAGAACTCGGGGACGCCGTAGAGATTCCCGTGGTCCGTGATGGCGACGGCGGGCATCTCCAGCTCGGCCGCGCGCGCGACGAGGTTCTTGATGCGGGCGGCGCCGTCGAGGAGGGAGAACTGGGTGTGGCAGTGGAGGTGGCAGAACTCCGGCATCGGCGGGGTGGGGGACGAGGGACAGAAGCCGCACCGGAAGAAAACCGCCGCGCCCCCCGGCTTCAACCCGTGTGGATAACTCCCGCGCCGGCCCGTGCCGAGAACCGGGCGCGCCTCGGTCGGGTTCGGCCGGCACCACCCGAACCCACCGCACCGACCCTCGTGGACCCGCTCCTGATCGTGTACCTGGACGCCTACCACCTCGGCGACCCGCTCTTCCTCGACCGCTTCGCGCAGACCGTCCGGGCGCGCGAGGGGCCGCTCCTGCTGCTGCACGGGACCGGCGAGGCGGCCGAGCGGGCCCTCGAAGCCGAGGGGCTCGTGCCGGCGCGGGAGGGGGGCGTGCTCCGGGTCGAGGGGACGGCGCAGCGGGCCCTCGTCGAGCGTGCCGCGCGGGACCTCAACCGTCGGATCGTCCACGCCCTCAACGAGGCCGGCGTCTCGGCGCTCCGCCTCACCGGCACCGAGCGTGGGCTGCTCCGGGCTGCCCCCGACGGCGCGGTGACGGTGGGGCGGACGGCCTGGCTGCGCGCGCTCCCGCAGCAGGGGGTGGTCCCCGTCGTCGCGCTCCTGGCCGAGCGGGAGGGGGATGGGGTGGAGCCCTCGCCGGGCGGGGCCGCGGCGGCGCTCGCCCAGGCCCTGGCCCCGGACGACGGGCCCCCGCCCGTCGTCGCCGTGTTCGCGCGCGCCGCGCCGCGAGATGGAGCCGACGCAGCCGTCGCGGCCCCGGAGGTGGCCGAGCGGGTCTGCCACGAGGGCGTTAGGGTCCGCGTGATCCAGCCCTCGGCTTTGCGCGGGACGGGCGTCCCCGAGGGATCCGACCTCCCCGCCGCGGGGGGCTCCGGGGCGGCGGACGCGCGGGGATGACGCCCAGATCGCCCAAAACGGCCGGTTTTGCTTGACCCGTAGAGGTCGTGGGACGTACCTTGGCGCATCCCTTCAACGGTGGCTTGGCTTCGGGCGACGCCATCTCGACCAGGCCCCGCCTTTCCCACCCCCACACTCTCAGGAGGCTTTCATGGCAGACCGATTCAACGAGCTCCAGGACTTCGTCAACGACCTCGAGCGCGACTTCTCCCAGTTCTACCAGAAGGGCAACAAGGCCGCTGGCACGCGCGTCCGCAAGGCGATGCAGGAGCTGAAGAAGATGGCGCAGGACATCCGCGTCGAGGTGCAGGAGAAGAAGAACGCGATGTAGGGCGACGATCCGCCGACCCTTTTCGAGCCGCGTCGCCCGCCGACGCGGCTCTTTTTTTCCCCCGCCCTATGCGTCTCCTCCTGATCGTCGCCGCCCTCCTGCTCGCTGCCGCCCCGCTCCGGGCCCAGGACGACCCGCCGCCGCTCACCGCCGCCGACGGCTGGCGCTCGACGCTGACGGCGGGCCTCGCCCTGAGCCAGGCCGCCTACGCCAACTGGCAGGAGGGCGGCGTCAACACGCTCGCCGTCACCGCCTCTAGCGAGGGCACGTTCGAGCGCGTGATCGGCCGGTTCAAGCAGCGCCACGACGGCCGCCTCGCCTTTGGCCTCGTGCGCCAGGACACCCTCGAGGTCCGGAAGGCCGCCGACGTCATCCGGTACGCCTTCGCGCTCCAGTACCGCACGGGCACCGCGCTCCAGCCCACCGTCGCCGCCGGCGCGCGGACCCAGTTCGCCGCGGGCTACGACTACGACCCCGACTCCACCGACTACCCCACGCTCGACGTCGTGCCCGGCCGGCGCCTCAAGGTGTCCGACTTCGCCGCGCCGCTCCTCCTCACGCAGACAATCGGCGTCACCTACGACCCCGACCGCTGGTACACCGCCCGCATCGGGCTGGGGCTGAAGGAGACCGTCGTGACCATCGAGCGGCTGCGGCCCGTTTTCGGGAACGCGCCCGACGAGAGCGTCCGCGTCGAGGCGGGGCTCGACGCCGAGGTGCGCGTCGAGCGCGCGCTGATGGAGAACGTGCTGCTGCGGTCCCGCCTCGGGCTGTTCCAGTCGTTCACCGAGGTCGGCGACGCGGCCCCCGACGCGCTGTGGGAGAACACCCTCACGCTGAAGGTGAACGACCTGATCAACGTGAACGTGGAGGGGGTGCTGCTCTTCGACCGGAACGTGAGCGAGGACGTGCAGCTCAAGGAGGTGCTCTCGGTCGGCCTCGCGCTGGCGCTCCTCTAGCCGGCCGCCGCCATGCCCCGCGGGCTGCGCGTCCCTGCGCTGATCTACGCGGCGCTCGGGCTCGCGCTCTGGCCCGTGCCGCTCGTGGGGCTGCTCCACGTGGAGGCGAGCGCCGTCGTCGCGGGGGCGGCGTTCTTCGTGAGCGGCGTCTCGGCGGTGCGTGCGTTTCGGCGAGCGGCCCCGCTCCGGTCCGTCCTCGGGGGGCACCTCCTGCTCCTGGCCGTCCCGTGGGCGCTGCTGACGGCGACGCTCCTCTGGCGGCCGAACTGCGGCTACCTCCTGGGGCTCGGGCTCTACGGGCTGTTCGCGCCGCCGAGCGTGGCGCTGGGCGTGGGGCTCGCCTACGCCCTCACCGGCACGCGGCTCCGCCGGCCGGGCCTTGTGCTGGGGGCCCTCGGGGTCGTCGTGGCCCTCGGCGGCGTCGGGTTCGACCTCGGGCTGCACCCCCAGTTCTACACCTACAGCCACGTCTTCGGCGGCGTGCTGGGGCCGATCTACGACGAGGAGCTGGCCCTCCGACCGGGGCTCGTCGCCTTCCGGGCGCTCACCCTCCTGTGGGCCGCGTTCGTCGTCCTCCTCGGTCGGTGGCTGCGGCTGCGGACCGGGGCGCACGTCGGCGAGGAGCGGCGGCGGGTCGTCCGAGCCGGGGCGGCAGTGGCCGTCGCCCTGGCGCTCGCCTACGCCCTCCGCGTGCCGCTGGGCCTCAACACCTCGGCCGCGCAGCTGGAGCGGGCGCTCCCCGGCCGCTACGACGGCGGCACGTTCGTCGTCCACTACGACCCTGGGGCGCTCTCCGAGGCCGACCTGGCCTGGGTCGCCGACGAGCACCGCTACCGGTTCAGGCAGCTCCGCGACCGCCTCGGCGTCGCCCCGGAGGCGCCCGTCCACACCTACCTCTATCCCGAGCCCGGTGTGCGGGGGCAGCTGACGGGCTCCCGCGTGACGGGCGTGACGCCGGTGTGGCTGGCGACGCCGCAGCTGCACATCCTCCAGGACCGCTTCTCGGCCGAGCACTTCGGGCACGAGCTGGCGCACGTCTTCAGCCGGGCGTTCGCGCCGTGGCCGCTGCGGGCCTCGCCGGCCGTGGGCCTCGTCGAGGGGCTGGCCGTGGCGGTCGAGCCGCCGGACGGGCTGCCGAGCGCGGCGCAGCAGGTGGCCGCGAGCCTGCGGCTGGAGGAGGCGATGGGCGCGCTCGACGCGGGCCCGGCCGAGGCCGTGGCTGGGGCGCTCTCGCCGTGGGGCTTCTGGACCGGCCGGGGCGCCGTCTCCTACGCCACGTCGGGCGCCTTCGTAGGCTGGCTCCTCGACCGCTACGGGGCCGACCGCCTCCGCGCCGTCTACCGCACGGCCGACTTCGAGGGCGTCTACGGCGCGACGGTGCGCGACCTGGCCGGGCGGTGGGAGGCCGAGCTGCGGCGGATGCCGGTGAGCGTCGAGGCCGAGTCGCTGGCGGCGTGGCGGTTCCGGCAGCCCTCGCTGTTCGAGCGGCGGTGCCCGCACTGGGTGCCGCCCTCGGTCCGCCTGGCCCGCGAGGCCGCCGAGGCCGAGGAGCGCGGCGACGGGGCCGAGGCGCTCCGCCGCTACGTGGCTGCCCGCGACGCCGACCCCGGCGACGTCGTCGCGCTCGCGGGCTGGGCCTCCCGGGCGCTCTCGGAGGGCACCCCCCCGCGAGCCGTCGCTGCCCGCGTCGGCGCGGTCGCGGACACGGCGGCCGTGCCCGACCCCCTCCTGCGCCTCGTGCAGGGCGACGCCTACCGCCTCGCCGCCGACGAGGCCCTCGCCGCGCGCGCCTACGCGCGGGCGGTCGCGGCGCTGCCGCCGTGGGGGGACCTCTCGGCCGCGTTTCTGGCGCTCCGGGCGCGCCTGCCGGTCGGGGCGTTGCGGGCGCTCCTCGCGGCCGGTCCCCCGGAGGCGCGGGCGCAGGCGCTCGAACGCTGGGCGGAAGAGGCCCCTGCGGCGGCGCCCTTCGCGGCCGTGCGCTGGGTGGAGGCGGGCGACCCGGACCGCGCCCTCGCCCTCCTCGGACGGGCCGAGGGCGAGGCGCTCGGCCTCGATGCGGCATCGGCGCGGGCGCTCCTCGCGTACCGGGCGACGGTCGCGGACCGGGCAGGGGCATATGCCGTCGCGCTCCGCGACGCGCGGGCGGCTGAGGCGGCGTTCCGGGCGGCCGGGCAGGAGAGCCGGGCGCGGCGGATGGCCGACCTCGCCGCGAAGGCGGCGTGGCTGCTCGGGCGGGGGGGAGCCTGAGTCGCCCTTCCGGCGTCAGCGGGGGCCGCCTATCTTCGGGCGCCGCCAGCCTGCCCCCCATGCCGCCTCGCCTCGTCCCCCGCGTCGTCCTCGCCACGCTCCTCCTCGCCCTCGCCGGCTGCGCCGCCACCGAGGGCGTGCCCGGCCCCCCCCGCCCGGGGCCCGTCTCGGGCGGCGACCCCGACGGCGGCCGCCTCACGCTCGCGCGCACCGACGACCGCATCAAGACGGTGCAGCTCCACCCGGTGACGAACGAGACCGGGCTCCCCGTCCTCTCCCTCGGCAGCGCCGAGCGGCTCGCGCTCTCCTTCGACCTCCTCGACGAGGGCACCGGCCGCCCCCTCTCCGTCTACTTCTACCACGCCGACCGGACGTGGCGCCGGGACCTCACGCCCTCGGAGTACCTCCGCTCCTTCTACAGCGACGACATCCGCGACTACCGCACCTCCGGCGCCACCGAGGTCGACTACGTTCACTACACCTACGAATTCCCCAACAGCAACATCGACTTCCTCCTCAGCGGCAACTACATCGTGCGCGTGACGGAGCAGGGGAACGAGCGGGAGGTGCTCCTCGAGCGCCCGTTCTTCGTGAGCGAGGAGGCCGCCGAGGTCGCGCTCGACTTCCAGAGCGGCTTCTCGGGCGGGGCCTCCGTCGTCCAGCCCATTGCGCAGCTCCGGCCGGGCGCGCAGCTCGCCAACGCGCAGCCGTTCGACTACGCCGTCTGCTTCGCCCGGAACGGCCGGTTCGACCAGAGCCGCTGCGCCCAGGACCCCAGCCTCCTCGGCCTCGCCCTCTACCAGTTCTTCCTCGACCGCACCGAGGCCTTCGCCGCCGAGCGCCCCTTCTACGAGGTGGACCTCGGCCTCCTCCAGGTCGGCCCCGAGATTGCCAACGTGGACTACGGCACCGTCCCGGACCTCGCCGTCCTCGACCTCGACTACGCCCGGTTCGGCGGCAACGTCGACGGCGTCGCGCTGACGGGGCAGCCCGTCGTGGCGTCGGTCTTCCGGGGCGGGGGGCGCCCCGACACCGACGGCGAGTACGTGACGACGCGGTTCCGCTTCGTGCCGGCGGGCGAGCAGGAGGCCGGCGGCCCCGTCCTCCTCACCGGCGCCTTCAACGCGTGGCAGCTCGACCCCGCCCTCGCGCTGAGCTGGAACCCCGCCACCGGCACCTACGAGGGCGAGCTCCTCCTCAAGCAGGGCCTCTACCTCTACCAGTACGTCGTCGAGGACCCGGCGGCGCGGCCGGAGGCGCTCCTCCTCCAGCCCGCCCTCTACACCGCCCTCGTCTACGTCCGCGACCTCACCCGGATCACCGACCGCCTCGTCGCCGTCCGCAGCGCGGTCAGCCAGTAGCCCCCATGCGCGCGCTCCTCCGGCCCCTCCTCCTCTCCGCGACCGCGGCCGCCGCCCTCGGCGCCGGCTGCGCGAGCACGAACGGCAGCGACGCCCAGACCCCCGACGGCACGGGCGCCTACGTCGTCGACGAGGCCGTCGTGGCCGGGGTCGACGACGACGACGACCTCGTCGCCTCCGGCGCCGCCGTGCTCGTCGGCGCGGCGGCGTGGGACACCCTCTCGGTGGCGGCGTGGACGGCGCTGGCGGCGACCTCGGACGAGGAGCGCCGGCGCGCCGAGGAGGCCGCGGCGTCGGGCGCGTACCTCGGCGACGAGCGGCCGGTCGCGCGCCTCCAGCCCGGCGACCTCCCCGGCACGGCGCAGGTCGCGCTCGAAGCGCCCGTCGGGACCGCGTTCGAGACCGAGGTCCTCCACCGGTTCGACGGCGGCGGCGGCCGCCTCGACATCACGATCTCGGGCGAGCCCGCGGCCGGGGGGCGGCGGATGCCCTCGCGGCTCACGGTCTCATTCTTCTTCAGTCCTGGCGACCGCCGCGTGACGGTCTTCCTGGGCGACCTCTCCGGCGAGCCGAGCGAGGTGGCGACCGCGGCGCTGCCCCCGGACGCGGGCGCTGGCACGCGGGCCCACCGCATCAGCGTCACGTACGCGCCTGGCACCGTCGCGGTAGGGCTCGACGGCGAGCCCGTCGTCGAGGCGGCGGCGCGGATCGGCGGTGGGCCCATGACGGCGGCCGTCACGGCGACGGCCCCGGGCGAGACGCGCGCCTACCTCCTCCGCTGGACGCTCGACACCGGGGAGTAGCCGCGCCGCCCATGGACCTCTCCGGCGCCTACCCCGACGTCCTCGTCCTCGTCGGCACGCAGACGGGCAACTCCGAGACCGTCGCCGACGCCGTGGCGGCGCAGCTCGGCGACGTCGGGTTCTCGGCCCACGTCACCGACATGGCCGAGGCCTACCCCGAGATGCTCGACGACTACCGCCAGCTTGTCGTCGTCCTCTGCACCTGGGCCGAGGGGACCTTCCCCGACAACACCGTCGCCTTCTACGAGGCGCTGGAGAGCCTGGGCCCGGACCTCGCGCACCTCGCCTACGGCCTCGTCGGCCTCGGCGACCGCGACTACGACCCCTACTACCAAACCGCCGCCTACCGCCTCGCCGACACCCTCGACAGGCTCGGCGCCCGCCGGGCCCTCCCGATCCACGAGATCGACGGCGAGCCGACGCCGCGCGACACCGCCGGGGCCGTGGCGTGGGCCCTCGGCCTGGCCGAGGCCTTCGCCGCCCTCCACGAGGCCCCGTAGCGAAGCCTCTACGCGTCGCCGTCGAGCTGCGCCGCGAGCCAGCGGCGGAACGGCTCGGCCTCGGCCTCCTTCCCCGTCCACCGCGCCCGGTCGTACATCGTCAGCGCCATGAGGAGGGCGTGGTGCTGGCCGGCGCGGTCCTGCGCGATCGCGAACTGCTGATGGAGCCGGTCGATGAGCCGCACGCTCGCCTCGGCCGCCGCCACGTCCTTGAAGCCCAGCCGGCCGGCGAAGTACTTCGAGTACACGTTCATCGGGTGCGTCGTGGACGTGTAGAGGTCGAAGTAGCCCTCCTCGAGGCCCTCCTCCTGAAGGACGCTGGCGACGTAGCTCGGGCGCGACTGCGTGAGGAGCGCGAGGTCCTCGACGTCCTCGACGCCCGCGAGGTGGAGGGCGAGGATCTGCTCCTTCTTCGAGGTCGGCTCGTGGTCGTCGTGGGCGCCGGCCCGGGCGGCTTCGTCCGGCGCGGGGCCGGTGTGGGCGGAGTCGAGGGGGTCCATGGGAGAGAGCAGCAGGAGAGGGGATCGGATGTACGCCTCACCGCGTCTCTCGTTCGCCATGCGCCTGACCGACCTCGACCTGTCCGACCTCCGCTTCAGGACCTCCGAGGAGGTCGTCGACGCCCTCCGCGCCGCCTGCGAGGCGAACCCGGACCTCGCGCAGTTCCAGGTCATCGGCCGCAGCGAGGAGGGGCGGCCGATCGCGGGCGTCACGCTGGGCTACGGCCCCCGCCGCGTCACGCTGTGCGCGGGCGCCCACGCCGACGAGCCCGTCGGGCCCGAGACCCTCCGCCGCCTCGTGCTCGAAGGGCTCGCCGCGCGCGACTGGGGCGCCGCGGACGACGGGCTCCACGCCCTCTTCGAGCGGTTCACCTTCCGGATCGTCCCCCACGTCAACCCCGACGCCGAGGCGCGGAACCAGCCGTGGGTCCAGGTCTGGAACGACGGGGCCCCCGTCGAGGAGACGCTGCGGGCCTTCCTCGCCGAGCGCCTCCGCGAGCCGCCTGGCCGCGACGTCGAGTTCGGCTACCCGGTGATGCGGCCCGAGAACCGCGCCGTGAGCCGGTTCCTCTTCGACTACACCCCCATCGCGCTCCACGCGAGCCTGCACGGGATGGCGTTCGCCGAGGGGGCGCTCCTCCTCATCGAGCGGCGGTGGGCGGCGCGGGTCGACGGGCTGAAGAGGGGCTTCGCCGGCGCCGCGGCCGAGGCGGGCCTCGGCCTCCACGACCACGACCGGAAGGGCGACAAGGGCTTCCGCTACTACGGCCCCGGCTTCTGGTCCACGCCGGAGGGCCGGGCCATGCAGCAGCACTTCCTCGACGCCGGCGACCCCGCGATGGCCGCCCGCTTCTTCCTGTCGTCCATGGAAACGGCCGTCCTCACCGGGCGCGACAGCGAGGGCGCGACGCCGCTCTGCCTCGTCACCGAGATCCCGCTCTTCCACCTCGCGGCGGCCTACGACCACGCCCCCGGCGTCCCCGCGCGGTACGACCGGCTCCGGGAGGAGCTCCCCGAGCGCACCCTCGCCGCGCGCCACGGCGAGCCGCTCGGCGAGGTGGTCGAGGCGTACGGCATCGAGGCGGTGCCGCTGGAGACGGCCGTGCGCCTCCACCTCCGCGTGCTCGAGCTGGGGCTGGAAACCGCAGGGTAGGCACTGTCGGGTAGGGACCCCTCGCCGAGGCGTCCACTACCAGGACCAGACGTACGGCCAATCACCGGCCTGCTCGACCAGCCCCGCGCGCACGGGGTTCATCCAGACGTACAGTTCCTTGCGCTTTCTCTCATCCGCTGCAGGTGGTCGGGCATCAGCAGGAGCGGCGGTACCTCCCACTGGAGCCGCTCGGTCCGGTGCTCGACAGATTCGGCCAATCGCGAAGCGGTCGCAGGGACGCACAGCGTGTTGTGGCGGCGCTCCCGGGTACAAAC
>JAWWCA010000114.1:0-11993 GCA_033720695.1 Rubricoccaceae bacterium
ACGGCGCTACCCTCGGCGTCCCCGATCTCCGAGCCCGCGTCCCCCATGCCCCGCGTCGGCGTCCTCCTGGTGCTCCTCGCCGTCGCCGCCCTCACGGTCGGCGCCCGCGCCCAGCCCCGCGCCGCCGACGGCGCCGCGCCGCCCTCGCCGTCGCTGCGCTTCCCGACCGACCACGAGGCGCTCCTCTCCGCCGAGCCGGCGCGGTTCTACCAGGGGCTCGAGCGCAACTACGGCCGCCAGCGGGAGTGGTCCTGGGAGGGCGGCACCTACGGCTACTGCCGGAACGCGCGGCGCACGCCCGTGGGCTGGCGCTACACCCGCTTCCACGAGGGCATCGACATCGCCCCCCGCCGCCGCGACGCCGACGGCGAGCCGCTCGACGAGGTCCGCTCCGTGGACGACGGCCGCGTCGTCTACGTCAACGCCAACCCCCGGGCGTCCGACTACGGCCGCTACGTCGTCGTGGAGCATGCGTGGGAGGGGAGCCCATTCTACTCGCTCTACGCCCACCTCGCTTCGACGTCCGTCCGCAACGGGCAGCGGGTGCAGCGGGGCGACCGCCTCGGCGTCCTGGGCTACTCCGGAAGCGGCCTCGACCGCGAGCGGGCGCACCTCCACTTCGAGGTCAACCTCCTCCTCAACGAGCACTTCTGGGCGTGGCGCGACGCCCGGCGCCCGCGCTGGCCGGCCACGCACGGCCGCTACCACGGCTACAACCTGGCGGGGATCTCGCCGGCCGAGCTCCTCGTGCGGAGCCGGGAGCCGGGGTTCTCCATCACCGCGTGGCTGGCCGAGGAGGAGGCCGAGGTGACCGCCCTCGCCACCGCGGGTCCGCCGCCCGAGCTGCTGGCCCGGTACCCGTGGCTGTGCCGCTCCTGCGAGGGCGCGCCGCCCGACTGGGCGCCGTCGTGGGAGGTCGGCTTCACGCGCGGCGGGCGGCCCGTCAGCGTCGAGCCGCGCGAGCGGCCCGTCGCCGAGGTGGCGCTCGGCCGCGTGGACGGGATCCTCACGGCCGACTACCGGGAGGCACGGTTCCTCACGCGCCGAGGGCCCGGCGCCGACCTCAACCGCAGCGGCCGGCTCATGCTCTCCCTCCTCTTCGCCCGGCCCGACCGGGTGCCGACGTGGTGACGGCGCGGGCCGACGGGGTCAGCGGACGCGCGTGATGCGGCGGGCCGCCGAGGGGCCGCCCGGCGAGGTGGCGCGGACGAGGTAGGGGCCGCTCGGCCAGCCGGCCGTGTCGAGACGGAGCGGGTGCGGCCCGGCGTCGAGGAGCCCGTCGTGGAGGACGGCGACGCGCCGGCCGAGCGTGTCGTAGACGGCGACGGTGACGTGACCGGGGCTGTCGAGCCGCAGCGTGACGCGGGTCCCGTCGCGGAACGGGTTGGGCGCGGGGGGCGAGAGGGCGAGGCGCGTGGGCGGAGGGGCCGTCCCGGCGCTCGGGTCGAGAGGGCCAGCGGACTGCGCGTCGTTGAGGGCGCCGGGCGAGGCCGGGGCGGGCGGCTGCCACGTGAAGTCGGCGTAGGAGCGGCCGGTGCCGGTGAGCTGCAGGGCGTGGCCCACGGGCGTGCTCCCCGTCTCCTCGACGCCGATGTCGACGCTCGTTTCCCCGGCGAGGGGGCCGTCCGACGCGGTGAGCAGGCCCTCGTAGGAGAGGAACTGCACCACCGCGTCGTCGGGGTCCAGGAGGGCGAGCCCGTCTGGGGCGCCGTTCTGGAGGCCGGCGATGGGGAACCAGCGCGCCCCGAGCCCCTGGGCCTCGTTGTCGATCACGCCGCTGAGCGCGACGGTGTCGTAGACGCCGCCGCCGTTGCCGTTGTAGAGCACGAGGCGCCAGCCCGCGAGGTCGAGCCCCGCCGGCCCGGCGATCTCGACGCCCTCGCCGGTGTCGGTGGAGACGTTGTCGTAGTGGATCTCGTTGACCCACACGTCGGCGTCGCCCGGGTCGCCCCCGCCCCCGCCGGTGCCCTCTCCGTAGGCGCGGCGGGCGAGCGTGGTGTCGAGGATGAATGGGTTGGGCGTCCCCTGTAGCTGTGCGATGAACCGGTTGCGGTCCGCCTCGAACCAGGTCACCGGATCCTGGGCGTGCCAGGCGAGGAGGTCCTCGCGCTGGACCTCGAAGAAGCCAGGCTCGGTCTGCGCACCGTAAATGGTGTAGAAGTAGAAGACGGCGCGGGCGGCGTTGCCGGCGTGGTCCTCGCGCGGCTCGAAGCGGCCGTCGTAGGCGGCGTCCGGGTGCTCGTTGTCCTTCTCGCTCCACTCGTCAACGAAGGCGGGCGGGACGGTGGAGCGGCTCTGGTCGAGACGGTACCACGCGTCGGTCTCCGCGTCGGGGATCTCCGCGAAGGGGTGGTTGCTCCGCGCCGAGTTGACGACGTCGCGCGTCGGGAAGAGGTGGTGGAGGTCGCTCCGCGCCGGCTCCGCGGCCGACCCGCGCGACTGCGGCCACGTGTGCTCGGTGTTGATGCCCTGGAGGAACGCGTCGTACGAGGGGTCGGCTCCGGGCGTGAGGCTGATGGTGTAGCCCGAGTAGACGCCTCGGAGGCCGCCGTTGCGGTCCTGCTCCCACTGGAAGATCACGTCGCGCGCCAGGTCGTAGCCCAGCGTGGCCTGTGGGGTGAACGCGGCGCGGAGGGCGTCGACGAGCGCCTCCCCCTCGAGGTCGGGGAAGATGGGGTACTGGGGGACGGACTGGGCCCGCGCGGGGACGCAGGCGCAGAGCAGAGCGAGCGCGACCAGCGCGCCCGCACAGCGGCGACGGAGCATGGGGTGGTGGGGTCCTGGGCCGGGAAAATACCGATTCCTCAGACTTTGTGGGTTACGTCGCGTTGAACCCGGTCGGTCTTCACATGGCGGGAGATGGGGACTTTCCGAGCCCGACAGCGTCTGGGTGGGGATTCGCTCCGCCTCTTCCCACCCTGTGATGCACCGCCTCCTCTGCCTCGTCCTTGTGCTCGCCGTCGGCTGCGCGCCCGATGCGCCGGAGGGCACACCGACTGGGGCGCTTGAGGAGGAGCTTGAGGAGGAAGGGTGGCGCGTCCACGTGGCCGGGCCGGAGGCCGGAGGGGATCACCCCGGCTCCGTCCTCCTCACCCGACGCGCGGAGGACGACGGCGTGGGCGGCTACCGCCCCCGGCTCGTCCTCGGCTGCGAGGAGGGCGTGACGCAGGCGTACGTGGAGTGGGGCACCCCGCTCGGGGCCGACACCCTGTCGGTCGTCTACCGCGTGGACGGCGGGGAGGCGCGGACCGCCCGCTGGCCGGTCTCCACCGACGGCGAGGCCGCCGGGCTGTGGACCGACCGCACGAGCGTCCCGTTCATCCGCGCCCTCGCCGGCCGCGACCTCCTCACCCTGGAGGTGGCGCCGCGTGACGGGCCACCCGTCACGAGCCGCCTCGAAGTGGGCGCCCTCGACAGCCTCGTCGCGCAGGTGCAGGAGCGGTGTGGCTGGCCATGAGAAACGCCCCACACGATGCCGTGCAGGGCGTTCTGGGGTACCCCCGGTAGGACTCGAACCTACGACCCGCTGATTAAGAGTCAGCTGCTCTAACCAACTGAGCTACGGAGGCAAGAGCAATCTACGGCGACGGCCCCCGTCGGTTCTGGCAAACGGCGGTGAAGAGACACCGGGTCGGCCGTGTGGCTACTCGAACATCACCGGGAAGTCGATGTCGACGTCGATCTCGTCGCTCGTGGCGTCGTTGCCGGTCTTCGGCTCCTCGTCGAAGTGGTAGAGGACGACGTTGAGCGTGCCGTCGCCGGCGGCCGCGGCGTCCACCGCGACCTGAAACTGGAGGCCGACGTCGAAGCCGTTGGCGTCCTCGTCCGTGACCGTAACGGAGCCCGACGGGGCGAGGGTGTAGCGGAAGAGGTGCTCCTCGGCTTCCTCCTCGACCTCCTCGGTGATGTCTTCGTCGTTGATCGTGTCGCGGAGCTCGATCGAGCCGTCGTAGGTGGCGCCGGCCTGGAGCGCAGCACGCGACGGGGAGAACGTGATCCCGGCGCCGTCGCCGTCCGGGTCGCTGGCCGTGATGGTGACGGTGTCGGAGGCGTCGGCCGTGTTCACGAGGGTGAGGGTCACCTCCGTGACCAGCTCCTCCTCACCGGGTCCGATGGGATCCGGCTCATTGGTGTCGCAGCCGGCGAAGGCGAGAGCGACGGCGAGGAAGGCGAACGTGGTGTTCCGGATGGGGGGGGTCATAGGGGTTGGGATAAAGGGGGACTAGTTGCTGAGCCGGCCGAAGGGGAGGCTCACGCGGAGCACCACATTCCGGCCGGGCTCGTCGATGAAGTAGCGGAAGCGACTGAGGTAGTCGCGGTAGCGGACGTCGAAGAGGTTCTGCACGCCGAGGGCGAGGCGGATGGGCTGCCCGCGGAGGTCCACCTCTGCGCCGACGCGGAGGTCAGTGAGGGTGTAGGCGTCAGGGATCGGGGCGGGCTCGTAGGCGCCGGGCTGGAGGCGGTCCTGCTGCGTCACGTGCTGCACCTGCGCCTCGAGGTAGGGGAGCCGGAACGGCCCGAGGCCGTCGGCGTGGAGCCGCGCCCGCGCGCCGAACCGGTCCGAGGGCATCCCGTAGAGGGGGCCGTCGAGGTCGAGGTTGTCGGCGCGGAGGAGCGAGGCGGAGAGGCCGAGGTCGAGGTGGTGCAGCGGGCGGAGCTCCACCTGCGCGTCGAGGCCCTGCAGGAGCGCATCGTCCTGGACGTAGTCGAAGGTGGGGAACGTGCCGCGGATCGTGACCGTGGGCTCGGGCGCCTCGAGGAGGTAGACGTAGTCGGCGACGCGGTTGGCGTAGACGTTGACCTCGCCGGAGGCGACGGCGCTCTCGTGGCGGAGCGTGGCGCTGAGGTCGAGGCTCCGCTCGGGCGTGAGGGCGTCATCGCCCCGCTCGAAGCGGGCCGAGCCGTGGTGCACGCCGAAGGCGTAGAGCTCGTTGACGCCGGGCGGCCGCCACGCCGTCCCCGCGTTCGCCGCCACCGACCACGCCTCGTCGAGCCGGTAGAGCGCGCCGAGGGCGGCCGAGACGCTCGCGTACTGGTGCGTGCGGCGGTCGAACGAGCGGGTCCCGTAGTCGAACGGGTACGCCACCATCCAGCGGGCGTCGAGCCGCGCGCCCGCGTCGAGGGAGAGGCGGTCGGTCGCCAGCCAGGTCTCGCGCGCGAAGGCGCCCCCGGTCCAGGCCGTGAAGTTGGGGATGAGATAGCCCGAGGCCCCGTTCTCGTTGCCCTGCTGCATCAGGCTCACGCCGACGGCCCCGAAGAGGCGCCCGAGCGGGCGGTGCTCGAGGCGCGCGTCGAGGGTATGCGTGATGAGGGTGAGGTCGAAGGCGGGGCGGTCCCCGAGCGCCGCGAGGGAGTCGTTGAAGGGCCGGTGCGCGTCGAACTCGCGGCGGTGGTTCCGCTGGAGCCCGTACTGCACCTCGGCGTGGCCGATCCCGAGGTCGTAGCGCCCGAGGAGCGAGGCGACGTCGTGCGTGACGGCCTGCTTCGGTGCCTCGATCTCGTAGGAGAACCGGTAGTCCCAGTTGGGGTCGGGCCCGCCGCGCTCGATGATCTCCTGGAGGTTGCGGGCGTTGCCGAAGTGGGAGCCCTTGTAGATGCCGAGCTCGGTGTCGTAGCGGCGGAGGCGGGCCTCCAGGCCGAGGCGCCCGCGCGTGTAGCCGACGACGGCCTCGCCGCTGGCCTCGCGGAAGGCCGAGTTGCGGATGACGAAGTCGGGCGTGCGGCCGTCGCCGGCGCGGCGGAACGAGCCGCGGACGCGCCAGGCGAGGCCGGGCACGGCGGCGGTCGCCCCTTCGAGGAGGAGCGAGCCGGCGCCCTGGCCGCTGTTCGAGAACGCGTTCGCCGTCACCCGCCCACCCACGCCGGGGAGCACGGGGAGCGGCCGGTCCACGAGCCGGACCACGCCGCCGATGGCGCCGACGCCGTACTCGACGCCCGCGGCGCCCTTGATCACCTCGATCTGGTTGGGCGCGAAGGGGTCGATCTCGGGCGCGTGCTCGCCGCCCCACTGCTGCCCCTCCTGCGCGATGCCGTTGTTGAGGACGACGACGCGGTCGGAGTGGAGCCCGCGCACGACGGGCTTCGAGATGGAGGGGCCCGTCGTGAGGGCCGTGACGCCGTTGAGGCTGGCGAGCGTCTCGCCGAGCGTCTGGCCGCGCAGCTCGTCCAGCTCCTCGGCCTCCAGCCGTTCGACGGCCCGCACGTCGCGCGTGAGCGCTTCGAGCGCGGCGTCGGCTTCCACATCGACCTCCTCGAGCTCCAGCGCCTCTGGCGTGAGCGCCACGTCGAGCGTCGCGAGGGCGGCGTCGAGGTCGACCGTCCGCACCTCCGGCGTATAGCCGACGAACCGGACCACGACCTCCAGCGCCTGCTGGGGCAGCGCGTCGAGGCGGTAGTGGCCGTGGGCATCCGTTGCCGTGCCACGCCCGAGGGCGGGGGCCGAGACCGTCGCGCCAGGGAGGGGCGCGCCGGTGGCGGCATCGGTGACGGTGCCGGCGAGGACGGCGGGAGACGATTGCGCGTGCGCGGCGGCGCCGAACCCTAGGAGGAGGGCGAGGCCCACGGCAGGCAGGCAGAGTCGGTTCAGCATCACGAGTGGGTCCTGATCCGCGCGCCGCAGTGCCGGAGGCGTCCGGTGTGCGGCCACGCTGAGCCCGGGACGGGGAGGCCGGTCGCCTCGCCGCGCCCCGGCGTGCAGAACGCCGCCGCACCCGCCACAAACGTCGGGTGTGGCGGCGGGCGGATCAGGCCCGTGGCGGGCCGCGACTCGAGTACCCGAGGACACCGCTCAGCGCCGCCCGCGAGGTGAGCTCCGTGAAGGGCTGGACCCAGGGGGCCGGTGGCAGAACGGCCACCGGCACCGCGGCGAGCTTGGCGTTGACGACCTGGCAGAGCACGCACTGGAGGTCCAGCCCGACAGGCTCCGGGCACGGCGCGTCGGCCTCGGCGCCGTGCGTCTCCATCGCAGCGTGGTGGTGGTGCCCGGCGGCGGTGTGCGCGGCACGCTCGGCCGCGCGTTCCTGCGCGTGGTGCGTCTCGTGCAGCCACGGCCCGGCCAGCCCGCCGAGCGCGAACACGGCGAGGAGGAAGAGGCTGCGGATGGGCGTGTGCTGCATGGAACCGCTGCGGATGTTCGGCTGAACGCGGCAGAGAGCCGAGGGGTCCGGGGGGCAGGTAACATAGCCCCGTCTTCGTGGTCGGCAGCCTCGACCGCACCCGCGCTGAGGCCTAGGGGTGGGGACGACAGGCTGGCGTCTCCCCGGCTCGAGGTCACCGGCTGACGCGCGCGGTCCAGCTTCAGCAGAGCGCCCGGGGGGCTGCGAAGCGCGCGGGACGCCGGTAACTTCAGATCTGCCTGCTTCTGCCCATGATCGCGATCCACGCCCTCCGTCACGGCTACGACGGCCGGACCGTCCTCGACCTCGCCGACCTCGCGGTGCCGCAGGGCGGGCGGCTCCTCCTCCTCGGCCCCTCGGGGAGCGGGAAGACCACCCTCCTCCACGTCCTCGCCGGCATCCTCCGGCCCGACGCCGGGCGTGTCGAGGTGGCCGGGCAGGACCTCTACCGGCTCGGCGAGTCTGCGCGCGACCGGTTCCGGGGGCGGCACCTCGGCCTCGTCTTCCAGCGCCACCACCTGATCGGCGCGCTGACCGTCGCGCAAAACCTCCGCCTCGCGCCCGCCCTCGCCGGGCTGCCGGTCGAGGCGGCGCGCGTTCGCGAAGTGCTCGCGGCGCTCGACCTCGACGGGCGGGCCGGGGCCTACCCGCACGAGCTCTCGGCGGGGCAGCAGCAGCGCGTCGCCATCGGGCGGGCAGTGATGAACGGGCCGCGCGTGCTCCTCGCCGACGAGCCCACCGCCAGCCTCGACGACCGCCGCGCCGTGGCCGTGCTCGCCCTCCTGCAGGCGCAGGCCGAGGCGAACGCGGCCACGCTCGTCGTCGCCACGCACGACCGGCGGATCATGGGTGCGTTCGAGCACCGGCTCGTGCTGGAGGAGGTGCCCGCGTGAACGCGCTCCAGCTCGCCCTCGCCTATCTCCGGCAGCGCCCCCTCGCGACGGCGCTCAACGTGCTCCTCCTCGCCCTCGGCGTGGCCACCCTCGCCGTCCTGCTCCTGTTCGGCCAGCAGGTCGAGCGCAACCTCGCCGCCGGGGCCGAGGGCGTCGACTTCGTGATCGGGGCGAAGGGGAGCCCGCTCCAGCTCATCCTCTCCAGCGTCTACCACCTCGACACGCCGACGGGCAACATCCCCCTCGCCGAGGCCGACTCCGTGGCCGCGCACCCGGCCGTGGCGTCGGCCATCCCCCTCGCCCTCGGCGACTCCTACCGCGGCGTCCGCATCGTCGGCACCGATTCGTCGTACGTCGCCCTCTACGGCGGCGAACTCGCCGAGGGGCGGCTCTGGGCGGGGCCGGGTGAGGTCGTCCTCGGCGCCCGGGTGGCCGCGGCCGAGGGGCTCTCGGTGGGCGACGCCGTGGTGAGCGAGCACGGGGTCTCGGAGGGCGCGGCCGAGCACGGCGAGCCCCTGGCGGTGGTGGGCGTCCTCGCGCCCGGCGCGGCCGTCCTCGACGGGCTGATCCTGACGGCGGTCGAGACGGTGTGGGACGTGCACGGGCTCTCGGAGGAGGAGCGGGCCGCGCTCCCGCCGGGCTTCGAGCCCCCGCCGCCGCAGCTGACGGCGCTCCTCATCGAGGGGTCGAGCCCGGCGGCCGTCGCCATCTACCCGCGCTACGTCAACGCCGAGACGAACCTGCAGGCGGCCGTCCCGGCCATCGAGCTGCAGCGGCTGCTCCGCCTCCTCGGCGTCGGCGTCGCGACGCTGCGGCTCTTCGGGATCGTGCTGCTGGCGGCGGCGGCGCTCGGCGTCTTCATCGCGCTGACGAACGCGATGCGGGAGCGGCGCTACGACCTCGCCGTGATGCGGAGCCTGGGGGCGAGCCGCGCGAAACTCCTCGCCCTCGTCTTCTTAGAAGGACTGCTCCTGGCCACGCTGGGCCTCATCGCAGGGCTGGCGCTGGGGCACGGCGCCGTCGAAGCGCTCGGCCGCCTCGCCCTCGGCGACGGCACGACGCTTGCGCTGACGGGGTGGACGTGGGCCCCGGCCGAGGGCCTCCTCGTCCTCGTCCTCCTCGGCGTCGGCCTCGTGGCCTCGCTCCTGCCCGGCCTCCTCGCCTACCGAACCGACGTCGCCCGCACCCTAGCGACCCCCTGACCTCGCCCGACTTGATGTACCGCCTGCTCCTGATCGCCGCCCTCCTCCTGGTCGCCGCGCCCGCCGTCGAGGCGCAGACGGCTGTGTCGTGGGACACCCTCGCGAAGGTGCGGCTGGTGCAGGAGGACGGGAAACGGGTGCCGTCGTTCGATCCGGAGGTGCGCCGGCTCGTCGGCCAGCAGATCACCGTGCGCGGGTTCATGCTCCCGCTCGAGCAGGGCGCGCAGCAGCAGAACTTCCTGCTGACGGTGGTCCCGATGCAGGACTGCTTCTACTGCCTCCAGCACGGCCCGGGCTCGATGCTGGAGGTGCAGGCCACGCGGCCGGCGCCTTACACCTACGCCCGCGTGAGCGTAACGGGGCGGCTGGAACTGGTCATGGACGACCCCCTCGGGATGTACTACCGCCTCGCCGACGCCCGCGTGGCAGGCTGACCGCCCGAAGGGGGTGGTCCCTGCCCCCGCACAGCTGGTCATCGGGCTCGTCCCGCGGTCTGGAAGGGGAGCAAGGGGCGCATGGGCGCTCCTCCCTTCCCAACCGATGAGGCCCATCATGCACCGCCTTCTCTTTTCTGCCGCGCTCCTGCTGGCGCTCCCCCTCGCCTCCGGCTGCGACGACGCGCTCGTCGACCCTGACGAGGCCGCGGTCGGCGCCGCGACTCCCGAAGTCTCCGCCTCGCGCCTGCCCGGTGCCGACCACGGCGGCCGGCCGCTCGCGGCCACGCTCACCGGCGAAGCTGAGGTCCCCGGGCCCGGCGACCCCGACGGCTCGGGTACGGCCCGCGTGACGCTCAACGTCGGCCAGCGGGAGGTGTGCTTCGTGCTCACCGCCGAGGACATCGAGCCGGCCACTGCCGCTCACATCCACGAGGGGGAGGCCGGCGCTGCCGGACCCGTCGCCGTCGGGCTCGAGCCCCCCACAGACGGGATGTCGAGCGGGTGCGTAGCCGACGTCGACCGCGACCTCATCCGCGAGATCCTGCGGGACCCCTCGGGGTACTACGTCAACGTCCACAACGCGGAGTACCCTGCGGGCGCCATCCGCGGCCAACTCGGCCGTTGAGGGCCGCCGAGGCCGGCGACCGATCTGGAGCGGCCCCTGCCTCGCTCACTTCGTCTCTCCGACCGCATCAAGGGTCCCAGGACGCTGCCGGAAGGCGCGTCCTGGGGCCCTTGGTGCGGTCGAGGTGCCGAGCGGATTCGAACCGCTGTAACGGGTTTTGCAGACCCGCGCCTAACCCCTCGGCCACGGCACCGGGGACGCGAAAGATACGACCCCGCGCCCCCGGCGTCCGCCAACGCCATGCGAAGACGCCGACGCCTGGAGGACCGAGGGGACGGGCAGGTCGGAGCCCTCATCGGATCTGCGTCATCCGGCCGGTCTGCACGTCGGCTCCCACGACGAGGCGCCAGACGTAGGTGCCCGCGGGGAGGTCGCCCGCGTCGAACGGGACCGCATGCGTGCCGGCCTCCACGCGGCCGTCCGCGAGCACGGCGACCTCGCGGCCGAGCACGTCGTAGACGGCGAGGCGGACGTCAGCGGCGGCGGGCACCGCGAACGTGATCGTCGCCGTGCCCCGGAACGGGTTCGGGGACGCGGTGGCCTCCGGGGCGTCCACCTGCAGGGCAGCCCCTGCCCTGTCGCCCCCGGCGAACGCGAAGCCCTCGCTCCCCCACACGGTCGGGCCAGAGGCAACGGCCTCGGCGGGCTGCTTCGTCACGGTGAAGCGGGCGCCGCTCACGGGCACGTCCGGGTACTGCCCGACCTTGACCACGAGCGTGCTCGTGCCTGCGGGGGCAGCCGCCGGAACCCGCACCGTCACGCGCCGGGTGACGGAGACGCCGGGCGGGAGCGTCACGGCGACGGGGCCGAGCACGGCCGCCAGCTCAGCGCCGGTCGAGAGGTCGGCGTCGGCCCAGGCCGAGACGGTCTGTGTCGCGCCCGAGGCATTCGTGAGGGCGACATCGAGGTCGAACGTGCCGCCTCCGGGCCCGACGACGACGGGACCGCCCACGGGCGCGGCCTCGACACGGACGGGCTGGACGCAGTCGAGCGTGAGGATGTCGCCGCCGAAGCCGGCATTTGCGAGGTAGACCTCGCCCTGCTCGTCGCGCCCGAACGAGCGGATGAGGCGGCCGCCGAGGCCGGCCAGCAGGCGGTTGTCGACGGTCGTGCCGTCGTAGGTCAGCGACCACACGTTGCCGGTGACGTAGTCGCCGTAGACGTAGCGGCCGAGCTGGCTCGCACAGTTGTTGCCGGTGTAGACGTAGCCGCCGATGATGGCGAACGCGCCGTTGGTGGTGAACTCGTGCCGGTAGGTGACGATGGGGAAGACCTTACCGGTGGGGTCGCAGGGCGGGTCATAGCAGGCGTTGCCCTCGTACTCGTTCCAGCCGTAGTTGCCGCCGGCCTCGACGAGGTCGAGCTCCTCCCAGGTGAACTGTCCCACGTCGCCGAGCCAGAGCCGCCCGTCGGGGCCGAAGCTGAACCGCCACGGGTTCCGGAAGCCGTAGGCATACATCTCGTCGCAGGCCCCGGCGAGGCCGACGCCGGGGTTGTCCGGCGGGACGGTGGCGATGCCGGTGCCGGCGCCGCAGTCGAGCGGGAGGCCGCCGCCGTTCACGTCGAGCCGGAGGAGGGAACCGAGGAGGGTGCCCGGGTCCTGGGCGTTGCCGTCGGGGTCGCCGTTGAAGAAGAAGCCGCCGTCGCCGACGGAGAGGTAGAGGTAGCGCTCGCCGCCGTCCCCCTCCGCCGGGCCGAACTGGAGGTCGCCGGCGTTGTGG
>JAWWCA010000115.1:0-11896 GCA_033720695.1 Rubricoccaceae bacterium
CCTCCCGCTCGCCGTCGAGGTGTGGGCCGAGGTCGAGGGGCCGGGCGTGGCGCGCGAGGTGTTCGGCCCGGTCCCGCTCACGCTCGGGCCGGGCGAGGCGCGCCGGCGCGTGCTCTCGCTCTGGGTCCCGGCGCAGGCGCCCGCGGGGTCGTACACGGTCCGCCTGAGGGCGGGGGACCACGACGGGGGCGCGTGGGTGTGGTCGGTGATCTCGACGGGGGAGGCCTCGTTCGAGAAGGAAGCGGGGGCGGCTCCCCGGGGGACGGAGGCTCCCGGCGCGGGCGACTGGTCGGTGAGCGGGTGGCACGCGGGGGCCGCGGCGTCGGGCGGGCTCGGCGTCTCGGTGTGGCCGAACCCGGTGCGGGGGGAGGCCACGGTGCGGGTGACGCTACCGGAGCCGTCGGAGGCGTCGGTGGCGCTCTTCGACGTGCTGGGGCGGCGGGTGGGCGTTCTCCACGAGGGTCTGCTGGGGGCGGGCGATCACGCGTTCGGGCTCGACACCCGCGGCCTGCCGGCGGGGGTCTACGTCGTCCGCGTGGGGGCCGGCGGCGCGGTGGCGTCGCGGCGGGCGACGGTGCTCCGGTGAGACGCTCCAATCGCGGCACGGCGGCAGAGCAAGCGCGCCTCAGAGACCGTTGAGGATGTCGAACGCCTCCCTTGAGGGAGGTGTCGGCGCAGCCGACGGAGGGTGTCCACGCGGCCCGGGCTCGCCCGACACCCCCACCCGCTGGCGCGGGAGCCCCCTCAAGGGGGCGGTTCGACGCCGCCTACCCGTTCCTCTGCATTCTCTCAGCCGCCGAGGATGCGCCCGAGCCGCACGGGGAGCGGGACGACGAGGGCGACGGCGGCGTCGTAGACGAGGCCGAACCGGAGCGTTCCCCGCCCCGTCGCCTCCAGCGCCTATCGGTCCCAGGCGGCCGCCTCGGCGTCGAGCGGGGGCGCCAGGAGAAGGGGCGACGGTGCTCCGGTGAGCCTACGGCACGAGCTCGCCCTGGGGCTCCTTGGCGCCGGGCGGGTCGGTGCCCACGAGCGAGAGGACGTAGGCCATGGCCTGCGCCTGCTCCTCCTCGCTCAGCTGCCCGTCCCAGGCGGGCATGCCCTGCGCCGGGATGCCCTCATGGATGACGCGGTAGACGTCCTCAGGCGCGTTGCCGTGGATCCAGTAGGCGTCGGTGAGGTTGGGCCCGATGAGGCCCTGCCCCTGCTCGCCGTGGCACGCGGCGCAGACGGCTTGGTATGGGACGGCTCCGGCCTCGACGAAGGCCGGGTCGGCGGCGTACTCGGCGAGCGCGCCGGGGTCGGTCTTGAAGGCGGGGCCGGTCGAGGCGTAGACCTCGCGGATCTGGGCGAGCTCGGCCTGCGCCTCGGCGAGGTCGTCCTGGTAGTCGTCGATCCAGTCGAAGGCGTGGACGCCGAGGGCGTAGAGCGGCGCGAACGCGATCGAGACGAGGAAGATCGCCGTCCACCACCCCGGCATGGGGTTGTCGTACTCCCGGATGCCGTCGTACTTGTGGCCGCGGATGACGCGGTCGCTGGCGTCGCCGACGACGGCGTCGGGGAGCGTCTCCTTCTGGGGGTCGCGGCGGGGCGACGCGGGGTCGGGGAGGGTCGGGGGGGTGCTCATGCGTCGGCGCCGTTCAGGGTGGGGTCGGAGAGCGAGCGCTCGCCGTCGTCGAAGGGGAGGTGCTTGGCGGCCTCGCGCTCGCCCTTCGGCCGGGTGACGGTATAGGCGACGACGAGGACGAAGGCCAGGACGAAGGCGAGGAGGCCGAGCTCGGCGAGGGCGCCCGTTTCGAGGGCGCGGATGGCGTCTTTCATCATGGCCGGTCGGGGGTCTCGGGGGGGAGAGGCAGGATCTCCTCGTCGGTCGTGGGCGGCTCGCCGGGCTGCGTGCCCGTCAGGGTCTCGAGGGTCTCGTCGATCTCGTGGGGTTCGAGGTCGTCCTCGGCCGGGGGCGGCTCGGTGAGGGTGCCGAGGCGCTGGAGATAGGCGACGAGGGCCGTGATCTCCTTGTCGGCGAGGCGGTCGGGCCCGCCCTGCGCCACGACCTCGGCGGCGATCTCGGCAGCCTGGGCCTCCGCGAGGGCGGCGGCGTTCTGGATCGTCGCGTCGTCGTAGGGGAGGCCGACGGTGCGGAGGGCGCGGAGGCGGGCGGGGAGGTCGGCGTGGTCCATGCGCCGGGTGAGGAGCCAGGGGTAGTCCGGCATGATGGAGCCGGGGCTGGTCGAGCGGGGGTCCTCCATGTGGCGGACGTGCCAGAGGTGGGGGTACTTCCCGCCGACGCGGGCGAGGTCGGGGCCGGTCCGCTTCGAGCCCCAGAGGTGCGGGCTCTCGTAGGCCGTCTCGGCGGCGGTCGAGTAGTCGCCGTAGCGCTCGATCTCCTGGCGGAAGGGCCGCACCATCTGGCTGTGGCAGTTGTTGCAGCCCTCGCGGATGTAGAGGTCGCGGCCGGCGATCTCGAGCGGGGTCCACACCGCCATCTCGGGCGGCGGCGTCATGCTGTCGTCCACGAGGAAGAGGGGCGCGAACTCGACGACGGTGCCGGTGAGGATGGCGAGGGCGGTGAGGGCGGTGAAGACGAACGGCCAGCCCTCCAGCGTCCGGTGGCGCCCGTTGGCCTTGATGAAGCGGTTGAACATGGGGGGCGCGGGTCAGGCGACGGGGATCTGCTTGGCGGGGGTGGCGGAGACGGCGGGCACGGCCACGGCCGGGTCCGAGAGGTCGCGGGGGGCGTGGCGGAGGGTCTGCCACACGTTGACCATCAGGAGCACGACGCCGCCGAGGTACATCGTCCCGCCGATGAGGCGGACCCAGTACATCGGGCGGATCTGGAGGAGGGTCTCCATGAAGTCGGGGTAGAGCAGGCGGCCGGTCTCGTCGAAGGCGCGCCACATCAGGCCCTGCGTGATGCCCGAGGTGTACATCGCGAGGACGTAGAGGAGGATGCCGATCGTGCCGATCCAGAAGTGGGCGTTCGCGAGGCGGGGGCTCCAGAGGGGCCGCTTCCACAGCCGCGGCACCAGCCAGTAGATCATCCCGAAGGTCATGAACCCGTTCCAGCCGAGGGCGCCCGAGTGGACGTGCGCGATGTTCCAGTCGGTGTAGTGGGAGAGCGCGTTGACGGTCTTGACCGAGAGCATCGGGCCCTCGAAGGTGGCCATCCCGTAGAACGTGATCCCGATGACGAACATCTTGAGGACCACGCTCTCGCACAGCTTGTGCCAGGCGCCGCGGAGCGTGAACAGGCCGTTGATCATGCCGCCCCACGAGGGCATCCAGAGCATCACCGAGAACACCATCCCGAGCGTGGCCGCCCACTCGGGCACGGCGGTGTAGTTGAGGTGGTGGGGGCCGGCCCAGATGTAGATGAAGACGAGGCTCCAGAAGTGGATGATCGAGAGCCGGTACGAGAACACCGGCCGCTCGGCCGCCTTCGGGAGGAAGTAGTACATGAGGCCGAGGAACGGCGTCGTCAGGAAGAAGGCGACGGCGTTGTGGCCGTACCACCACTGCACGAGCGCGTCCTGGACGCCGCGGTAGATCGGGTACGAGTTCCAGAGCCCCGACGGGATCGCCATCGAGTTGCCGAGGTGGAGCACGGCGACCGTCACGATCGTGGCGATGTAGAACCACAGCGCGACGTACATGTGCTTCTCGCGCCGCCGCCAGAGCGTCCCGAAGAAGTTCACCGCGAACACCACCCACACGACCGTGATGGCGACGTCGATGGGCCACTCCAGCTCGGCGTACTCCTTCGAGGTCGTGATGCCGAGCGGCAGCGTGATCGCCGCGGCGACGATGATGGCCTGCCAGCCCCAGAAGTGGAACCGGCTCATCCAGTCCGAGAACATCCGCGCCTTGCAGAGCCGCTGCGTCGAGTAGTAGATGGCCGCGAAGATGGCGTTGCCCGCGAAGGCGAAGATCACCGCGTTCGTGTGGAGCGGGCGGAGGCGGCCGAACGTGAGGTACGGCCCGAGGTTGGCCTCGGGGAACGGCAGCTGCAGCGCGAGCAGGGCGCCGACGAGCATCCCGACGAACCCCCACCCGATCGTCGCGAGGACGAAGAGGCGGACGACGGCGTCGTCGTAGCGGAAGACGTCGAGGGCGGGGCGTGGACGGGGGGGCGCCGTGGCGGCGGGGGCGAGGTCGGCCATTGCGGGGGAGAAGCGAGACGGCGCAACTTCCGCCGCTCCGCAGGGCCCCCGTGACGGCCGCCTCCCGGCCCCCGCGCCGGGGCCTCCTGACCCGCGCTGTAGGGGGCGTCCCTACACGCCCCGGCCGTCTCTCAAGACCCTCTCAGGACCGCGCGCCGACCCACGTCGCGGTCCACCCGCATGCCGCCGACGCCCCTCACGCGAGGTGCCGGCGGCGTGCGGGACGGGCGGGCGCGCTCAGGCGTCGGCGGCGAACGCCGTGCTCGACCGGATGCCGGGCCGGCACCGCACGGCCGCCGCGACGACCTGGAGGGCGTGGGCGTCGGCCACCTCGACCGTGGCGACCACCTCGCGCTGCCCGATGTCAAGCGACCGGATGACAAGGGCAGGCTGGCGCAGGGCGTTGACGGCGAAGTGGGGCTCGGCCCCGGGCTCGAACTCGACGGCGAGAAAGGCAGTCATGACAACGGGTTTGGGGAAGGTGCCCTTAATATCGCACGTTGTGAAGGGAATGTGGAGAGGGGGACCCCGCCCCTACTGTGGGGAACGCCCCCACACGGGGCCGGCCGCGACGGGCCCCCGCCGCCGAGAGGCCTAGACCGCAGCCGTGGGCGTCTCGGCGGCCGCGGGAGGCAGGGCGCCGAGCAGCAACCGGCCGTAGGACTTGAGGACGAAGACCGGGCACCGCGCGGCGCGGAGAACGCGCTCGGCGACGCTCCCGAGGACGAGCCGCTCGATCCCGCTGCGGCCGTGGCTCCCGATCACGAGGAGGTCCGTCTCCTCCGCGTCGGCGACGTCGAGGATGGTGAGGGCCGGGTGGCCCACGAGGGCGCACACGGAGATGTCGCCGTCGCCGAGGTCCTGGGCCAGCTCCCGCAGCTGCATCTGAGCCCGCGCCACGGCCTCTGCTTCGCCCACCTGGAAGCTCCCGAGGAGCGGGACGTAGGCCGGCCGGAGCAGGGTCTCGTCCACCACGTGAAGGAGGTCGAGCCGGGCGCCGTAGCGCGTGGCGAGGGCGTGGGCGTGGCGGGCGGCCTCGTGGGCGGCCTCGGAGAAGTCGACGGGCGCGAGGATCCGGCGGATCGGACCTGCCGGGTCGCTCCCCGGGGGGACGACGAGGACGGGGCACGGCGCGCGGCGGACGACGGCCTCGGCCACGCTCCCGGAGAGCAGCCGGTCCAGGCCCCGCCGCCCGTGCGTCCCCATCACGACGAGGTCCACGTCGGCCTCCCGGACGTAGTCGAGGACGACGTCGGCGGAGTCGGCCCCCTCGCGCTCCACCTCGACGAGCGCGACCGGCTCGCCGGGCGCGGGCGCCTCGGTGGGGAGGCGGAGCTGCTCGGCGACCTCCTCGGCGGTGATGCGCACCTCGTCGAGCCGATCGAGCGGCCCGGGACGGGGGGCCGCGACGGCGTGGAGCACGTGCAGCTCGGCGCCGTGGAGGGCGGCGAGGTAGGCGGCGTGCGAGAACGCCCGTTCGGCACCGGCGGTGTAGTCGGTCGTGAAGAGGAGGCGGCGGAGGCGCAGCATCGGAGGGGGCTCAGGAGGCGAGCACCGGGAACGGCGCCTCGGTGGGGGCCCCGTCGCCGAGCGCGGGGGGCAGGAGGCCGCGGCCCTCGCCGCGGACGACGAGGACGGGGCACGTGGCGCGCCGGACGACCTGCTCGGCGACGCTCCCGAGGACGAGCCGCTTCAGCCCGCTCCGCCCGTGGGTCGGGAGCACGATGAGGTCGGGGCAGAGGGACGCCGCCGCCTGGAGCACGCCGATGGTGGGGTGCCCGGCCAGGACGTGCGTGGCGAGTGCGGGGCGAGGGCCGCCGGCCTCGCGGGCGAGGTCGCGGAGCGCCTCGTGCGCCTCGGCCTCGACCTCGCCCGAGGGCGGTGGGAACGCCGGCGGGATGTCGACGAGGCCGTAGGTCGGCAGCGTCTCCACGACGTGGAGGAGGTCGAGCTGGGCGCCGGAGAGGGCGGCGAGGTGCTCGGCGTAGGCCACGGCCAGCCACGACGACGGCGAGAAATCGACGGGCGCGAGGACGCGGCGGAGGGCGTGCGGGGTCTGGACGGCGTCGGGGCGGACGGTGAGGACGGGGCAGTCGGCGCGGCGGACGACCTCCTCGGCGACGCTCCCGAGGAGGAGGCGGTCGAGGCCCTGGCGCCCGTGCGTCCCCATCACGAGGAGGTCGGCCCGCCAGGCCCGGGCGTAGGTGAGGATGCCGAGCGCGGGGCGGGGGGCGCGCTCCTCGACCTGGACGAGGCGGACGCCGGCCCGGGCCGCGGCATCCAGGCACGTGGGATGCGCCGCCGCCGGGCGGTCGGGGTCGCCAGGGCGGACCGGGGGTCGGACGTGCAGCACGT
Organism: Rubricoccaceae bacterium; assembly: GCA_033720695.1. Lineage (GTDB taxonomy): Bacteria > Bacteroidota > Rhodothermia > Rhodothermales > Rubricoccaceae > DATGQT01. Next base: position 6,510 of record JAWWCA010000115.1, read on the forward strand.
GGAGCTCCGCGCCGTGGGTGCGCGCGAGGTCGAGGGCGTGCAGGAAGGCGACCCCGGCGCAGGCCGAGTGGTCGTTGGGGAAGAGGATGCGTCGGAGGGTCAGCATGGTCGGAGCACGTTCGGCACGGGGGCCATCCCCGGGGGCGGAGGCGGCCTAGCGGGTGACGACGACGGGGTGGTTCTTGTCGTCCTGGCCGTGCAGGATGTGGAGGAGGCCGAAGGGCTCGTCGAAGCGACCGGGGCCGGGGTAGAGCACGGGCTCTCCGTCGTTCCCCTCGCTGAGGTAGACCGGGAGCGCGCCGTCGGCGAACTCGATGCAGTTGTCGGCCGTGGGGTCGTCGCAGTAGCTGTCGAAGAGGGCGACGTCGGCGAGGTAGAGCGTCATGGCACCGGGGGTCTGTTGGGCGTCGACCCCAAGGTGCGCCGGGCGGCGCGCGCCCGATGCGGGAGGCTTCCCGCGCCCGATGCGAGCGAAGGGCCCGCCGGTGCGCGGGGGAAACCCCTACCCCGTGAGGCCCCGGGCCGAAGGCTTGGACAAGCGCGGGAGGCCGAGGGCGTCGCAGAGCACGCCGGCGAGGGCGTCGTCGCCCTCGGGCGCGGTGAGGTCGAGCGCGCGCACGCCGCAGAGCCGCTCGGCCAACTCCACGCCCGCCGTCGTGTTCGTGGCGCGGCCGCAGATCACGTCGGGCGTCGCGCCGAAGGCGTCCATCACGCCGAGGGCGGCGTAGGGGTCGGAGGCGGCGAGGAGGGTGCAGGCGACGTGCGCCCGGACGCCCTCGACGGCGACAGCGCCGTTGTAGGGTTCGAGCGGCGAGGCGCCGATCTCGACCACAGCCACGTCGGCCTCGGCGGCGGCGAGGCGGGCCAGCATCCACCCGAGCGCCGGGCGGTACTCCTCCTCCGGCACGACCGTGGACGGGAGGCCCGCGTCGACGAAGTCGAGCACGGCGTCGGCCCCGTCGTCGCGGAGGGCGAGGATGTCGCGGTAGCGGCCGGCGCCGGTCAGCTTCGCCCCCACCACGCGCTGCCCTCGGGCCTTGAGCAGGCGGACGGCGTGCCGCCCGGCCGTCGTCTTCCCGGCCGACATTGAGGTGCCGATGAGGAGGACCGTCGGCGTGCTGAACGGGCGGGGGTCGGCGTCCGGGACGTACCGGCCCATCGTCGCGCGGGCGCCGTCGACGAAGAGGTGGCCGCGGTAGCCGAGCGCGATGAGGGGGCCGAGGGCGACGGCCCGCGAGGTCTCGGCGCCGACCAGCCCCGCGCCCGTGAGGAGGTGCATCCGCCCGTCGGCGCCGACGGCCTCGTACGTGCCCGTGGCCTCCAGCGTGGCGTGGCGGCGGCCGAGCGCGCCGATCAGCACGTCGCCCCGCGCCAGCTCGACCATCCGGCCGCTCGGCAGCTCCGCGGACCGCCACGGCCCTGGCACCTCGGCGACCTCGCACGCGACGTAGTCGCCGCTGGCCCACGCGCCCTGGTCGAGCCGGCGGAGCGAGAACGGCACGGTCCCGAAGGGGGCGATGCGGGTCAGAGAGAGCGGGCGGACGTGGGGATGGAGCGGGACGTGGATCATGGGAGGAGTAAGGGAATGGACTACAGCGAAAGGGGAGGGATCGCGGGCATCGGAGGGCGGACCTGCCGACTAGGTTGCGCCTCGGACGCTCGCCCCACTGGCCCATGCCCGCTCCCGCTCACCGTGGCCCCCATCGGCACCGTGCCCCCGACCGGCGCGCGGCCGGCGTCACCGTCCGCGAGGCGACGGAGCGGGACGTGGCGGGCGTGCTCGAGACCTTCCGGGCCGTCTACGGGGAGGACTACCCCTACCGCCACTTCTACGACCCCGCCTGGCTCAAGCGCGCCGTCTACACCGACGACCAGGTGCTGCTCGTGGCCGAGGACGCCGGCGACGGGGCCATCCTCGGCACGGCCTCGGTCGTCCTCGACGTGGGCGCGCACACCGACCTCATCGGGGAGTTCGGGCGCCTCGCCGTGGTGCCGGAGGCGCGGGGCCGCGGTGTGGGCGCCCGCCTCATGGTCGAGCGGCTGCGCCTCGTGCGCCCGCGCATCCACGTCGGCGTGGTCGAGAACCGGTGCACGCACCCGTTCTCGCAGCGGATCAGCCACGCCCACGGCCTGGAGCCCGTCGGCTTCCTCCCGCTCAAGCACCGGTTCGACCGGCGCGAGAGCGTCGTCCTCTTCGGGACCCACTTCGGCAACGGGCTGCGCCTGCGGCGGAACCACCCCCGCGTCATCGCCGAGGCCTACCCCCTCGCCCACCTCGCGCTCTCGAACGCCGACCTCGCCAACGACGCCATCGTGGATGACGAGGCGCCGGCCTACCCGCACGACGACCGCTTCGAGATCGAGGGGCTCAAGGCCGAGGGGCTCCCGCTCCTCATGCGCATCGAGCGCGGGCGGGTCCATCACCGCGAGGTCTTCGGGCCGATGCGGCTCCAGTACGGGTTCTTCAAGCTCACCGCCCGGCAGGCCACCTACCTCGTCGCGCGCGAGCCCGAGAGCGGCGTCGTGGCCGGCGCCATCGGCTTCCTCCGCGACGAGCACGAGCGGAGCGTCCGCATCTTCGAGCTCATCAGCCACACCGACCGGGTCATCCGCCACCTCTGCGAGCGCCTCCTGGCCTGCTGCACCGGCGACTGGGGCGTCGAGTACGTGGAGGTGGACGTGAGCGCGCACGCGCCGCGGATGCAGCGGACGCTCCTCGAGCTCGGCTTCCTCCCGGCCGCCTTCGTCCCCGCGATGGTGTTCCACGACGTCGAGCGGCTCGACGTGGTCAAGATGGTGCGGCTGCTCGTGCCGCCGGACCTCGGCGAGGTCGCGCTCACCGAGCGCTCGGCGCGGATGAAGGAGGCCGTGATGCGCGGGTTCGCGCGGCAGGCCGTTCTCCCACAGCTCCGCGAGGCCATCGGCCAGCACGCCTTCTTCCAGGGGCTGACCGACGAGCAGGCGGTCCGCCTCGCCAGCGCCGGCACCGTGGCGACCTTCGGGACCGGCGGCGCCCTCTTCCGGTCCGGTGAGCCGTCCGGCTCCATGTACCTCCTCCTCGACGGGGAGGCGGTGGTCCAGACGAGGGGGGGCTGCGAGGTGGGCCGCGTCGGGGCCGGCGACGTGCTCGGAGAGGTTTCCCTCCTGACCGGCGAGCCGCACTCGGCCGGCGCCCGGGCGGCCACGCCGGTCACGGCGGCCGTGCTCTCGCACGAGGACCTCCGCGTGCTCACCCGCCAGCGGCCCGACATCGGGCTGGTGCTCTACCGCAACCTCGCGCACGGCCTCGGCCGCAAGCTCCAGCGCCTCGACGCCCGCGTCGGCGACGCGGCGGCGGGATGAGGCGGAGGGGCGGAGCGCAGGACGCATGGCGGAGGGAGGAGGCCCCGGCGCCGAGAGGGGCTACACCGGGGCGTCCGCCTCGACCGACGCCGGCAGGGCCGCGGGCACGGGGGCCTCGACGGGGCTGAGGAGGAGGAGGGCCAGGAGCGCCGCCCGCTCCGGCATCTGGTCGACGAAGATGAACTCGTGCACCGCGTGCGCGCCGTCGCCGACGGCCCCGAGGCCGTCGAGCGTGGCGGTGTAGAGGCTGGCCGTGCTGCCGTCGGAGGCGCCGCCGGAGGTGCCCTCCTGGAGGTCCAGACCGAGGCGTCGCCCGAGAGCCCGAGCCTGGCGCCAGAGGGCCTGGTTGCGCGGCGTCCGCTCCATCGGGGCGCGGCCCACGTGCCCGGTGATCGTGACGGTCGCGCCCGGCGTGGCGGCGGAGAGGCCCAGGATGGCCCGCTCGACGCGCCGGCCATCGGCCATCGTCGGCACACGGACGTCGACGGTCGCCCGGGCCTCGGGCGCGACGACGTTCGAGCCCACGCCCCCCTCGACGAGGCCCACGTTGACGGAGACGCCGCGCGCGGCGTCGTTGAGGGCGTGGAGGCGCTGGATCGCGTGGCTGAGTTCGAGGATCGCGCTCGCCCCCTCCTCCGGCGCCAGCCCCGCGTGCGACGCGCGGCCCGTGACCACGACGTGGAACTTGCCCACCCCTTTCCGGGCGGTCTTCAGCTTCCCGTCGAGGCCGAGCCCGGGTTCGAGCACGAGCGCCCGCGCCGAGGCCCGTGCCAGCCGCTCCACCCACCGCGTCGACTCCGGGCTGCCGACCTCCTCGTCGCTGTTGACGAAGACGACGGGGGTGGCGGGGAGCGGGAGGCCGAGCGCGTCGAGGGCGTCGAGGGCGAGGAGCATCTGGACGAGGCCCGCCTTCATGTCGAAGACGCCGGGGCCGCGGGCGTGGCCGTCGCGGGCCTCGAAGGGGCGCTGGGCCAGCGTGCCCCTCGGCCACACGGTGTCCACGTGGCCGAGGAGGAGCTGGAGGGGCCGGCCGCGCGCCCGGCGCTCCGGGCGGGCGAGGAGGTGCCCGCCGGTCGTGCGCCCGGGGATCCGGTGGCACGCGAAGCCGAGCCGCGCGAGGTCCTCGTCGAGGAGGCGGAGGCAGGCCTCCTGGGCGGCGAGGTCGTCCGACGGCGATTCGATCTCGACGAGGGCGCGGAGCCGGTCGAGCGCCCAGTCCAGGCGCCGGTCGCAGCGGCGGCGTACGGCCTCGGCGAGGTCGTCGGAGAGGCGGTCGGTCATGGCTAGCGCGAGAAGCCCTGAGGGTAGGGGAAGGCGTGGGTCTCGGCCACCTCGGCGTAGCGGCCGGGGTGGAGGTAGGCGAGGAGCGGAGCGCCGTGGACGAGCGCGGCGTCGTCGCCCTCGGAGACGCGGAGGGCGTCGTCGGCCACGTGCGCCGCCACCACCCGGCCGCAGAGCAGCTCGTTCTCGCCGAACCCGCCGACGATCCGCTCCAGCTCGCACTCGAGGAAGAGGTAGCCGTCGTCGAGGAACCGCCCGCGCACGACCTCGGCGGGGAACGTCGGGAGCGCGCCGAGGGCAGGCTTGGCGCCGGGGCCGTCGCGTCGGCCGGAGGCGGCGAGGCTGGCGAGGACGACGGCCGAGGGGCGGACGTACGTCACCGTGAAGGCGCCTGTGCGCCGGGCGTTGTGGTACGTCCGGTGCTTCGGCGTGCAGACGAAGCCGAAGTGGTTGGTCCACCCGAGCGGGAAGGCCATGTGCTTCGGCGCGAAGTTGACCCCGTCCTCCTCCTCGGTCCCCACCACCACGAGCGGGGCGACGGTGAAGACGTGGTCCCAGATGGGGGCCGAGGGGTCGAGCGAGACGAGGGGGCGTCCGGGGAGGGGGTCCATCGCAGGGCGGGCTTTTCGGGCAGCCTACGCCCTCCGGCGGCCCTGCGTCGGCGGGCGAGCCGGGCGGCCCGCGCGGGCCAATGCCCGGCCGGGGTGCGGGGGACACCCCGAGGCCCGCTGCGCGGGCCCGCGCCGCGGGCGCCGGCCCCTCGC
>JAWWCA010000116.1:0-11844 GCA_033720695.1 Rubricoccaceae bacterium
CCATCCTCATGCTCACCGCCCGGGCCGACGAGCTCGACCGCGTCGTGGGCCTGGAGGTCGGGGCCGACGACTACGTGACGAAGCCGTTCTCGCTCCAGGAGGTCGTGGCGCGGGTGCGCGCGGCGCTCCGCCGCCTCCGGGCCGTCCGGGAGCGGCTGGCCGACGCGGGGGCAGACGACGAGGACGAGCCGCCCCTCGTCTACGACGACCTCGTCGTGGACCCCGTCCGCCGCGAGGTGACGCGCCAGGGCGCCGCCGTCCGCCTCACCGTCCGCGAGTACGACCTCCTCCTCCACCTCGCCCGCCACCCCGGCCGCCCCTTCTCCCGGATGCAGCTCCTCGAAGCCCTCTGGGGCCACGCCTACGAGGGCTACGACCGCACCATCGACTCCCACGTGCAGCGCCTCCGCGCCAAGATCGAGGACGACCCCGCCGATCCCCGGTTCGTGCGGACGGTGTGGGGGGTGGGGTACAAGTTCGCCGCCCCCGAGGACCCGGACGACCGCCCTGACGCCTAGCCCGCCCCCTCCCGCGCCTCCCCCGCGGGGCACCGTCTTCTGGAAGGTGGCCCTCGTCCTCGTGGGCGTCCAGGTCGCGACGGCGCTCCTCGCCGTCGGGTTCAGCGCCCTCCTCGCGCGCGAGCGCGGCCTCGAGCTCGTCCGCGGCAACCTCGTCCTGCGCCTCGACGCCGTGGCCGAGGAGGTGGAGCGACGGGCGGACTTCGACCCCGTCACGGGCGCGCTCTCGCTGCCGCGCCGGCTCCGCCTCGACCTCGCCACGCGCTTCCCCGACCCCACCTACCTCCTGGATTCCGAGGGCGCGGTGGTGGAGCGGACGGGGGCAGGGCCGGCGCCCACTCCGGTGCCGGTGGACGCCCTCGTGGCACTCGAACGGGGCGACATCGAGGTCCGCTTCGGCGACGACCCGTGGGCCTTCGCCCCGCTCCTCGCACCCGATGGGCTCCCGGCGGGCGGCCTCCTGCTGCGCCCGCTCGATGAGACGCTGCGTGAGGAGTTCCGGGGCACCCGCGAGGCCTTCGCCGAGGCCACCCTGCTCGTCGGCGCGCTCGCGGCGCTCCTCGCGCTCCTCCTCGGCGCCGTCTTTACGTGGCGGCTCGTCACGCCGCTTCGGGGCATGACGCGGCGGGTCGAAGCTCTCGGGGCCGGTGACTACGCCGACCGCCTCCCCGCCCACCGCCGCGACGAGCTTGGTCGCCTCGCCGCCGCCATCAACGAGATGGCCGCCCGCGTCGAGGCGTCCGTCGCGGCCCTCCGTGACACGGATCGCCACCGCCGCGAGCTCGTTGCGAACGTGGGCCACGACCTACGTACCCCCCTCGCGGCCCTCCGCGGGTACCTCGACGAGGCCGCCCGCTTCACCGACGCCGGCCGGCACGCGGAAGCCGCCGAGGCGCTCGCCGTCGCCCGTCGGCAGGGCGAGCACGTGACGCGCCTCGTGGCCGACCTCTTCGAGTTGAGCCAACTGGAGGGGGCCGCCCTCGGCGATGGCACCCCACTTCAGCGGGGCCCCGTCCCGCTCGGAGAGCTGCTGGGCGACGCCGCCCGCGCCCACCGCCGCCTCTTCGAGGAGGCCGGCATTGGCTTCGAGGCTCACATCCCGCCGGGTCTGCCCACCCTCGACGCCGACGGCGCGCGTCTGCTGCGGCTCCTCGACAACCTGCTGACCAACGCGCGGCGCCACACGCCGCGAGAGGGCGCGGTTCGGCTGGAGGCCGAGGCCGAGGACGACGTCATTCGGGTGCGCGTGACGGACACGGGCGAGGGCATCGCGGAGGATGCCCTCCCGTCGGTCTTCGAGCGCTACTACCGCGGTGAGTCGGCCCGGACGCGCGAGGGCGGCGGCGTCGGGGCGGGGCTCGGCCTCGCCATCAGCCGCGCCGTCGCCCGCGCTCACGGCGGCGACCTGGCGGTGGAGAGCGGGCCGGGGGAGGGGAGCGTCTTCACGCTCACCCTCCCCCGGGAGGGATGGGTTCAGACCCAATCGGCGGGCTAGCGGGCCAGCGTCATCCGGCCCGTCTGGACGACGGTGCCGACGACGAGGCGGTACACGTAGGTGCCAGGCGCGAGGTCGCGGGCGTCGAGGGTCGCCGCGTGGGTGCCGGCCTCCACGCGGGCATCCACGAGCACGGCCACCTCCCGGCCGAGCACATCGTAGACAGCGAGGCGCACATCGGCCGGGGTCTCGACGGCGAACCGGATTGTAGCCTGCTGGGCGAACGGGTTCGGCGCCACGCGCACCCTGGACGCTGATGCCTCGGCTGTCGAAGCTTCCGGCGCCGAGAGGGGCACGACGTCCCCGCTCTCGAACAGCGACCCGTCGACGCCTGCACGGCTCACGGCCGAGGTCGAGACGGTCACCTCGAAGGGGACCGTGTCGCAGACGTCACCGTCGGCAAAGTCGCCGATGGTGAGATCCACCGCGTAGGTGCCCGGGGGCGTGCTCTCCGAGACGCGGACGCGGACGTCCCGCGTCACCGTGGCGCCGGCCGGGAGCGAGCCGCTTGCGAGAAGGACGCGGCGGGCGACGGGACCCGTGGCGTCGATCCAGAGGTCGAGGGCGGCGGCGTCGGTGCTGGTGTTGGCGACGGTGACGGTGAACGTGACGATGTCGCCGGGCGCGGGGGTGGTGTCGTCGAGCGTGGCCGAGAGGTCCTGGAGGCATCCTGTGCCGCCGCCGAACGCCACATTGTCCAAAAAGAAGTTGTTCTCCTCGGTTTCGACGAGCCGGATTCGGCCGATGCGGGCGCCGTCGGAGCGCACGCCGAAGAACGACTTCGGGGTCTGGGCCTGTGCGCTGAGAGGGGCCGTGCCGAGGAGGTTGCCCGCTGTGTCGTAGACCTCGGCCGTTCCGGTGAGAGCGGCGAGGAACCCGACGTAGTCGAACCCCACGGCCTCGACGCCTCCGGCAAAGCGAAGCTCGTTGTTGTCGTCCGCCAGGTTCGCGCCGAAGATCTGGCTGTTGAGCGGCGGGTTGAACTGCGGGCTGATCACGACGAGGGCACGTGGGCTGTCCGCCGTCGGCCCGACGGCGGCGATCTCGAGGCCGGGCTCGATGGCGCCGAGCGGTACGCAGTCGTTGTTGGTGAGCGCGTTGACGGGGCTCGGCGTCTCGCAGTCGCCGAACTGCGTGATGACGAGGTCCTCGAAATCCTCCGTGGGAAGGCCAGGGTTGGCCGCCTCGAAGGCGGCGCGGTCGGTGTAGACGGTGAGGCTGCTGGGAAGCGACCCTGGCAGGGCGGGTGTGGATCGAGCCTCTCGGGGCGAGAAGGCCGCAAGCGCGAAGGTGGTGACGAGCAGTGCGGCGCGGTGGAGCAGACGGGTCGTCATGGGATCGGAGGGGCGTAGAGTGAGAAGGGAGGTGGACGGGAGGAATGAAGTCAATCCATGGCTTGACTCGTGCACGGGATCGCGTGCACAAGGCGCCGGCCGGGCATCTCATCAGTGCCCATTCCGACGAGGTTGACCACAGCCCGACGAAGGATCCTAAACCCCGCCGGGCGGAATCAGGGATTCTCTGAGCCACGGTGCGGGACAGACACTGTGCATGCGCAGACCCCATGCGATACCGGAGGCGGCCTCGTCAGACGGGGCCACGCGCTCAGCCGTCGAGGCGCTTGAGGAACTGCACGACGCGGAACGTCTCGCGGAAGCCGAGCGCCTGGTGCGCGGCGATGCTCCCGGTGTTCGAGAGCTCCGCGTCGCTCGCCAGCTCCCGCAGCCCGCGCGCCCGCGTCCAGTCCTCCGCGGCCTCGATGAGGGCCCGGCCGAGGCCCGTGCCGCGATGCGCCTCGGCCACGAACCACCCCTCGACGTAGCCGACGCGCTCCTCCGTCGAGCCCTCCACGCGCTCGCGCACCGCGAGCTCGACGAAGCCGACGAGGCTGTCGCCGTCCTCGGCCACGAGCACCGTCGTGTCGCCGGCCATGAGGTGGCGGGCGACCTCGGCGGCGTGGATGGCCTCCTCGCAGTCGGGCCAGAGGGCGCGGCGGAGGCGGTGCCAGGCGGCGACGTCGGCAGGGTCGTCGGCGCGGAGGGGTCGGATCGTCACGGGCGTTGGCGTGTGAAAGGGGACCACCCGCAGGGTACGGCGGGTGCGTACTTTTTAGCACCCCCTCCCGTTCAGGCCCTCCCCCAAGCCGACCGCACCCCCATGCCTCGATCCCGCCGATTTCTCCTCGTCGCGTGCGCGGTGCTGTGCGCCCTCCCGGCCACGGCGCAGCCCCGCCCCCAGCTCACGCTCGACAAGCTCTTCGCCTCGTCCGAGTTCGCCGGTGACGCCTTCCGCGGCGGGACGTGGGCCGAGGAGGGCCCCGTCCTCCTCTACGTCGACGCCGACCGCGAGAGCGGGGCGACGAGCCTCGTGCAGTGGAACCTCGAGACCGACGCGCGCCAGACGCTCATCGACGGGTTCGGGCTCCAGAAGCCCGACGGCGACGCCGGCCTCCTCGATATCGAGGACTACGCGTACAGCCGCGACGGCTCGAAGGTGCTCCTCTACACCGACTCCGAGCGCGTCTGGCGCCTCAACACCAAGGGCTACTACTACGTCTACGACACCGCCGCGGGCACGCTCACGCCGGTCTCCGACCGCGACAAGGGGTTCCAGATGTTCGCCAAGTTCGACCCCGAGGCCACGCAGGTCGCCTTCGTCCGCGACCGTGACCTCTTTGTGGTGGACCTCGCGACGGGCGAGGAGCGGCAGCTCACCGATTCCGGCGCGCCCGGCGGCGTCATCAACGGCACCTTCGACTGGGTCTACGAGGAAGAGTTCGGCCTCCGCGACGGCTTCCGCTGGAGCCCCGACGGCCGCTACCTCGCCTTCTTCCAGCTCGACGAGTCGGACACGCGCGACTTCCAGGTGACCGACCTCACCACGCTCTACCCCGAGTATCAGCGGTTCCGCTACCCGAAGGCCGGCGAGGTCAACTCCGAGGTCCGCGTCGGCGTCATCGAGGTGGCCACGGGCGAGACCCGGTTCCTCGACACCGACACCTGGATGGAGGGCGGCGACGAGACCGAGTACATCGCCTCGATGGGGTGGACGCCCGAGGGCGAAGGGGCCTCCGGCTCCAGCCGCGTGTGGATGCTCCGCCTGAACCGCGACCAGAACGACGGCGACCTCCTCTACGGCGACCCCGAGACGCTCGCCGTCGAGACGATCCTCGAGGAGTCGACCGCGTCCTACCTGGAGGTCGAGACGGGCTTCTCGGACCTCTCGACCGGCACGATCACCTACCTCGGCGACGGGGAGCACTTCGTCTGGCGGAGCGACCGCGACGGCTACTCCCACCTCTACCTCTACCGCCTCGACGGCACGTACGTGGACCGGATCACCGAGGGGCCCTGGGACGTGACCGACTTCCACGGCGTGGACGAGGCGACCGGCTACGTCTACTTCACGAGCACGGCCGTGAGCCCGCTGGAGCGGCACCTCTACCGCGTCGGCCTCCCCGGCACCGACGCCCCGCGCGTGCCCGAGCAGATCACCGAGAGCGCCGGCTGGCACAGCGTCAGCCCGTCGGCCGACTTCGCCTACTTCATCGACACCTACACCAACAGCACCACGCCGCCGGTCACCACGCTCCACCGCATCACCGGCGACCCCATCGCGGTGCTCGAGGGCAACGAGGACCTCATCGAGCGGCTGGCCGCCTACGACCTGCCGCCCGTCGAGTTCATGACGGTCCCCGCCGCCGACGGCACCGAGCTCAACGCCTACCTCATCAAGCCCCGCGACTTCGACCCGGGCCAGGCGTACCCGCTCCTCATCCACACCTATGGGGGGCCCGGCAGCCAGGAGGTCCGCAACGCCTGGGGCGGGGCCGAGCGGCTGTGGCACCACTACCTCGCCGAGGAGCACGGCATCCTGGTGGCGGGCGTCGACAACCGCGGCACGGGCGGGCGCGGCAAGGCCTTCAAGACGCTGACGCAGCGCCAGCTCGGCCCCCTCGAGGCCGAGGACCAGATCGCCGCGGCGCAGTGGTTCAGCGACCAGCCCTACGTGGACGCCGACCGCACGGGCATCTGGGGCTGGAGCTACGGCGGCTACCTCACGCTCCTCGCCATGCTCTACGGCGAGGGCCCCGACACCTTCGAGGTCGGCGTCTCCGTCGCTCCGGTGACCAACTGGCGCTACTACGACACCATCTACACCGAGCGCTATCTCTCGACGCCGCAGAAGAACCCCGAGGGCTACGACCGCGGCAGTCCCGTCACCTACGCCGAGAACCTCCGCGACGACCAGGAGCTCCTCATCGTCCACGGCGACGCCGACGACAACGTCCACGTCCAGAACACGATCGTCATGGCCGATGCGCTGATCGAGGCCGGCAAGCAGTTCGAGCTCATGCTCTACCCCGGCCGGAACCACAGCATCTACGGCGGCACCACGCGGCACCACCTCTTCACCCTGCTCACGGAGTTCTTCGCCGAGCACCTCGCCGAGCCGGCGGTGACGACGGCGATGGACGGCACGAACTGAGCCCACAAGGCTGCGGGCGGGGGCGACAGCGCCCCCGCCCGTCGCCACCCCCGACGCCGTGGACCCCGTCCTTATTCAGGAGATCGCCTTCGGCGTCCTCGTGCTCGCCGTCGTCCTGTTCTGGTACTGCACGGGCGGGGCGTGGATGCTCCTCGTGGCCGGGTACCCCGTCCACCGCCTCGTCGGCGCCGACGAGTTCGCGCCGTTCCACAGCACGTTCGGGCGGCGGCTGGTCCCCGCGTTCGTCGTTCCGGGGTTCGTGGCCTACCTGCTTTCGTTCGCCCTCGTCTACCTCCACTACGTGTGGGGGGAGCCGTTCGGCGTGTCGCGGGCCCTCGTGCTGGTGCTCGCGGGCTGCTCGCTCGTCAACCTCGCGGTGTCGCTGCTCTACGTGGTGCCGAAGCGGCGCGCGCTGGCCCGCGAGGGGAAGTCGGTGAGCGGGATCCGAAAGGTGGTGCGGGCACACCTCGTCCGCACCCTCGCGTGGACGGGCGGGGCGGCCGCGTCCCTCTACATGGTGGTGCAGGCCATCGGGTTGCTGTAGCGGGTTGCTGCAGCGGGCCGTCGGACGGGGGCTTCGCGGGGGATTCGGGATCGGGGGAGGGAGGGGTGGCTACCTTCGCGGCAGCCCCCACGTCCCCGAGCCCGATGCCCCACACGCCCGACCTCCTCATCACCGGCGGCCAGCTCCTCGACCCCCGCTCCGGCGAGGCCCGCCGCGCCGACCTCCTGCTCCGCGACGGCCGCATCGCCCAGGTCGGGGACGGGCTCTCGGCCGACGGCGTCGAGGCCTACGACGCGACCGGGAAGCTGATCTCCCCGGGGTGGTTCGACATGCACGTCCACTTCCGGGAGCCCGGGCAGGAGCACAAAGAGACGATCCAAACGGGCGTTCGCGCCGCGGCCTTCGGCGGCTTCACCGGCGTCGCCTGCATGCCCAACACCGACCCGCCCATCGCCACGCGCGACGTGGTCGAGTTCGTGGTCCAGCGCGCCCAGGGGCTGCCCGTCGACGTCCACCCCATCGGGGCGGTGTCGAAGGGGCGGCGGGGCGAGGCGCTCGCCGAGCTCGGCGACATGGCCGAGGGCGGCGCCGTCGCCTTTTCCGACGACGGCTCGCCCGTCCAGCACGGCGGCCTCATGCGCCGCGCCCTCGAGTACGCCCGGATGCTCGACCGCCCCATCCTCGGGCACGAGGAGGACCTCACGCTCAACCCCCACGGCCACATGCACGAGGGCGCCGTCGCCACCCGCCTCGGCCTCCCCGGCATCCCGGCCCTCGCCGAGGAGGCCATGATCGCCCGCGACGCCCTCCTGGCCGAGTTCACCGGCGGCCACGTCCACGTCTGCCACATCTCGACGGCCAAGGCCGTGGACCTCGTGCGGCAGGCGAAGGCCCAGGGCGTCCCCCTCACGGCCGAGGCCTGCCCCCACCACTGGGCCCTCACCGACGAGGCCGTCGAGGCGAGCGGGTACGACACCCACACCAAGATGCACCCGCCGCTCCGCACGGCCGAGGACGCCGAGGCCATCAAGCAGGGCCTCCGCGACGGCACGATCGACGTGATCGCGACGGACCACGCCCCGCACGCCTCGTTCGAGAAGGAGGTCGAGTTCATCGCCGCGCCGTTCGGCATCCTCGGGCTGGAGACGTGCTGGGGGCTCACGGGCCGCGACCTCATCGCGCCAGGCGTGCTGAGCGTGGCGGAGGCCGTCTACAAGCTCGCCGTCGCCCCGCGCGAGATCCTCCGCCTGCCGGTGCCGGTGCTCGACGAGGGCGCCCCGGCCACCCTCACGATCTTCGACGCCGACACCGACTGGACCTTCGAGGCGCGGCACATCCGCTCGAAGTCGAAGAACACCCCGTTCGTCGGCGCGCCGATGAAGGGGCGGGCGTGGGCGATCTACAACCGGGGCCAGCTCGTCCAGGTCGAGGAGGCGACCGTCGCCGCATGAGCCCGAACGCCGCCTGGCTCGTTCTCCTCCTCTCCGGGCTGTTCGAGACGGTCTGGGCGGTGGGGCTCCGCTACACCGACGGCTTCACCCGCCTCGTCCCGAGCCTGGGCGTCCTCGCAGCCATGGCCGTGAGCGTCTACGGCCTCTCGCTCGCCGTGCGCGTGCTGCCCGTCGGGACGGCCTACGCCGTCTGGGTCGGGGTTGGTGCGGTCGGCGCCGTCCTGGTCGGGATCGTGTGGCTGGGGGAGCCGCGCTCGCTCGCGCGCCTGGCCTGCCTCGCCCTCATCGTGGGCGGGGTCGTCGGCCTCCGGCTCGTCGGCCATGACTAGCCTCCTGCCCACGAGCGCCCTGACGCCGTCGCGGGTGCCGGGCGAGGACGCTCCGGACGCTGAGGTCATCCGATTTGCGCAGACCCTCGACGGCTACGCGGCCGTAGGCGGCGGGGACGTCGCGGCGCTGGGTCGGTACGTCCAGGCGCTCGATCCCGCCCCCCCCGAAGCGCTCGGGCTCGACGACCTCCGCATCCTCCTCTTCGCGCGGCAGCGGGCCCACTCCCACCAGGGCGGCGGCTGGCCCGGCGAGCCCGACCGGGTGATGCAGGAGATGCGCCGGCTCACGGCACTCATCCGGACACGGGTCGAGGAACGAGGTCAGGGGGTCGCGGTGTGGCGGGGGGACCTCACGCGGCTCGACGTGGACGCCATTGTGAACGCCGCCAACGAGCGGATGCTGGGCGGCGGGGGCGTGGACGGCGCCATCCACCGGGCGGCCGGCCCCGAGCTGCTCGCCGCCTGTCGGGCCGTCCCCGAGGTGCGGCCGGGTGTCCGGTGCCCGACGGGCGAGGCCCGCCTCACCCCGGGCTTCGACCTGCCGGCGCGGTTCGTCATCCACACCGTCGGCCCCGTGTGGCGGGGCGGGGCGGCGGGGGAGCCCGCGCAGCTCGCGTCGGCCTACCGCGCGGCCCTCACGCGGGCCGCCGAGCACGACCTGGAGAGCGTCGCGTTCCCGGCGATCTCGACCGGCGTCTACGGCTACCCGCCCGCCGACGCGGCCCGGGTGGCCGTCGTGACGGTGCGCGCCGTTCTGGCCGAGCGCGAGCGTCCGCTGCGGGTGCTGCTGGTGGCCTACGACGCGCAGGCAGAAGAGGCGCTGGAGCACGCGCTTGCAGAAGGCGAGGAATCGTAGCGCGAGGCCGGGACCCGCAGGCCTCCCCGTATCTTGGGCAGGTCGCACGACCCGCCCGCCTATGTTGCCGTCCAGCATCGACCTCGCCACGCTCCGGGAGCAGACCCTCGGCGTAGATGCGCCGGTCCAGACGCCCTTCGGCGAGCGCCTCCTCGTCTACGCCGACTTCACGGCCTCGGGCCGCTGCCTCGCGTTCGTCGAGGACTACCTCCGCGAGGTCGCCGTTCGGTACGCGAACAGCCACACCGAGGACAGCTCCACCGGCCACGCCACGACGCACCTCCTGCACGAGGCCGAGGGCCGCATCAAAGCGCTCCTCAACGCGGGAGAGGCGGGCAAGGTGATCGCGTGCGGCTCCGGCTCCACGGCCGCCATCCACAAGCTCCAAGAGATCCTCGGCGTCGCCATCCCGCCCGCCACGCTCCACTACCTCCACACGGTGCTCGGCGACGACGCGCTGACCGCCGTCCGCGCGCAGCAACCGGTCGTGTTCGTCGGGCCCTACGAGCACCACTCGAACGAGGTCACGTGGCGCGAGGGGCTGTGCGAGGTGGTCGAGGGGGAACTCACGCCGGAGGGGGCGCTCGACCTCGGCCACCTCGACCGCCTCCTGCAGGACCCGCGGTGGGAGGGCCGCCAGAAGATCGGCTCCTTCTCGGCCGCCTCGAACGTGACGGGCCTGAAGTCGCCCGTCCACGAGATCGCGCGAGTGCTCCACCGGCGCGGCGGGCTCGCCCTCTTCGACTACGCCGCCGCGGCGCCCTACGTCCCCATCGACATGAACCCGGCCGGCGACCCCGACGCCGCGCTCGACGCCGTCTTCCTCTCGCCGCACAAGTTCCTCGGCGGGCCGGGCTCGTCCGGCGTGCTCGTCTTCCACGAGCGGCTCTACCCGACGGCGCTCCCGCCGAGCGTGGGCGGGGGGGGCACCGTCGTCTACGTGAACCAGCAGCGGCACGCGTTCATCGAGGACGTGGAGGAGCGCGAGAAGGCGGGGACCCCCGGCATCTTCCAGACGCTCCGCGCGGCGCTGGCCCTCGAAGTAAAGGCGGCCCTCGGCATCGAGGCCATCCAGGCGCGCGAGCACGAACTGCTCCAGCGCGCCCTCGACCGCTGGGGCGAGGACCCGGCCCTCGCCCTCCTCGGCCCCCTCGACCCGCGGCAGCGGATCGGCATCGTCTCCTTCAACGTCCGCTGCCCGGAGGGCAGGTTCCTCCACCCGCGCCTCGTGACGACCCTGCTCAACGATCTCTTCGGCATCCAGAGCCGGGCGGGCTGCTCGTGCGCGGGGCCCTATGCGCACCGCCTCCTCGGCATCCCGGCCGACGAGGCCGAGGCGCTCCTCGCGCTCTCGCAGGAGGGGTACCACGGCGTCAAGCCCGGCTGGTGCCGCGTCGGCTTCCACTACACGATGGACGACGCCGAGGCGGCATACGTCACCGACGCCGTCTCGTTCGTGGCCGAGCACGGGCACCGGTTTCTCCCGCTCTACCGCTTCCGCGTCCGGAGCGGGACCTGGGAGCACAGGGACGGGCGGGCCGAGGCGCCGTCGTTCTCGTTGGAGGCGGCCCTGCGGGCGCGTCCGGAGCCGACGGCGCGCCCCGAGAGCGAACGCCGGCGCCGGTACCACGAGGCGCTCGACGAGGCGGCGGCGGTGGCCGAGCGCCTGACCGAGCAGACGTCGGAGCGCGCGGTCCTCGACGGCGCGCTCGGGCGCCACCAATACTTCGCCGTGGCCGCCGGGATGCTGGAGGAAGAGAGCGCCGACGACGCGTTCTGCGGCGGGTTCTGAGCCCTCATGCGATCTGCTTCCAAGCCTCCGTTTGGCGCGGGAGCACGTCGGCGGGGTCGAGGTCGGGGTGCAGGAGCGCCTCCGAGATGCGCTCCATGCGCGTGCCCTGCGAGCCTTTGACGAGGACCACGTCGCCGGGCGCCGGCCGGTAGCTCTCGCCTGCCCGGAGCGCGTCGGCGAGGCCGTTGGAGGCGGGGTGGAGCGTGAGCCGCGCGCGCTGCGCCGGGGAGAGGGTCTCGGCCGCCTGCGCCATGAGCGGCCCGACGGCGTGGACGGCGTCGACGGCCTGGACGGCCGCGGCGAGCACCTCGGCGTGCTGCTGCACCTCGGTTTCGCCGAGCTCCAGCATGTCGCCGAGGAAGGCGATGTGCCGCGTGCCCTCCTGCCCGGCCAGGACCCGGAGCGCGGCC
>JAWWCA010000117.1:0-11821 GCA_033720695.1 Rubricoccaceae bacterium
GAGCGTCGGCCCGGCGTCGAAGGTGTAGCCGTCCGCTTCGAAGACGCGCGCCCGCCCGCCGGGCTGGTCGAGCCGGTCGACGACGGTGACGCGGTAGCCGCGAGCAAGCAGGCGGACGGCCGCCGCCAGCCCCCCGAAGCCGGCGCCGACGACGACGGCGCGGGGGGAATCGGGCGTGAGGGGGACGGGCGTGGTGCGCGTGTTGAGGGCAGCGTCCGGACGGTGGGCCATCCGGGTCATCCAGTCGGACATGGGAGCGGTCGGTGGGGGCGGCGGATCTACCGCAGCGCGGGGGCGGCGTTCCTCGTCGTACCCGCGGGCGACGCGCGGTGACCGGTCGTCGGGATCGGCCCGTGCATCTTCGAACGCGCCCTTCCGTACCCGCACCCAGACCTCAACCACCGCTCCCGACCATGACCGCTGACGCCTACGCCCCCGACGCCCTCCCGGATGCCACCCGCAACACGATCACCGTGCTCCACCTGAGCGCGCTCCTGGGCGTGTTCACCGGGATCGGGTTCCTGCTCGGCCCTCTCGCCGTCTGGTTCGTCAAGCGCGACGAGCACCCGGCCGTCGACGAGGCCGGGAAGGAGGCCGTCAACTTCCAGATCCATATGCTCGTCCTGGGCCTGGTGGCCGCGCTCGCCTGCATGACCGGGATCGGCGTCGTCGTCGGCGTGCCGCTCGCGATCTTCGTCGGCATCGCGGCCTTCGCCTGCCCCATCGTCGCGGCGGTGAGGTCGATCAACGGCGAGCCGTTCCGGTACCCGTTCTCGCACGAGTACATCAAGTAGCCCGCGCTATAGCCGCCCGCCAAACCCGAAGCTCGGCCACGGCACCACGGTGCCGAACCCGTCCGGGAAGAGGAACAGGGTCGTGCCCAGGCGGAGGAGGGATCGGTCGCTCGTCTGGATGCGGAGGCCGAGGAACGCGCCGGGCAGCACCTCGACGCGGTCGCCGACCATCGCGGCGGCGCTCGCGCCCACCTCCGGCCGGAACGTGCCCCCGAAGGGCACGACGCTCACGCCGCCCACGCCCGAGAGCGGGAACCCACCGCTCACCCAAGGTGCGTACCCGATGCCGCCGCGGACGACCGTGCGGGGCAGCACCTCGCGGTCCACGTTGAACGAGAACACCGCGCCGGCCCCGAAGAGCTCGGCGAAGAAGTGCGTCTCCCCGAGGGAGTGCCCCTCTGGCGTGCCCACGCCGGTTGGCGGCGGCTGCGCCGCGAGGGGCGCGGCGAGGAGGGCGAGGAGGAGGACCGCGGAGCGCACGGGCGGAAACGTGGGACGGACGAGGCCAAGCTAGCCCCGTTTCTCCCGGTCCGCCGCGAGCCGTCCCTGGAGGGGCTCGAACGAGTCGCCGCCATAGCGTTCGAGCACAGCCTCGGCCAGCGCCCAGGCCACGACGGCCTCGGCCACGGTGGAGGCCGCGGGCACGCTCGTCACGTCGCTCCGCTCGTAGCGCGTCGGCTGCGGCTCGCCCGTGGCGAGGTCCACGCTCATCAAGGGCTCAATGAGCGTCGGAATCGGCTTCATCGTGCCGCGCACGACGACGGGCATCCCGTTCGACACCCCGCCCTCGACGCCGCCGGCGCGGTTCGTCGCGCGCGTCAGGCCTCCGCCCTCGGCGGGCACGATCGCGTCGTGGACCCGGGAGCCGGGGGCCGCCCCGCTCGCGAACCCGTCGCCGAGTTCGACGGCCTTCTGTGCGGGGATCGAGAGGATGGCCTGGCCGAGGCGGCCGTCGAGGCGGCGGTCCCAGTGGACGTAGGAGCCGAGGCCGGGCGGCACGCCCGTCGCCACGACCTCGTAGACGCCGCCGAGCGTGTCGCCGGCCGCCTTGGCGGCCTGGATGTGGGCGACGGCGGCCTCCGACAGCCCCTCGTCCAGCATCCGCACCGGGCTGGCGTCGGCGGCCTCGTAGAGCGCGCGGGCGCTGCCCTCGCCGAGGAGCCGGTCGCGCGCCTCGTGCCACGCCCCGCCCTCGTAACCCACTTCGCCGATGCGGAGGACGTGGCTGCCCATCTCGACGCCGAGGCGCCGGAGGAAGGCGCGCGCGACGGAGCAGCACGCCACGCGCATGGCCGTCTCGCGCGCGCTCGACCGCTCGATGACGGGGCGGAGGTCGGGGCCGCGCGGCGGCCGGTCGTAGCCGTACTTCTGCGCGCCCGCGAGGTCGGCGTGGCCCGGACGCGGGAGCGTCACGGGCGCGACGCCTTCGCCCGTCCCCCCGACCGCCATCGTCTCGGGCCAACCCGCGCGGTCCTTGTGATGCGAGGCGTTCACGAGCCGGAGCGCAATGGGGCTCCCCATCGTCTTCCCGAAGCGGATGCCGGCGAGGACCTCGACGCGGTCCCGCTCGACCTTCGCGCGCCCCCCGCGCCCGACGCCGAGCCACCGCCGCGCGAGGTGCTCGTCGAGGTCGGCCGCCGAGACGGGCACGCCGGCCGGCATCCCCTCGACGATGCCGACGAGCGAGGCGCCGTGCGACTCCCCGGCCGTGAGGAACCGGAGCATCAGTCCACGTACGGCGACTGGAGGTCGTAGAACGCCGTCACGCCGTCGGTGCGGCGGACGCGGAGGAGGGCGGGCGAGCCGACCTCGGCGAGGGCGGCGAGCGTGGCGCGCGCCTGCTCGGCCGAGCCCACGGCCCGGTCCTCGATCTGCGTCACGACGGTGCCGCTGGGGAGGCCGTCCACGTCCGCCGCGCTGCCGCCGTCGACGGTCTCGATGTAGGCCCCTTCGGAGACGCCGAAGGCACGGCGCTCGGCGGGCGTGAGGTCGCGGAAGCGGACGCCCCAGTCCTCGGCCTCGAAGAGCGGGGCGTCGGCGGGGGGCTCGGGCGGCGGCGCGGGCGCGGCCGGGCGGGTGTCGCCGAGGTCGTCGAGCCACTGCGCGAACACGGGGTCGTCGCGGCCGATGAGGGCGGCGCCGAGCCGGAGGCGGTCGCCGTTGCGCCAGAGCTCGAACTCGACCTCGTCGCCGGGGTGGTAGAGCGCGATCCGGCTCTGGAACTGGTTCGGCGAGTCCACGGCCTCCCCCCCGACGCTGAGGAGCACATCGCGCTCGCGGAGGCCGGCGCGGTCGGCGCTCGTGCCCTGCGCGACGCCCTCGATGAGGACGCCCTCGATGCGCGGCATCCCGAGCTCCTGCGCGTCGGCCGCCGTGACGGGCCGGATCACGACGCCGAGGTAGCCGCGCTCGACCTCGCCGAAGGCGATGAGGTCCGTCGCGACGCGGCGCGCGAGGTTGATGGGGACGGCGAACCCGTAGCCCTCGTAGGACCCGCTCTCGGTCGCGATCGCCGTGGCGATGCCGACGACCTCGCCGCTGAGGTTGGCGAGGGCGCCGCCCGAGTTCCCGGGGTTGATGGCGGCGTCGGTCTGGATGAAGTCCTCGATGCGAAACGAGTTCTCGATGATGTCGACCTGGCGCCCGAGCGCGGAGACGATCCCCTGCGTGACGGTGCCGGTGAGCCGGAACGGGCTGCCGACGGCGAGCACCCACTCCCCCACCTCGAGCGCGTCGGAGTCGCCGAGCGTCGCGACGGGGAGCGGCTCGGCGTCCTCGTCGGCGCCGACGTTGACCTCGAGGAGGCGGATGACGGCGAGGTCCGTCGTCGGGTCGGCCCCGACGAGCTCGGCGTCGAACTCGCGCTTGTCGGCGAGGAGGACGCGGATGCGGGCGGCGGCCTGGACGACGTGGGCGTTCGTGACGATGTAGCCCTCGGGCGAGACGATGACGCCGCTCCCGGCGCTCGTGCGGTTGCGCGGGTAGAAGGGGAGGTCCTCGTGGAAGCCGTCGGCCGGGACCTCGGGCGGGAGGTCGCTCTGGACGCTGATGAAGACGACGGCGGGCGTGACGCGGGCGGCGACGCCGGTGAAGACGCGGTTGAGCGTCGTGGCCTCGGGAAGCACCGGGGCCGCCTCGGCGTCGGGATTCCCGATCTGGACGGGGGCGGCGGCGGCGGGCGCGGGCCGGAGCGCCTCGCCGGCCTCCCCCCCTTCTGCGGCCGGCGGCCCGGCGGCCTCGCCCCGGTGCCACACCTCGGCCACGAGCACGCCCAAGAGGGCGCCCACACCGAGGAGGACGAGGCCGACGAGGACGCGGCGCGGTGACATCGGGGAGGTCCGGGAAGGGATTCGGGGCCGGGGAGAGGAACGAGCGGGGCCCCTCCGCTCTTGCCTCGGCTCGGCGTGCCCCGCGCGCTCTGGCAGGGGGCCAAACATACGCACCGCTGGAGCCAGCCGTTTGTTTCTGCCCGGCCCCGGGCGTTTTTCCGACCCTATCTTGCGCCCCCCGAGTCCGCGTCATGACCGCTGCCCTCCCGACCGCCGAGCCCGCCGAGCTCCCGCGCGCTGCGCCGAGGGGCGGCGCGCCGGCACGGCCGGACGTGCTCTTCGCGCTCGTGGGCGACGTGCGGGGGTCGTCGCGGGCGCTGCGGCAGCTCCGCGCCCTCCGCGATGCCGGGCTGTCGGCCGAGGTCCTCACGCTCGGACCCCCGCTCGGGGACGCCCTCGGCGAGGGGCTCCCGCTCGACGGCCGCCTCCGCGCCCGGGTCCTGCCGACGCCCCCGGGCCGAGGCCCGCGGTTTTTCTGGGCCGCCCACCGCGCCTTCCGCGCCGCCGCCCTCGCCCGGCCCGCTGGCCTCTACCTCGCCAGCGACCTCTACACCCTCCCCGGCCTCGCCGAGGCCGCCCGCCACCACGGCGCCCGCCTCGCCTTCGACTCCCGCGAGCTCTACGCCGCCCTCGACTCGTCGGCCGGTCGGCCGTGGGTGCGCGGGGTGTGGCGGGCCGTCGAGCGCCGTGCCATCCGGCGCGCCGACGCCGTGTTCACGGTGAACCGCGCCATCGCCGAGCGGCTCTCGCGCGCTTACGGGATCCCGCCCCCGGTCGTCCTCCACAACGCGCCCGCGCGGCAGCCCGTCCCCGCGACCGACCGCCTCCGGCGCGCCGCCGGGATCGGGGACGGGCCGCCCATCGTGCTCTACCAGGGCGGCCTCCGCCCGGGCCGCGGCCTCCCCGCGCTCGTCGACGCCGTCGCGGCCGTGCCTGAGGCTGCCCTCGTCGTGATCGGCGACGGCCCGATGGAGGCGGCGCTCCGCCGCCAGGCGGCCCCGCTCGGCGACCGCGTCCGCTTCCTCGGCTTCGTCGGCCCCGACGAGCTCCCCGCACTCACGGCCGGGGCCGACCTCGGGACCCTCCTCATCGAGCCGCTGACGGAGAGCCTCCGCCTCGCCCTCCCCAACAAGCTCTTCGAGTACCTTATGGCCGGGGTCCCGGTGCTCGCCGGCCCCGGCCCCGAGGTCCGCCGCGTCGTCGAGCGCTACGACGTCGGCCTCGTGGCCGACCCCGCCGACCCCGGCGCCGTGGCGGCGGCGCTGCGCCGCGCCCTCACCGACGAAACCGCCCGCACCCGCTGGCGTGCCAACGCTCCCCGCGCCCTCGACGCCCACGCCTGGGAGCACGACGCCGCCCGCTTCCAGCAGACCCTCCTCGACCTCCTGAACCGATGAACCGCACCCTCACGGCCCTCCTCGGCGCCTTCCTCTTCGCCGCCCCTGCCCTCGCGCAGGGCGGCGCCGAGACCGGCGTCATCAACCGGCCGTCCGGACCCACGGCCGCCGACTACCCCGAGGACTCGCCGAACTGGCGGCCGATGGGCGAGGCCGCCGCCGCTGCCCAGGCCGACGGGGACCTCGTCCTCATCCACGCCTACACCGAGTGGTGCGGGTGGTGCCGCCGCCTCGACCAGGACACCTACACCGACGACGCCATCCAGGCGTACCTCGCCGACAACTACGAGGTCACCCGCCTCGACATCGAGAGCCCGGAGGAGATCGACTTCTTCGGCGGCACCGTCCCGATGCGGGAGCTCGGGCAGGCCTTTGAGGTCTCCGGCACCCCGACGACGGTCTTCCTCGACAGCGACGGCACCTTCATCACGAAGGCACCGAGCTACTGGCCGCCCGACCAGTTCCTCCACGTCCTCCGCTACGTGCGCGAGGGGTTCTACGAGCTGATGCCGTTCGACGCCTACGTCGAGATGGCCGAGGCGGAGACGGCGCCCGAGGCCGCCCCCGAGACCGACCCCGAGCAGGGCGGGTGAGGGAAGAGCGCGCTGCGCGGGGACAGGCCTGTCCCCGCCGTCCTCGCCCATGAGGGTCTCGTACCACGCGGACTACTACGTCCCGCTGCCCCCGCGGCATCCCTTCCCGATGGGGAAGTTCCCCGCGCTCCACCGGCTCCTCCTCGCCGAGGGCGTGATCGCGGAGGCCGACGTGGTGGCCCCACGTGAGGCCGACTGGGGCGACCTCCTCCTCGTCCACACCCGCGCCTATCTCGCGAAGCTCGCGGCCGGGCGGCAAGACCGGCTGGAGGAGCGGCGGATGGGCCTGCCGTGGAGCGCGCGGCTCGTCCGCCGCAGCCGCCTCGCCGTGCAGGGGACCGTCAACGCCGCCCTCATGGCGCTGACCGACGGCCTCGCGGGGAACCTCGCCGGCGGCACGCACCACGCCATGCCCGATGGCGCCGAGGGCTTCTGCGTCCTCAACGACGTGGCCGTGGCCGTCCGCGTCCTCCAGCAGTCGGGCTGGCTCCGGCGCGCGCTCATCGTGGACCTCGACGTGCACCAGGGCAACGGCAACGCCGCCTTCTTCGCCGGCCGCCCGGAGGTCTACACCTTCTCGATGCACGGCGAGCGGAACTACCCCTTCCGCAAGCCCCCCTCCTCGCGCGACGTCGCCCTCCCCGACGGCACGGCGGACGACGCCTACCTCGGCGCGCTCCGCCGCCACCTCCCCGAGGTCGTCGCCGAGGCGCAGCCCGACCTCGTGCTCTACCTCGGCGGCGTGGACGTGCTCGCGGGCGACCGCTTCGGCCGCCTCGCCCTCACCCCGGCCGGCCTCGCCGCCCGTGACCGGTTCGTGTGCGAGATGGTCTCCGGAGCGGGCCTCCCGCTGTGCCTCCTCCTCTCCGGCGGCTACGCCCCGACGCCGGAGGAGACGGCCGACCGCCACGCCACGATGTACCGCGAGGCGCGGGGCGTCTTCGAGGGCCGCCGCGCAGCGGCCTAGCCTCCGGCGCTACTCGGAGCCCGGCGCGGACGGCGAGGGGCGCCGGGCCACGTTCTCGTCCACCGTGATCGTGACGCCGCCCCAGGTGCGGGGCACGTCGAGGGCGCCCTGCCAGGCCGCGGCGTACGGGACGCCGACGGCCTCCGGCGGCTGGTCGAGCGCGAAGCCGGCGCCGCCCGCGACCCAGAACGGCGGCGCCTCCGTGCGTCCGGCCGCGCGGTAGGCGTCGCGGGCGAGGGCGAAGAGGTCGTCGGCGTTGCGGCGGTGGGCGTAGGTGCCGGGGCGGTAGCGCCCGTCCCGCAGCACGCCGTCCATCCATGCGCGGTAGTACGCCGTGAACGCCGCCGGCAGCGTCTCCGACCGCTCGACGTTGAGGAAGACCGTCGTGCCGGGCGGGAAGCCCTCAGCCGCGGCCTGCGCGACGGCGTCGGCGGCCTCGCGGCCGCCCTGGGCCTCGGAGAGGAGCGTGCGCGAGCAGCGGATCGGCGCGGGGGAATCCGGCGGGGGCGGCGGCTGCCCCTCGAACACCTGCTGCCCGACGTAGAGCACGGCCACCCCCCACCCCATCCGTTCCAACGAGGCGCGCCGCCCGACCCACGACGAGTCCCGGCGGCAGGGCGCCGGGAGGTAGTAGCCGACCCACCGGTACGGCGAGGCCTCGCGCCACGCGCGGAGGGCGTCGTCGCCCGGGTAGCGCCAGGTGTCGAAGCCGGCGAAGGTCGTCGGAGTGGGGGGCGCGGGCGGTTCTGGCGTGGGCGGCCGGGGGGTGGCGCAGCCGCACAGCAGAGCGGCGGCGGTGAGGAGCCCGGAGAGGAGGCGCATCGGGGACCGGATCGGGAGAGGAGCGCTACCCAACCCACGGACGCCCCTGAAGGTTGCCTCTCCGCCCCGGTGAATCGCGTGCCGGCCGGCGGCCATCTAAGGCGCGCCCGGCGCCCGGCGGAGCGCCCACAGCCCAAGGCCGGCGCCGGCCGCCTCCAGCGCGAGGAGCAGGAGGAGCAACGGGTCGAGGACGCCGCCCACGACGAGCCCGAAGACGCGGCCCAGCCCCGCTCCCGCGAAGACGGCGATCTGCGCCGTCAAGGCCGCGCGGTGCCAACCCGGGCGCCCCACCGCGAGGCCGAAGAACACGGCCAGCCCCACCTCCAGGCCCCCATAGAACGCCCGGATCTCGACCGCCGCGGCCGGCTCGGTGAGGGCGATCCCCACCGCCGCCAGCAGCGACGGCCGGAGGAGCATGCCGACCCCGAAGACGGCGAAGCCGACCGAGGCGACGATGAGAGAGAAGCGAGCGCGGTGCATGTCTAGCCGGCGGCGCTGAAGAACAGCGCCAGGAAGGCGCCGAGCAGGAGGAGCAGGACGGCGATGACGATGGACAACGCGGGCCGCAGCCGCTCTCCGCCGGCCCGGCCACGGCCTCCACTCGCTCCTTCGCCTCCTTCAGGCCCAGCCCCGTCTGCGCCCGCAGCACCTTGATGGCCTCGATCGTCTTGCCCGACCGCGCCAGCGCCTCGACCTCGGCCGGGAGCGCGGTCGGGGCCACGACCGGGGGCGGCGCAGGCAGCGGCTCCATCCCGGCGGCGAGGCGGTCCACAGCCGCCTTCGCCTCCGTCAGCCCCGCCCCGGTCTCCTCGCGGATGAGGCGGATGGCCTCGACCGTCCGGCCCTGCCGGATGAGGTTGGCGATGTGCTCGGGCAGCGGGTCCACGGCTACGGCGACAGGCGGGCGGAGACGATGCGGGGACGGCCGGCGAGGTCGCGGCGGAGCGCCGCCTCGCGCAGCCCGGCCCCGGCGAAGAGATCCCGAACGGCCTCGCCGTGGTCGGCGTGGGTCTCGACGACGAGCCAGCCGCCGGGCTTGAGGAGGTCGGGCGCCCGGGCGGCGAGGGTGCGGTAGAACACGAGCGGGTCGTCGCCGGGCACGAAGAGAGCCTCGGCGGGCTCGTGGTCGCGCACCTCGGGCGCGAGGGTGGCGCGCTCGGTCTCGGGGACGTAGGGCGGGTTCGAGACGACGAGGTCGAACGACGGCGGGGCGTCGTGGCCGAACGCGGGGTCGAGCACGTCGCCCTGGACGAACGAGACGGCGAGACCGAGGCGCTCGGCGTTGTCGGCGGCCACGGCGAGGGCGGCCTCGGAGACGTCGCAGGCGAAGACCTCGGCGTCGGGGCGGCGGTGCTTGAGGGCGAGGGCGAGGGCGCCGCTCCCGGTGCCGACGTCGAGCGCCCAGGGCGTCTCCCGGCCGTCGAGGCGGCGGAGGGCATCCTCAGCCACCTCCTCGGTCTCCGGGCGCGGGATGAGGACGGCGGGCGTGACGCGCAGGCGGAGGCCGAAGAAGTCGGCGTGGCCGAGGACGTACTGGAGCGGCTCGCGCCGGAGCCGCCGCGCCACGAGGGCCTCGACCTGGAGCGCCTCCCCGGTCGAGACCGGGGCCTCCGGGCGGGCGAGGATCTCGACGCGTGAGGCGCCGAGGCCCTCTTCGAGCAGCCACTCGGCGTTTCGACGGGCCTCCTCGATCCCTGCCTCCTGCAGCCGGGCGAGGGTCTGTTCGAGGAGGGCGCGGCGCGTCACGGGAGCACGAGAGAGCGGGGGAGACCCAATATGCGCCTCACGCTGCAAACACGCACGCCCCGCCGTCGCCCATCAGTAGTACTCGACCGAGAACGACTTGAACCGGCCCGTCGCGAGCTCCCAACGGGCCTCGACCTCCTCGACTTCGGCGGCGTCGGGCCCCTCGCGGAGGGCGTCGAGGAAGGCGTCGAGCCGGGGGCGGGCGCCCTCAGCCTGCACCGTCACCGTCCCCTCGGGGTCGTTCCGCACCCACCCGACGAGGCCGTGGCGGCGGGCCGCCTGGCGCGTGAAGTACCGGAACCCGACGCCCTGGACGTGGCCGTGGATCTCGGCGGTGAGGCGTTCGTGGGTGTCCGTGGGGGTCGGGGCAACCGACATCGTCGCGGGGGGATGTTGCGCAGGGAGAGTAGCGTTCGGCGCGCAGAGGTGCAAGTGGAATCCCCTGGCGGCGCCGTCGGGCCCCGCTCGGCCCTCGTCTCGCCCGACGCTTCAACGACGCGCCGCCCGGCGGGAGAGGCCCACCGAGCGGCTGCGGGGCCGGCGGCGGCGGCCTCAGGCGTCGGCGGGCAGCAGCCCGCGCTCGACGGCCCAGCCGCGGAACGAGGTGACGAGCTGCTCGAACGACTCCAGCACGAACAGGATGGGCTGGAGGTGCCACACCTCGTAGTCCTGGTTGATGACGGCGTCGATGGAGAACGGGCGCTGCTCGGCGCCGTCGAGGGCGTGGCGCACCTCCTCCTTCGACGAGAGCACGCCGGCGCCGAAGATGCGGATCTCCTGGGGGTCGCGGATGAGGCCGAACTCGACGGTGAACCAGTGGAGCCGCTCGAGCCGGACGCGGTCGTGGCCCTCGGCGTTGAGGGCGGCCTGGCCGAAGAGCTGGTAGAAGTCGGCGAAGTCCGGCTGCGTCAGCATCGGCATATGGCCGAAGATGTCGTGGAAGAGGTCCGGGGCCGGGGTGTAGTCGAGCTCGTCCTTGCCGCGGATGTAGTCGGTGGAGGGGAACTGCCGCTTCGAGAGGAGGGTGAAGAAGTCGCGCTCGTGCAGGAGGCCGGGGATGCGGGCCACCTGCCAGCCCGTCTCGCGGTGGAGGACGGCCGAGAGGTCGCGGAGGGCGGGGATCTTGTCGGGCGTCATGCCGAGCTTGTCGACGCCGGCGAGGTAGGCGGCTCCGGCGCGACCGGGGAGCAGCCGCATCTGGCGCTCGAAGAGGAACCGCCAGCTCTCGTGGTCCCCCTCGGGGTAGTCCGGGTACGGGATCTCGTCGCCGACAGGCGGGGGGCCGTCGAGCGTCTGGGGGATGCAGCGGGGGTCGATCTCAGCGACGCCCTCCTTCTCGTAGGCGGAGCGGGGCTCTTCGGCGGGCGCGAGGTTCGGATCGGTCATGGCAGCGAGACAACGACGAGAGGGACGGCGGATGCGCGGGTCGGCGGGGCTAGCGCGGCGGGTGGGCGTCGGTCGTGCGCCCGCCCTTCCGCATCGCGCCGACGGCGTAGGTGGCGGCGGCGGCGACGAGGCCGCCGAGGAGCGCGACGACCCAGTTGGCGCCCTCCTCCGCGCCCGAGCGCGGGAGGACCACGGCCAGCAGCATCACCACGATGAGGCCCACGCCGAGGGCGGCGAGGAGCAAGGCGGCCGTCGAGGGCGTGGGGGCGGGGGCGTCGGACATGGCGGGGTCGGTCAGGGGCGGCTGCGCTGCTCGGTGAACCACGCGGCGAACCGGAGCACGGCGGCGAGGAGGAGGACGACGCCGAGCACGAACGTCGCGCGGAGCAACCCGTCGGGCGTCCACGCGTGGTCGCGCTGGTAGCCGAGCACGGTCCAGTGCGCGAACACCGTCGCCGCCAGGACAAGCCCGAACGGGAGGACGAGCTTGTGGAGGGGCGTCTTCACGCGGTCACAACGAGCGGGTGCGATGCAAACGGCTCGGCCGGGCGGGAGTTTCTGCAGCGGGGGTCTGGCGCCGCGGCGCCTCCGGGTCCGCGCCCCGTCACGCCCCCGCTCGCCACTTGATGCTGCAGCCCATTGAGGGGTGCTGCTCAACCGTCACCGCGCCCGATTCGAGGAGCTGCTCGATCGCATCGCGCAGGTCGTGCCTCGTTGGCTCTTGGCCGGGGCGGCCGTCGTCGAGGCGGCCGCGGTAGACGAGGCGGCGGTCCCCGTCGAAGAGGTA
>JAWWCA010000118.1:0-11612 GCA_033720695.1 Rubricoccaceae bacterium
GCGGAGCGCTGGGCTCAGGTGCCGGCGGAGTAGTCGGTGGCGTAGGCCACCTGCTCGTCGGTGAGGCGGTCGATGGCGAGCCCCATCGTCTCCAGCTTCACGCGGGCGATCTCCTGGTCCAGCTCCTCGGGCAGGTCCATCACCGTGTTCGGAAGGTCCTCGCCGGCCTCGTGCTTGCGGACGAGGTTGAGGTGGGCCTGGAACTGGTTGGCGAAGCTCATGTCCATCACCTCCGACGGGTGCCCCTCGGCCGCAGCGAGGTTGACGAGGCGGCCGTCGGCGAGGACGTAGATCCGCTTCCCGTTCTCGAGGGTGTACTCCCGGTTGTCCTCGCGGATCATCCGGGCGTCGGTCGAGAGCTCGGCGAGCTCCTGGAGGTTGAGCTCGACGTCGTAGTGCCCGGTGTTGCACACGATGGCGCCCTCCTTCATCGAGACGAAGTGCTCGCCGCGGATGACGTCCTTCATGCCGGTCGCGGTGACGAAGATGTCGCCGACCTTCGCGGCCTCCTCCATCGTCATCACGCGCATGCCGTCGAGCGTAGCCTTGAGCGCGGCCGTCGGCTTCACCTCGGTCACGATGACGTTGGCGCCGAGGCCCTTGGCGCGCATCGCCACGCCGCGGCCGCAGTGGCCGTAGCCGGCGACGACGAAGTTCTTGCCGGCCACGAGGACCGAGGAGGCGCGGAGGATGCCGTCGAGCGTGCTCTGGCCGGTGCCGTAGACGTTGTCGAAGTCCCACTTCGTCTCGGCGTCGTTGACGGCGTAGACGGGGTAGAGCAGCTTGCCGTCGGCGGCCATGGCGCGGAGGCGGTGGACCCCCGTCGTCGTCTCCTCGCTCCCGCCGATGATGTCGTCGGCCTTCTCGGGGAAGGCGGAGTGGACGCGGAAGATGAGGTCGGCCCCGTCGTCGAGCGTGGTGTGGGGCGTCTTGTCGATGGTGCGGTCGATGCACCAATAGAAGTCCTCGGTGCTCTGGCCGTACCAGGCGTAGATCTCGATGCCGGCCTCGGCGAGGGCGGCGGCCACCTCGTCGTTGGTCGAGAGCGGGTTGCAGCCGCTCCAGGCCACCTCGGCGCCGCAGGCGGCGAGCGTCTCGATGAGCACGGCCGTCTCCTTCGTCACGTGGAGGCAGCCGGTGATCTTGTAGCCGGCGAACGGCTTCGACTGGCGGTATTCCTCGCGGAGGCGCATGAGCACGGGCATCCGGCTCTCGGCCCACTCGATGCGCATGCGGCCGGCGTCGGCGAGGCCGAGGTCGCGCACTTTGAACTGTCCTTCCTTGTGGTCCATCGGGGTTCGGGGTCGGGTTGGGTCGGGTGGCGTCGGGGGACCGGGCTCGTACGTCTCAGACCGGGCCCGTCCCCCAAAGAACCGAGAACAACGGGCTAAGATCGACTCAGGCCATCGCGGCGGCGGCCTCCTTGAGCGCGTCGACGTGGTCGAGCCGCTCCCAGGAGAACGCGTCGCGGCCGAAGTGGCCGTAGGCGGCCGTGGGCCGGTAGATGGGGCGGAGCAGGTCGAGCCGCTCGATGAGGGCGCGGGGCCGGAGGTCGAACGTCTCGCGGACGACCTCGGCGAGGCGACCGTCCGAGAGCTCGCCCGTGCCGTAGGAGTCGACGGCGATCGAGACGGGCGCGGCGACGCCGATGGCATAGGCCACCTGCACGAGCACCTCGTCGGCCAGCCCGGCCGCCACGAGGTTCTTGGCGGCGTGGCGCGCGGCGTAGGCCGCCGAGCGGTCGACCTTGCTCGGGTCCTTGCCCGAGAAGGCGCCGCCGCCGTGGGCCCCCTTCCCGCCGTAGGTGTCGACGATGATCTTGCGGCCCGTGAGGCCGGTGTCGCCGTGGGGCCCGCCGATGACGAAGCGGCCCGTGGGGTTGACGTGGAGGACGAGGCCGTCGTCGAGGAGGCCGGCGGGGATCACCTCCGGGAGCACGAAGCGGCGGACGTCGTCCTCGATCTGCTGGGCGGTGGCGTCGGGGTGGTGCTGCGTCGAGACGACGACGGTGTGGACCCGCCGGGGCGTCTTCCGGTCGTCCTCGTACTCGATCGTGACCTGGCTCTTGGCGTCGGGCCGGAGGTAGGTCATGTGGCGGCCCTCGCGGCGGAGGTCGGCGAGGCGCTTGACGAGGCCGTGGGCGAACGTGAGCGCCATCGGCATCAGCTCCGGCGTCTCGCGCGTGGCGTAGCCGAACATCATGCCCTGGTCGCCGGCGCCCTGCTCGCGGTCGCGGCCCTCGCCCTCGTTGACGCCCTGCGCGATGTCGGGGCTCTGGGCGTGGATGCTCGTGAGCACGCCGCACGAGGCGGCGTCGAACTGGAGCGCGGGGTCGGTGTAGCCGATGCCGTGGATGGTCTCGCGGGCCACCTCCTGCACGTCGACGTAGGCCTTCGTGGTCACCTCGCCGGAGACGACCACGAGCCCCGTCGTCACGAGGGTCTCGATGGCGCAGCGGCTCGCCGGGTCCTGCGCGAGGAACGCGTCGAGGAGGGCGTCGGAGAGCTGGTCGGCGACCTTGTCGGGGTGGCCTTCGGAGACCGACTCGGAGGTGAAGAGGTAGGCCATGGAGCGGCGTCGGGGGCGGTGCGAGAGCGGGGCCGAAAATAGCCCGCCGGGGCGGGGCGGGCCACCGCGCCCTCCTGACTTCGGAGGAAACACACGGCGCTAGCGCGCGTGCGGGCCGGCCCCGCGTTGCACGCGTCGTCGCCCTTGGCGTAGCTTTGGTGTTGCGCTGTGCCTCTGCCGGCCTCCGGCCACCGCGCATCCGCCCCTCCCTCTACCCTCACCCATCCTCTGCCCATCATGGCGAACGGCAACGACATCGAGCAGCGCGTCAAGACCATCATCGTCGAGAAGCTCGGCGTCGACGAGAGCGACATCAACCGCGAGGCCTCGTTCACGAACGACCTCGGCGCCGACTCCCTCGACACCGTCGAGCTCATCATGGAGTTCGAGAAGGAGTTCGACATGACGATCCCCGACGAGGAGGCCGAGCAGATCGCCACCGTCGGCGACGCCGTCGACTACATCCGGGAGAAGCAGGGCGCCTGAGCCCTCCCGGCCCCCCGCCGCCGGAAAGGGGGAGAGGGAGCGCGGGTGAACGGAGGTCGCGGCCTCCCTGCCCCGGGCTCCCTTTCCCCCTTTCCCCTACACGCCTCCCCTGCCGCCATGCCCGCTCCCGGCCCCCGCATCGTCGTCACCGGCCTCGGCGCCGTCACCCCCATCGGCCTCACCGTCCCCGACTACTGGGACGGCATGATGCGGGGCCAGAGCGGGGCCGGCCCCATCACCCGCTTCGACGCCAGCGAGTTCACGACCACGTTCGCGTGCGAGCTCAAGGGGTTCGACCCCGTGGCGCACATCGACCGGAAGGAGGCCCGCCGCCTCGACCGCTACGCGCAGTACGCCGTCGTCGCCGCCGACGAGGCCATCCGCGACGCCGGCCTCGACGCGGCCGACGAGGCCGACCGCGCCCGCGTCGGCGTCGTCTACGGGAGCGGGATCGGCGGGATCGGGACGTTCCAGGAGCAGGTGCTCGTCATGGGCGAGCACGGCCCCCGCCGGATCTCCCCGTTCCTCATCCCGATGCAGATCTCCGACATCGCCTCGGGCGTGATCGCGATGCGGCACGGGTTCCGCGGCCCGAACTACGCCACCGTCAGCGCGTGCGCCACGAGCAACAACGCGATCGCCGACGCCTGGATGATCCTGAAGGCGGGGCTCACCGACGCCATGGTGTGCGGGGGCAGCGAGGCCGCCGTCGTCGAGATCGCCGTGGGCGGGTTCGCGGCCATGCGCGCGCTCTCGACCCGGAACGACAGCCCGGAGACGGCCTCCCGCCCCTTCGACGCCACGCGCGACGGGTTCGTCATGGGCGAGGGCGCCGGCACCCTCGTGCTCGAGACGCTCGACCGGGCGCAGGCCCGCGGGGCCCACATCTACGCCGAGATGATCGGGCTCGGCATGAGCGCCGACGCCTACCACATGACCGCGCCGCACCCCGAGGGCGAGGGGGCCGCGCTCGCGATGCGGATGGCGCTCGACACGGCCGGCCTCGCGCCCGAGCGCATCGACTACCTCAACATGCACGGGACGAGCACGCCGCTCGGCGACGTCGCCGAGACGAAGGCGATCAAGGAGGTGTTCGGCGAGCACGCCTACGCCATGAGCCTCTCGTCCACGAAGAGCATGACGGGCCACCTCCTCGGCGCCGCCGGCGCCGTCGAGGCCATCGCCGCCCTCCTCGCCATCGAGCACGGCCGGATCCCGCCCACGATCAACTTCGAGACGCCGGATCCCGAGTGCGACCTCGACTACACGTTCAACACGCCGCAGGAGCGCGCGGTCGACGTGGTGCTCTCGAACGCGTTCGGCTTCGGCGGCCACAACACCTCCGTCATCTTCACGAAGTACGAGGCCGAGGGGTAACCGCGCGGCCCTTGCCTCGCCGCGCGTCTGCCCCTACCTTCCGCGCCATGATCCGCTCCGCTCACACCTGGCTCTGGTGGCCCCTCCCCCGAACGGTGGGTGGACCACGCAGGTGTGTCTAGCGGCAGGATCGCCGCCCGTTTCCGAGCCCACTGTTCGCCGAGCAGTGGGCTTTTTCTTTGCCCCGACCCCACGCCATGACCCCCCTCCTCCAGCGCGTCGCCGACGGCGCGACCCTCACCGAAACCGAGGCCGAGCAGGCCATGCACGCGATGCTCCGCGGCGAGGCCGCGCCCGAGGCGGTGGCCGGCCTCCTCCTCGGCCTCCGCGCCCGCGGCGAGACCGTCGAGGAGCTCACCGGCTTCACCCGCGTGATGCGCGAGTACGCCGTGCCCGTGGACGCGGGCGCCCTCGACCCCATCGACCTCTGCGGCACCGGCGGCGACCACGCCGGCACGTTCAACATCTCGACGGCCGCCTCCTTCGTGGCCGCCGGCGCGGGCGTGCCCGTAGCCAAGCACGGCAACCGGGGGGTCTCCTCGCCCTGCGGCTCGGCCGACGTCCTCGACGCCCTCGGCGTGGCGACGACGCTGGGGCCGGAGGGCGTGGCGCGCTGCCTCCGCGAGGCCGGCATCGCGTTCCTCTTCGCCCCGCAGTTCCACCCGGCGCTCCGCCACGTGGGGCCGGTGCGCCGGGCGCTCGGCGTGCGGACCCTCTTCAACATCCTCGGCCCGCTGTGTAACCCCTGCGGCGTCAAGCGCCAGCTCGTCGGCGCCTTCTCCGACGCCACGGCCCGGATGATGGCCGAGATCCTCGTCCGCCTCGGGAGCGAGCACGTCGTCGTCGTCTACGCGCACGACGGCCTCGACGAGCTCTCGACGACGAGCCCGACGACGGTCTACCAGACGGGCAGCCACGCCTTCGACGGCGGCCTCCTCCACCAAGTGGTGGTGCCGGAGCAGGTCGGCCTCGCGCGCGTGAGCGCGGCGGCGCTCAAGGGCGGGACGCCCGAGGAGAACGCCGCGATCGTCCGCTCGGTGCTCGAGGGGACGCGCGGGCCGCAGGCCGACGTCGTCCTCCTCAACGCCGCCTACGCCCTCCTCGCCTCGTCGGCCTACGACACGCTGGACGACAGCCTGGAGGCGGCGCGCGAGAGCGTCGCCTCGGGCCGCGCCCTCGCCCGGCTCGACGCCCTCGTCGAGGCCTCCCACGCCTTCGCCGCCGCCGCCTGACGCATGTCCCGCCTCGACCCCATCCTGGAGGCGGCGCGCGCCCGTGTGGCCGCGGCCGAGCGCCGGACGCCCCTGGGGGCGCTCCGCGACCGCCCGCTGTTCCACGCCCCTCGGCGCCCGTTCGGCGCCGCCCTCCGGCGCGCCCCGGCCCCGGCCGTGATCGCCGAGTGCAAGCGGGCGAGCCCGAGCGAGGGCCGGCTCCGGCCCGACTACGACCTGGCGGCCCTCGCGCGCACCTACGAGGCGGCGGGCGCGGCCGCCCTCTCGGTCCTCACCGAGCCCGCGTTCTTCGGCGGGTCGCTCGACCACCTCGCGGCCGTCCGCGCCGCCGTCGAGGTCCCCGTCCTCCGGAAGGACTTCGTGCTCGCCTCCTACCAGCTCGCCGAGGCGCGCGCGGCCGGCGCCGACGCCGTCCTCCTCATCGCGGCGGCGCTGGCGCCGGCGCAGCTCCACGACCTCCACAGCGAGGCCCGCGTGCTGGGCCTGGACGTCCTCGTCGAGGTGCACACGGCGGCCGAGGCCGACGCGCTCGACCTCGACCGCCTCGCGATCGTGGGCGTCAACAGCCGGGACCTGCGCACGTTCGAGGTCTCCCTCGACCGCGCGGCGCGTGTCCTCGCCGGGCTGCCGGCCGGGCTCGTCCGCGTGGCCGAGAGCGGGCTCCGCGAGCCCGACGACCTCGCCCGCCTCCGCCGCCGCGGCGCCGATGCCTTCCTCATCGGCACCCGGTTCATGCGGGCGCCCGCGCCCGGCGACGCCCTCGCCACCCTCCGCCGCGAGACGGCGGCCCTCCTGGCGACACCGACCGAGGTGGCCCCATGAGCCCGCGCATCAAGGTCTGCGGCCTCACCCGGGTCACGGACGCCCGCCTCGCGGCTCGGCTCGGGGCAGACTACCTCGGCGTCGTCCAGCACCCCGCGAGCCCGCGCTACCTGGCGCCGGAGCAGGCGGCAGCGATCACAGCGGCCGTCGACGGCCCGATCCCCGTCGGCGTGTTCGTGGACCGGGCGGCCGAGGCCGTCGTCGCAGACTGCGCGTTGGCGGGCTTCCGGGTCGCCCAGCTCCACGGCGACGAGCCGCCGGAGGCGTGCGCCGCCGTGCGGGCGGCGGGGCTCGGCGTGGTCAAGGCCTTCCGCGTCCGCCCGGGCGAGAGCGCCGCGGCCCTCGACGCCCGCGTCGCGCCCTACCTCGGGGTCGTGGACGCCGTGCTCCTCGACGCCTACCACCCCGATGCCCACGGCGGCACGGGCCGGCGGTTCGACTGGGCCCTCGCCCGCCCGCTCGCCCGGCGCCTCCCCCTCTTCCTGGCCGGCGGCCTCGGCGCCGCGAGCGTGGCCGAGGCCACGGCGGCCGTCGCCCCGTTCGCCCTCGACCTCTCCTCGTCCGTCGAGGCGGCGCCCGGCCGCAAGGACGCCCGGAAGCTGGCGGCCCTCTTCGACGCCTGCCGCGCCCTTTCCGCCCCCGTCGCATGACCGCCACGCCCTACCCCTTCCCCGACGCCCGCGGCCGCTTCGGCGAGTACGGCGGCGCGTTCGTCCCGGAGATCCTCTACCCCGTGCTGGCCGAGCTGAAGGCGGCCTGGGCTGAGGCCCGCGCCGACGCTGCCTTCCAGGCCGAGCTCGACCCCCTCCTCCGCGACTACGTCGGCCGACCGACGCCCCTGACGTTCGCGGCGCGGCTGAGCGAGCGGCTGGGCGGGCCGCGGATCTACCTCAAGCGCGAGGACCTCTGCCACACCGGCGCCCACAAGATCAACAACGCGCTCGGGCAAGTGCTCCTCGCCCGGCGGATGGGCAAGGCGCGCGTGATCGCCGAGACGGGCGCGGGCCAGCACGGCGTCGCCACGGCCACGGCGTGCGCGCTCCTCGGCTTGCCGTGCGTGGTCTACCAGGGCGAGGAGGACGTGCACCGGCAAAGGCTGAACGTGCAGCGGATGCGCCTCCTCGGCGCCGAGGTCCGCCCCGTGACGAGCGGGAGCCGGACGCTCAAGGACGCCACGAACGAGGCCATCCGTGACTGGGTCTCGCACCCCGCCGACACCTTCTACTGCATCGGCTCGGTCGTCGGGCCCCACCCCTACCCCGCCCTCGTGCGCGACTTCCAGCGCGTCATCGGCGAGGAGACGCGTCGGCAGCTGCTCCGGCACGAGGGCCGCGAGACGCCCGACGCGTGCGTGGCGTGCGTGGGCGGCGGCTCGAACGCGCTCGGCCTCTTCTTCCCCTTCCTCGACGCGCCCGGCGTCGCGCTCTGGGGCGTCGAGGCGGCGGGCGAGGGGCTGGCCGCCGGGCAGCGCCACGCCGCGACGCTCACGCTCGGCGCGCCGGGCGTCCTCCACGGCGCCCGCTCCTACCTCCTCCAGGACGCCCACGGTCAGGTCGCCCTCCCCCACTCGGTCTCCGCCGGCCTCGACTACCCCGGCGTCGGGCCCGAGCACAGCCACCTCAAGGACGCCGGCCGCGTCCGCTACCGCGCCGTCACCGACCGGGAGGCGCTCGACGGCGTTCGCCTCCTCGCCGAGACCGAGGGGATCCTCCCCGCCCTCGAAACGGCCCACGCCGTCGCCTTCCTGCCAATGCTCGCAGAGGAGATGCCCACGGACGCCGTCGTCGTCCTCAGCCTCTCGGGGCGCGGCGACAAGGACATGGCTACGATCAGTGCCCACCTCGGATGAACCGCCTCCAGCGCACGCTCTCTGCGCTCCGGGCGCGGGAGGAGAAGGCCCTCGGCCTCTTCCTCACCGCCGGCTTCCCGAGGCCCGACGCCACACTGCCCCTCCTCCGGGCCGTGGACGCGGCCGGGGCGGACTTCGTCGAGCTGGGGATGCCGTTCTCGGACCCCCTCGCCGAGGGGATCCCCATCCAGGAGGCCAGCGCGCGTGCGCTGAGGCATGGCACGACCCTCGCCGACAGCCTCCGCCTCGCGGCCGCCTTCCGCGCCGAGAGCGAGATGCCGCTCCTGCTCATGGGCTACGCCAACCCCGTCTTCCGCTACGGCCTCGACCGGTTCTGCCGCGACGCGGCCGCCGCCGGCGCCGACGGCCTCATCCTGCCCGACGTCCCGCCCGAGGAGGCCGACGGCCTCGCGGACGCCGCCGCCGCGAACGGCCTCGCCCTCGTCTTCCTCGTCGCCCCCAACACGCCGGACGGCCGCGTCCGCCTCGTGGACCGGCACGCCACGGGCTTCGTCTACGCGGTCTCCGTGACCGGCCTCACCGGCTCCGGCCTGGGCGACGCCGACGCGACCGACGCCTATCTCCACCGCGCCCGCGCGCTCGTCCGCCGCAACCCGCTCCTCGTCGGGTTCGGGATCCGGACGCCGGAGGAGGCCGCCCGCCTCGCCGGGCCGACCGACGGGGCGATCGTCGGGAGCGCGCTCCTGCAAGAGGTGGCGCGGCTGTGGGATGACGAGGCGCTGTCCGAGGCCGAACGGCTCGACCGCGTGGACGGGTGGGTGCGGCGGATGAAGGCGGGGCTCGCGCTCCCGGCGGTGGGCACCTGAGGGACACACTCAGGAATGTCCTGAATGGGCGATCTCGGCACGCGAGTGAGCAGGGACTGAGCAAAGACTGGTCTGGTGGACGGGCAAGCGCCGCGGGGTTCTTACGGCCCGTTCCACTCACTGCCCCTCTCACGAGGTACCCCATGAACGCTCCCTCCCTCCGCCGCCTGCCGGCCGTGCTCGGCACGCTGGCTGTGCTCGGCCTCCTCGTGGGCGTCGGCCTTCTCGCGCCGCCGTTCACCGAGGCCTCCAGCCACCGCGAGGCCCCGCTCATCCTCGACGACCCCATCGCGGACAACACCGACGTCTACGCCTACCGCGACCCCAACAGCCCGGACGACGTCATCCTCGTCGCCAACTACATCCCGCTGGAGCTCCCCTCGGGCGGGCCGAACTACCACCAGTTCGGCGAGAACCTCCGCTACGAGATCCACGTCAAGAACCAGACGAGCGTCGGGCCCCTCGGCTCGGCCACCGACGACATCACGTACCGGTTCACGTTCGACGTCACGAACGAGGACCCGACCACGTTCTTCAAGATCCGCCTCGGCCAGGAGAACCTCCGGGCCCGGTACACGATGGAGAAGAGCACCGACGGCGGCTCCTCGTTCCAGACCGTCGTCACCGACGGGTACGTGCCGCCGGTCAACGTCGGCCCCCGCGCCATCCGCGACGGCACCGTCGGCCTCGGCACGAGCTACGAGGCCCTCACGCAGCAGGCCATCACGTCGGCCTCCACCGGCGAGACCGTCTTCGTCGGCCCCCGCGACGACCCGTTCTTCGTCGACCTCGGCGGCGTCTTCGACGTCGGCGGCCTCCGCGACGCCTACGGCCCCGACCCGCAGAACGAGAACAACGCGCGGGACGAGGTGGCCGGGTTCAACACCCACGCCATCGTCCTCCGCGTCCCCATCGCGAGCCTCCAGAAGGACGGGCTCGGGCCCGACCAGGCCGACGACATCCTCGACCCCGACTTCGTGATCGGCGTCTGGGCCTCGGCCAGCCGCCCCCAGATCAAGACCCTCTCGCCGACGGGCGACGAGCCGACCTACAGCGGCCCGTGGGTGCAGGTCTCCCGCCTCGGGATGCCCCTCACGAACGAGGTCATCATCCCCATCGGCGAGAAGGACCGCTGGAACGCCACGACCCCGTACGACGCCGCCGAGCAGGACTTCGTCCAGTACTTCGTCAACCCCGAGCTCTCGCTCTACATGGGGAATGGCGCCTTCGCCTCGGCCGTCCCCGCCCTCAGCGAGGACCTCGTCATCCCGACGAACGCCTACCCCGCCATCGGCGACCCCGACGGCGACGGCAGCGACGGGTTCGACTTCACGAACGGGGCCGACGGCGTCTACGACCTCGTCGAGGCCGGCGTGGACCTCACCGGCACCGCCTTCGCCGTGCCGCTCATGCCGGCCGGCCCGGGCAGCCCCTCCGCCCTCGCCGGCGACGGCGAGCCGCGCCGCGTGGACATCTTCCCCATCTTCTACTTCGGCGTCCCCAACCTCATCCCCTACCAGCTCGTGGTCGGGAAGGACGGCGGGCCGCTCTCGACGGGGAAGCCCTTCATCAACAACTTCCTCCCCGTCACGCAGACCGGCGACGGCGCGCTCTGGGGCGGCGACATGCTCCGCCTCAACATGGCCGTCCCGACGACCGACCGGGACATGGACCTCTTCCAGCCGTTCGCGTCGAAGGGCCTCCTCTCGGCGGCGGCCATCGGCCTCACGCAGGAGCCCTACAACCAGAGCGAGATCCTCGAGTTCATCCCCCACATGGACGGCTTCCCGAACGGTCGCCGCCTGGAGGATGACGTGACGACGATCGCGCTCAACGCCGTCGGCAGCCTCGTGCTCACCGTCGTCGGCCTCCCCGACGACGACGCCGTCGCGGGGGACTACTCCGACATCCTCTCGGAGCAGACCGCCGAGGAACTGGTCTACTCGGCCGGCCCGGCCTTCAACGACCTCCCGCTCCGCGAGGACTTCCCGTACCTCGCCAACCCGCACCGCGGCTACAACTACGTCCGCGACGTGACGGCGGAGCGACCGCGCTACGAGCTGGAGCGGATCCTCGGCGTCGAGGCCGGCGCCTCGCTCGGGCTCGGCGTCCCGGAGGCGTTCCTCCTGGAGCAGAGCACGCCGAACCCGGCCGGCGCACGCGCCTCGATCGGCTACCACGTCGCCCGCGACGCGCACGTCCGCCTCGACGTCTACGACGTCCGCGGCCGGCTCGTGCAGACGCTCGTCGACGAGGCCCGGGAGCCGGGCACGCACCAGGCCCCCTGGGATGCCTCGCGCCTCGCCAGCGGCACCTACCTCTACCGCCTCCAGGTGGACGGGGAGACGGTGCAGACGCGCCAGGCCACCGTCGTCCGGTAGGCCTGCGGGTCCGCCGGCCCTGATCTCCCACGGGAGGGAGACGGGGGAGCGGGGGGCGGGGACGCCCCCC
>JAWWCA010000119.1:0-11480 GCA_033720695.1 Rubricoccaceae bacterium
AACACTCCTCCGTGCTCGCCCTCCTCCTCACGCGCTCCGTCGTCGGCGAGCTCGCCGAGGCCCAGCTCTTCGGCCTCTCCGACCTCCTCGACGACGTCGAGGCCTCAGCGACCGAGCGCGCCGCCTTCGCTCGATTCTACCTCGAAGCTCTCACGGAGGAGGGCGAGGTGCCTCTCCCGAAGGCGGAGGAACTCACGGCCCTGCTCGCCTTCGCGCGCGCCTGAGCAGTCGCCCAGAACGTGAGAGCGGGCTGGCTCGGCAGACGCCGAACCAACCCGCTCATCTAGGAAGTGGAGGAGGGGGCTCAGTTGAGCACCGGCTCCATCACGCGGTCGCGTTCGCGGCGGTAGTCCACGCCCCAGTGGCTGTAGGCCCGCTCGGTGAAGGAGCGGTCGGCCGTCTTCGGCCAGTGGTCCTTGTCGAACCCGGGAGCGTTCTCGAGACGCTCCTTCGTGACGTCGAGCGTCAGCCGCTCGCGGGTGGTGTCGAGGCGAAACGCTTCGAGAGGCACGGCGAACAGCTTGTCGCCGATGCCGAAGAGCCCGCCGAACGAGAGCACGGCGTACTCGACGCGCCCGTTCTTGGTGTCCAGCACGAAGTCCTCGATCTTGCCGAGGTCCTCGCCCTGAGGGTTCACCACCGGATCGTTCATGAGGGTGGAAGCAGAGAGAATAGTCATTGTGTTCGATCTAAATCGATGAGCAGGATAACGACGAGCCCTATTCTTCTGAGCTCAATGTATTCAATCGATGGGCCGCAAAGATGTTCTTGAAAGGCGGATTAACTCCCTCGGAGCGACGGTCTCCCCAGACCGAACGGCCCTAGCGTGGGTCAGGCACCGAGAGGGACGAGGCGGCGACGCGTCCGCCACGCGCTGGCCGCCTCGATGAAGGAGTCGAACAGGCGGTGCATCCCGGGGTCCTGCTCGATCAGCATCTCCGGGTGCCACTGCACCCCCACCTCGAAGCGCCCCTCCGGCGCTTCGAGCGCCTCGATCAGCCCGTCGGACGCGTAGGCCGAAGGGGTGAGCCCGTCGCCCAGAGCCTTGATCCCCTGGTGGTGCATGCTGTTCACCGGCGTCGTCGCTGCGCCGACGCACGCGTGGAGGTGGGTGCCCGGCGTGACGCGGACCTCGTGCGCGAGGTGGTCGCGCGCGTAGCCGTCCGTCGGGAAGTAGTCGTGCTTGATGGCGCCGGGGTGTTGCTCGGTGCAGTCCTGGTAGAGCGTGCCGCCCCGCGCGACGTTCATGATCTGCATGCCGCGGCAGATGCCCAGGATCGGCTTGCCCTCCTCCAGGGACCACCGCACGAGCTGGAGCTCGACGCGGTCGCGCGCGAGGTCGGTGCGCCCGCACAGCGGCCCGACCGCCTCCCCGTAGCTCTCGGGGTGGACGTCCACCCCGCCCGCGATGAAGAGGCCGTCGAGGTGCTCGTAGATGCCTCGGAGCGTGGCCTCGTCATCGTCGAAGAGCGGGATCATCCACGGGAGCGCGCCGACGTGCGTGAGCGCGAAGAAGTACCGGTCGTTCATGACCCAGGAGTGCGGGATCCACTCGGGGATGCCGTCGATGGCCTGGAGGGTCTGGGTCGGGACCCCGATGACGGGGCGATCGGGTTGGGGGCGTTGCGTTAGCATCGAGGGGGGCAGGCGGGTGCTAGGCGCCCGCAACGAGAAGAGCGGGCCACCCGGGGAGGGTTCGGCGGCCCGCTCGGTACAAGGATGAGGCCAAGCTACGACCGGCGCGGGGGGCGCCGCCCGTCATTCGGCGGCCTCCGTACTCCGCACCCCCTCTTCGGTTTCTCGGATGAGCTGGTCCACCACGTCGTGGAAGCTTCCTGTCCGCTCGTAGGTGGTGAGCTGGCGGTCCGCGCTCGACCCCTCCTCCAGGATCCGGTAGGCGTATTCCACCTCGGCGCGGCTGCCGAGCTCGTCCACGACGTCGCCGATGAACCACTCGATGAGCTCGACGATGAGCTCGCGGGCGGGCGCCTCGGCCTCCTTCCCGAAGTCGATCAGCTTCCCGTCGAGGCCGTAGCGGACGGCCCGCCACTTGTTCTCCTCGATGAGATCGGAAGCGTAGATGCGGAACGTGGTGTTGTCGCGGCGGAGCTTGTAGAGCTTGAGGACGATGGCCTGGAGGATGGCCGCGATGCAGACGGCCTCGTCCACGCGCGTGCAGACGTCGAGGAAGCGGAATTCGAGCGTGGGGAAGGCGTGGTGCGGCCGGGCGTCCCAGTAGATCTTCGAGCCGTCGGGGATGCAGCCGGTGCGGACGAGCTTCTCGCGGAGCGCCGTGAAGTCGCCGTGCGAGCTCATCACGCGGGGGATGCCGGTGCGCGGGAAGCTCCGGAAGATCACGCTCCGGTACGACTTCAGACCTGTCTGCCGCCCCACCCAGAACGGCGAGCTCGACCCGAGGCAGAGCAGGTGCGGCATGAAGTACCGCGCCACGTTCATCGCGTCGATGACAAACTCGGGGTCCTCGATCCCGATGTGGACGTGGGTGCCGAAGATGAGGAGCTGCTGCGCGAGGTCCTGCATGTCGTGCTTGACCCCGATGTAGCGCTCCAGCGGCGTGATCTCCTGGTCCGTCCACGACGAGAACGGGTGGGTGCCGGCGG
Organism: Rubricoccaceae bacterium; assembly: GCA_033720695.1. Classification (GTDB taxonomy): domain Bacteria; phylum Bacteroidota; class Rhodothermia; order Rhodothermales; family Rubricoccaceae; genus DATGQT01. The sequence continues at coordinate 2,622 of JAWWCA010000119.1, forward strand.
CGGCCACCTTCAGCCCCTTCCGCGCGGCGAGGTCCATCACGAGGCCGCGGAGGCGGACGAGCTCGGCGCGGGCGTCGGCCGGCGTCTGGCACACCTGCGTACCCACCTCCACAATCGACTGGTGCAGCTCGGGCTTGATCTCGCCGAGGAGGAGGTGGTCGTCCTCGAGGATCTCGGTGATGTAGGAGCGGAGCTCGCGCGTCTCCGGGTCGATGATCTGGTACTCCTCTTCGATCCCGAGCGTGAGCGACGGCGGTTGCATGGCGGTGGGGGCTAGCGGGGCTCGACGATGAGGGTGGCGAGGCTGGAGCCGCCGCCGGCCGTGACGTTGACGAGCTCGTCGGTGGAGAGCCGCGTGAGGCAGCCGTCCATGTAGGCGCCGTAGAAGGCGAACGGGGCGGTGTCGATGATGCCCTCGTGGAACTGGACGCGGCCGTCCACGAGACGGGGGTAGGCCTCGTGCGGGAGCTCGATCCGGTCCTGCACGATGAACGGCGCTTCGAGCGCCCGGTGGAGCGCGGCCGTCCACGTCTCGGCGTCGCACTGCCACCCAAGCACGATGCCGACCCCGCCGTACTCGTCGTTGGGCTTGAGCACGAGGTGCTCGCGATGCTCGGCGATGAACGGGAGGAGGTCGATGGTCTGCCCGTCGTAGACCGTCGTCCGGTTCTCGACCACGCGCGTCCAGGGGATGTGCGCCGCGATGGCCGCCTGCTCCTCGGCGCTGAAGAGGCCGGCGTTGCGCTCGTCGCTGAGGACGGCCAGGCTGGCCTTCTTGTGGAGGACCTTGCAGCGGAACCCGTTCACCATGCACACGGCCCCGTCCACGACGGCCCGCACGAGGGGGTGGTCCATCCCCCCGCGCTCGATGAGCTCCGAGACGAGGACGCGCTTGTAGATGAGGTCCACGGGGCCGCCCTCCGCGTAGAGCCGGCCGTTCCGGTACTCCACCTCGCGCGGGTCCGCGATCACGCACTCGACGCCCTGGGAGCGGAAGTAGTCGGCCGAGATGACGAACTCGCTGTAGGTGGGCACGTCGCGCCAGTCGATGATGGCGAGGCGGGGGAGGTCGCGGCGGCCGGAGGCCTGGTGGTAGGCGTCCATGAGCGCGTGGAGCACGTTGTGCCGCGAGGGCTGCTGGCGGACGTCGTAGCGCTTGAGGAACTCCCGCATCACCGGCAGCCCGAAGAAGACCGTCGCGAGGAGGTCGTTGTAGGCCGTGGCCGCGGGCGTCTCGGCGTTGTACTCGGTGAAGCGGAGGCCGCCGCGCTCGGAGACGAAGAAGGCGTCGAGGCGGGAGACGGCGCTGGGGACGCGGAAGCCGGGGTCGTGGTGGAGGAGCGCCTCCTCCCAGTCCATCAGGCGGAACTGGCCGCGGAAGCCGGGGTCGGCCAGGGCGGCGTCGTAGGCCTTGCCGAAGGCGCGGAGGAGGAGGGCGCAGCGCTCCTTGAGGAAGCGGTACTGCTCCGGCGTGAAGAAGCGCGGGCGGAGCACGTTGCACAGCGGCCGCTCGCCGAAGAACAGGCCTCGGCGCTGGAGCTGGGCGTCGAGCTGCGCCTGCGTCTCCCCGGCGAGGTCGTCGGTGAGGAGGGCGTGGTAGTGCTCGATGGCCGCCTGGAGTGCCATGCGTCAGTGGGCAGGGGTCAGTGGACAGGGGTCAGTGCATGACCACGAGCGCCGAAACGATGGGCTGTCATCCTGAGAAGTGGAGCGACGAAAGATCTGGGCCCGGCCCGACGGCGGCCGCAGTGCGAGCACGGGGTCCCGCTGCCTCGGTCCTCACTTCTTGGCTGCTGCCTTCTTCCGACTCGCCCTCTTGGGCGCGCGCTTCCCGTCGTCGAAGAGCTGGGCCCAGCCGACCTCCTGCGCCTGTGGGCGCGGCTCGTGGGCGAGGCGGATGGCGAGGTCGGCCATGTGCTTCACCACCCACTCGAAGTAGTGCGGCGTGAGGGAGTGGACGTCCATGTCCGGCGCCGGGTTCATGAAGTCGATGGCGTAGGGGACCCCATCCCTCACGGCCCACTCCATCGAGTTCATGTCGTAGCCGAGCGCGCGGACCAGCTTCAGCGAGTCCTCGACGACGCGCTGCCCCAGCTCGGGGCTGAGGTGCTCGTGCTCGACGTGGTAGCGGCGCTCCTTCGGGTCGTACTTGATCGGCAGGATCTCCTCACGCCCGAGGCAGAGGCACCGGATGAACTGGTCCCACTCGATGAACTCCTGCACGATCATCGTGAGCTGCCCCGACTGGTCGTAGTGGTGGAGCAACTCCTCCTTCGTGCGGCACACGTAGACCTCCTTCCAGCCGCCGCCGTGGGCGTCCTTCAGGATGCACGGGAGCCCGATGTGGTCGAGGACGGCGTCCCAGTCGAGCGGGAAGTCGAGGTTGCGCAGCGACTCGTCGTGGATGATGCCCTCGACGTACTCCTTGTGGGGGAGCACGACCGTCTTGGGATGCGCGATGCCGAGCTTGTGGGCGAGCGTGGCGCCGAAGAACTTGTCGTCGGCGCTCCACATGAACGGGTTGTTGACGACGGTGACGCCGTTGAGCGCGGCGTACTTGAGGTAGGTCCGGTAGAACGGGACCTCGTGCGAGATCCGGTCGATGATGACGCTGTAGGGGCACGGCTCGTCCATGCGCGGCGCCCCGATCGTGACGAACTCCGCCACGACGCCCTCGTCGCGGCGGTTGACTTCCTCGATGAAGGCGGGCGGGAAGGACCACTCCCTCCCGACGATGAGGCCGACTCGCTTCTGTTCCATGACGTGGTGGGGTGAGGGGGTTAGTCGTGGCCGCCGATGTAGCGCTGGATCATCTGGTGCCACCAGGGCCAGTCGTGGGCCCAGCCGTCCCAGAGGCGGAGCGCGTTGCCGACGCCCTTCTCCCAGAGGATCCGCGAGAGGTGCTCGTTGTTCTGGCGGAAGGCGTCGTCGCGGCCGGTGGCGAGGATGATGTCCATCCGCCGCATCGCCTCGAGGTGCTCGTGGTCGTCGAGGTGGCTGACGAAGTGGGAGGGGTTGTGCCGGTAGATGTCGGCGTCGTAGTGGCCGCCGGCGAACCGGGTGATGTCGTAGAGCCCGCTCATCCCGATCACACGGCTCACCTCGTGGGGGTGCCGGAAGGCGAAGGCGGCGGCGTGGTAGGCGCCGAAGCTGGCGCCCGTGGTGATGAGGAAGGGGTCGGGGTTGTGGCGCCGCGTGAGGGGGAGCACCTCGTCGAGGAGGTAGCGCTCGTAGTCCTCCTGCCGGCGGGCCCGGTCCACGGGGTGCTTCCAGTCGGCGTACCAGCTCTCGGCGTCGACGCTGTCGACGCAGAAGAGCTGGACCCAGCCGTTGCGGAGGTGCTCGCCGAGAGCCCGCGTCATGCCGCGATCCTCCCACTCGTAGAAGCGGCCCTGCGAGGTGGGGAAGGCGAGCACGCGCGCCCCGCCGTGGCCGAACACGAGCAGCTCCATGTCGCGCCCGAGCGACGGGCTGTGCCAGCGGTGGTGCTCGCGGTTCACGGGGAGGGGCGGAGAGAGAGGGCCAGTAGTTTACGCAACGCGGCCCGTCGCTGCGCCGGGGCCGCTCGGGCGCCGACGGCGGCGGCGCGATCGGAAACCGGCGCCCGCATGGCCGGTTAGCAGGCGCCTCCGCGACGCCCCTCATGAGCCTTCCCGAGCCCTCGCAGCCTCCCACCGACTCGGCCTCCGACGCCGGGGAGATGTGGCGGCGGTATCCGCAGGGGACGGGGGAGGGGCACACCGTCGTCGGCGACCTCCGCGTGTTCGAGGGCTTCCACAGCGCCCGCCTAGGCAACCGCCGCGACGTCCTGGTCTACCTCCCGCCGTCGTACGAGTCCGGGACCGCGCGGTACCCCGTGCTCTACATGCAGGACGGGCAGAACCTCTTCAACGAGGCGACCGCCTTCGCCGGCGAGTGGCGCGTGGACAACACGATGAACCGGCTCAGCCGCAAGCGAGGGCTGGAGGCCATCGTGGTGGGCGTCTTCAACGCAGGGGGGGACCGCCTCCACGAGTACAGCCCCTTCGAGGACGACGACCACGGCGGCGGCCGCGGCGACCGCTACCTCGGCTTCCTCGCCGACGCCCTCAAACCCCGCATCGACCGCGACTTCCGGACGCGCCCCGACCGCGCGAACACCTTCATCGCCGGCTCGTCGATGGGCGGGCTCATCAGCCTCTACGCGTTCTTCCGGCGCCCGGAGGTCTTCGGCGGGGCCGCGGCGATGAGCCCATCGCTCTGGTTCGCCGACGGCGCGCTCTTCTCCTTCGTCGAGGCGGCCCCGTTCACGCCCGGCCGCCTCTACCTCGACGTCGGGACGGGGGAGGGGGAGGGGGTCCTGGCCGACGTGAGGCGGATGAAATCCCTCCTGCTGGAGCGGGGGTACCGGCCGCGCCGGGACCTCTTGTACGTGGAGCGGGCCCAGGCCAGGCATTCCGAGCGGGCATGGCGCCAGCGCTTCCGGCGCGCGGCGGCCTTCCTGCTGCGGGGCACGCCGGGCGGCGAGGAGGGGGGCTGACCTAAGCGGGAGGGGGCTCGCCCTTCTCCGTGCGCCGCGCGGCGGCCTCGGCGTTGGCCTGGTTCGACAGCCGCACGAGGAGGCTGATCACGGCCACCATCCCCAGCACCGCTCCGGCGATGATCCCCCACGGACGCGTGCCCAGCGCCTGGTCCGCGACGTAGCCGAGCCCGACGAAGAAGGCCATGCCGAAGGCAGACTGGAGGCCGAGCGTGAGATAGGGCCCGGCCTCGACCATCTCCCGGTTCCAGTTCGCGAGACCGCTCCCGCTCGGGCGGGGCCGCCCCTCGCCGGGGGGCACCGCGGGCTTCCCCCAGTCGGCCTCCTTCCAGGGGTCCCGCTTCCAGTCGTCGCGGTCCCAAGGATCCTCCCCCCACACGTCGGGATCTGGCCCGCCGTGCTCGTCGGGCGGCGGGGGTGGGTCGCCGGCGGCCATGGTCAGGCCTGGGCGGTGTGCGTGGAGTCCGGGTTGCCGCCGATGCGCCGCGTTGGGCGGCCCTCCCCGCTCCGCTCGGAGGTCTCCGGGGGTTCCGCGGCCTCAGAACGGGGGCGCTCCGAGGAGGGGCGCCGCGTCGGGCTCGCCGTCCCGCTCATGTCACAGCGGCCGGTGAACGTGGCGCCGTCTTCGATGACGAGCTTGCCCGTGCGGATGTCGCCCTCGATGACGGCTGTGGCCTTGAGCACGAGCCGCTCGTTGACGGCGACCTCGCCGTGGACGCGCCCCCCGATCTCGGCCGTCGTGGACTGCAGCTCCCCCTCGACGCGGCCATCGGGCATCACGACCGTGCGCCCCTGCACCTCGACGTTCCCGTTGACGGTCCCGCTGATGTGGACGTTGCCGCTCGAGCGGATGGTGCCCTCGATGACGGTGTCCTTCCCGATGATGTTGTGCTGCTCCGCAGGGTTGGCGCTGCCGCGAGCGCGGCTCGTGGCCGGGGCGTCGGGGGCGGTCGCGGCGTCTTTGTTGAAGAGGGCCATGGGTCAGGGGGTGGTGGAGGCGGGCCGTTCACGAGTGGACGAAGAACGTCCGTGGGTCCTGGGCGAGCCCGTTGCGCCCGAGCTCGAAGTGGAGGTGCGGGCCGCTCGTGACCTCTCCCGTGTTGCCACTCAGGGCAATGGTCTCGCGGCTGCGCACGCGGTCGCCGATGCGGCGGAGCAGGCGGGCGTTGTGCTTGTACACGGAAAGATAGCCGTCTGCGTGCTGGACGGCAATGACATATCCCCCCTCGTGCGTCCAGTCGGCGAAGACGACGTAGCCGTCGCCGACGGCGCGGACGGGGGACCCCTCGTCGACGGCGAAGTCGAGGCCGTAGTGGCCGCTGCGGGCGTTGTACCCCCGAGAGACGAGGCCGGCGACGGGGGCGAGGGCGGGGAGGCGGAGGCTGGCGAGGTAGGCCTCGGCCGTGGACCCCGGGGCGGGGGCGTCGGCGTCGGCGGCGTCGAGCCACCGGAGGGGCACGGCCGGCGCCTCGTGGTCTCGCCAGTCCTCCGAGGCGCCGTCGAGGGTGACGCCGAGGACGGCCTCGGCCTCGGCCTGGTCCGGGAGGGTCGGCTCGTCCGAGACGGGGAGCGTGGTGGTGAGGCTGTCGAGGTCGCCGGTGATGAGGGCGCGGAGCTGGCCGATCTGTCGGTACTGCAGCGCCACGGAGTCCTCGAAGGCCGCCGCCAGCCGGGCGTTCTGCTCGGCCATCGCGCGGTAGGTGTCGAGGTCCGGCCCCGTGACGAGGCGGCGGAGTGGGGTGGCGAGGAGGGCCAGGAGGAGGAGGAGGGCGAGCGCCACGCCCGCCGCGCCCGCTGCGAGGGCGAGGAAGCGGGGCTGCACCTCGTACTGACGGGGCGCCGCCATCGCGTCCGGCTCCAAGAGGATGACGGTGCGGGGGGCGCCGGAGCCGGCGAAGAGGTCGCGGAGAAACCGGAGGGTCACGTCGGGGAGCGGAGGGTGGGGCGGAGGCGAACGCAGAGTCCGAGGGCGTGAGGTGGACGCCCGAGGCTGGGAGCGCAGGGGCGTCGGGGCGGCGCTTTCCTCGGTATCTGCACAGTGGGCGTCCTAAATTAGCGGATTGCCGCGCCCCTCCCGGGCGATCCTCTGCTGAAGAATCCTCAAGCCCACGCGAGCCCCGCGCCGCCGGGTCTCGCTCTCTCTCCATGCCTCAGCACAAGTCCGCCGCCAAGCGCGTCCGCCAGAACGCGAAGCGCCGCCTCCGCAATCGCTACCACCGCTCCCGCGTCCGCACCCTGATCAAGGACCTCCGCGAGACCACCTCGCGGTCCGAGGCCGAGGAGAAGCTCAACGTGGTCAAGTCGCACCTCGACCGGATGGCGACGAAGCGGCTCATCCACCCGAACACGGCCGCGCACACGAAGAGCCGCCTCGAGCGCTACGTCGCGTCGCTGTCCTAGAGGCCGAATGCCTGGCGCACGCGCTTAATGTGCACGCCGGAGCGACCGATAGGGGCGTCGAGCGCGCGTGCGCCGCGTCTACGATGCCCGACGGTCGCCGCGTTTTTTGAATTGGGGCCACGGAACACGCTGCTTTAGCGCCGAGTTAGGCCCCGCAACACCACCCCCCTCCTTAGCGCCCCCGCGTCTCCGCCGCCCCGCCCACTGGTCCCCCGGCGTCCGGAGCACAGCCCTTCCCCTCCCGCGCTTCCCCCCCCTGCTGTGGCTCGGTTTGCCGGGTGGCAGCAGGGCCCAGCGCCGGCCCGTTGTGCCGGCCCGCTTGCTTGCAAGTGAACGTTTTATTTCGCATACTAGGGCCGGGCATGAGCACTCCGTCTCGCCCGCTCCGGTTCAGCGCTTTCACCCCCGGCTGCTTCGCCCCCCTCCCGTCTAGCAGCCGGCCGAGCCTCACCCCCCACCCCCCACCCCCCATGCCCCAGAACCGAAAGGAGAAGACTATGACCCAGCGTCTACCATCTTCGCTCTTGCTCGGATTGGCGTCGCTCCTCCTCCTCGCCAGTGCGGCGGAGGCGCAGGTCGTCCGGCCCAACCAAACGCTCTTCATCGGCGCGCGCGGCGGCGCCACCGTCTACGGCGGTGAGCTCGACACGTGCGCCAATGCCGACGCCGACCCAGACTGCGAGATCGACTGGGCGTTCGAGGACTTCGGCTGGGCGGCGGGCCTCGAGCTCGGGTACCAGTTCACCGAAGGGTTCGGGTTCTCCGTCCTCGGCCTCTACGGCGTCTACCCGAACCTCGACCGCTCCGGCACCCGCATCGACACCGGCGCCGGGACGTACTTCCGGCCGGACGGCAACGACGACGGCAACGAGTTCCTCAACGAGAGCGACTCGGTCCCGCAGGCGCACCTCCTCTTCCGCTACATGCCCTTCCCGGGCGCGAAGTTCACGCCGTTCGTCGAGTTCGGCGGCGGCCTCGCCTTCGCCGAGGAGCGGATCGCGGACGAGTCGAGCATCGCCTACGGCCCCACCATCGGTGGCGGCTTCGACCTCCTGCTCGGGCGCCAGCTCTCCTTCTTCCTCATGGCGGAGGGGACGATGTGGTTCCCCGACGAGGCCTTCGACGGCTCCAACCCCGGCGGCAACGCCCGGCCGGCCGGTGACGAGGCTGACTTCGACGTCTCGGCCTACTACGGTGGCGGCCTCCGCTACTTCTTCCGCCCGCCGTTCACCGAGGTCGACGCGATGATCGACTGCGCGACCGAGCTCACCGTCGGCGAGGCCGGGCAGTTCACGGCCTCCGTCAACGAGGACGCCTCGGAGCCGATCACCTACACCTGGAACTTCGGCGACGGCGCCACGGCCACCGGGCTGACCGCCTCGCACGCCTACAACGCCCCGGGCACCTACACCGTGTCGTTCACGGCGGAAGGGCCCATCAACGCCGACACCGAGACCTGCCTCGTCACCGTGATCGAGCCGCAGATCCCGCCGGCCCTCGCCAACTGCCGCGTGAGCCCGAGCAGCGTGGACCTCGGCGAAGAGGTTACCGTCTCGGCCAACGTGACGGGCTCCGAGCCGTTTGAGGTCTCGGTCGACTTCGGCGACGGCACCGTCGTCGAGGGGCTCCCCGCCTCCCACACCTACATGGAGGGCGGCACCTACACCGTGACGATCACGGCGACCAACGCCTACGGCTCCGACACCTGCACGGTGACCGTCAACGTCGCCGACGAGTGCGACGACGTGACGGAGCTGAACACGGTGTTCTTCGACTTCGAGATGAGCTCGCTCTCCGAGGAGGCGCGCAGCCGCCTCGACGAGAACATCGACGTGCTCCGCCGCTGCCCGGACATCTGCGTCGTCATCAACGGCTACGCCGACCCGCAGGAGGGTGACAAGCTCCGCCTCTCGGAGCGTCGCGCTCAGGAGGTGATGTCC
>JAWWCA010000120.1:0-11307 GCA_033720695.1 Rubricoccaceae bacterium
CGGTCCCAGGCGGCGGCGTGCCGCGCGTCGAGGTGGGCACGGAGGGGGCGGAGGACCGCCGGGCCGGGCGCCTCCTCGGCCGCCAGGGTCTCGACAAGGGCCGCGGCCACGGCAGCGTCGCGCACGGGCCCGAGCCGCCGGCCGAGCCCGCGCACGGCGTCGTCGAGCGCGCCGTACAGGTTCTCGGGCAGGGCGCCGCGCACGAGGCGGAGCACGGCGCGCGCGCGCTTGAGCGCCTTGCGCGCCGTGTGCACGGCCTCGTCGTCGGGCCGCCTGAGCGCACGGCGGGCCCGGTTGACCTGGCTCCGGAAGAGCCGTTCGATCTCGCGGTCAAGCGGGCGGTCCAGGCGGAGCTGGTAGGTGGGGCGGCTCACGCGGCCGGGGGCGCCGCCGGCCCGACCGCGGCGTCGAGCACGCGGACGGTCTCGTCGTAGAGCGTGCGGGCGCGTCCCGGGGAGCCGCCGATGCAGAGGACGCCGAGCTTCCCGAACTCCGAGAGGGCCCCGATGAGGTGGAACACCACGCCCTCCTGGAGCGCCCCGTGGAAGTGGAGGCCGTGGTCGACGACGATCTCGACGAGGTCGCGCGGGGTCAGGCCGCGGTAGCGTTCGCTGACGAGGTTGTCGGAGGCGAGGTAGTAGAGGGCCCGCCCGGCGGCCGTGCGGTAGAGGCCGCTGGCCTCGTCGTAGGTGCCGTCGGTGAGGAACTCCAGCATGTCGTAGGGGTGCGTCGTGCCCCCTTTGCGGAGGTTGATCTCGATGGCGTAGTTCCGCCACTCGGCCCCCTCGCGCACGGAGACGAAGTCGACGCCGAAGCGGCCGAGGACGCCGGCCTCGGCGAGCACCCGCCCGACGCGCTGCCCGGCGTCGTGGATGGCCTTCCGGTAGAGGCCGTCGGCGGGGAAGGTGCAGCCGAGGAAGACCTGCCCGCTCGGGCCGCCGAGCAGCTGGTCGTGCGTCGAGACGACGGCCGCGCTCCCGGTCGGGTCCACGCGGCACTGCACCGACGGCGACGCCTTCATCTCCCCGTCCACCCAGGCCTCGACGATGCCGCCCATCGCGGCGAAGCTCTCGGCGTAGTGGTCCCACGTCTCCGTCCGGGCCTCGAACTGGAGGCGCTCGGGCAGCGTCTCGCGCACCCAGGGCGCTAGGCCGCGCTCGGGCGCGCCGTCGAACCGGAAGACCGCGTTGCCCTCGCCGCTGAACCCCTCGTCCAGCTTGACGACGGCCTTGCGGAGGGCGGGGTTGCGACGCTTCAGATCGGCGAGCGCGTCGGCCGCGTCGTCGAGGTCGCGGAGGTCCTCGGCGCCGTCGGTGAGGAGGATGCCGGCCTCGCGGAAGGCGCGCCGGCTCCCGCTCTTGGACCCGAGCGGGGCGAGGGCGGGGTCGCAGGCGTAGAGCGGGAGGCCGAGGCGGACGGCGAGCGAGCGCTCGAGCGCCGTCGCGTTGAAGCAGGTGAGGTGGCCCGAGGCCGGGTCGGAGACGGCGCGGCGGATGCGGCGGAGGAGGCGCGGGCGGTCGAGGATTTTCTTCGACAGCGGCACGTCGGAGGCGTCGTGGCAGGCGAGGAGGACGAGGCGCTCGCGGGCGTGGACGCTGGGGATGCCGGGGAGGAGGTGGAGGTAGTAGTCGATGATGCCGGGTGCGATCGGCTGGCTCGTCACGTAGACGAGGCGCGTGCGCGGCATGCGGAGCAGCATCAGCGTGAAGAGCATCCGCTCCTCGTAGTGGTGCACGCCGCTGATCTTGCGGAGCTCGTCCGGGTGGAGCGAGAGGCTCGGCACCACGACGACGGTGCGCGGGGCGTGGGGGTCGGGGAAGACGGTCTCGAACTGCTCCCGGAAGCCGTCCTGGAGGGCGCCGAAGCGCGCGAGCTCCTCGGGCGAGCCCGAAACCGGCCACGCGTCGGCGGCGGCGTAGCCGTTCTCGGGGAGCCGGGCAGGGGTGAGCGTCGGAATCATGGCGGCCCTCAGGCGTGGGATGCTCCAAGAAACGAGCCCTGGCGGGCGCGGTCCCCCGGTGCCTCTAGCACGAGCGCGCCGGGGTGGCGCGGTCTCCTGCGTGGGGCGCACCCCTACGCAGCCCTGATCGCGCCGGGGGTTCCTCCGACCTCCGGTCCGGAAGGGGGCGCATCCCCCATCGCAGCCCCGGGCTTCGGCGAGCGCCGAGCTCAGAAGTCCTTGCGCACGAAGCGGCGGTACGCCAGCCCGAGCGGGACGACGGCCCACAGCGCCAGCGCACCGAAGGCCGTGGCCGTGCCCAACCCGTCTCCGAAGAAGCGCTCGAAGGCAGCGCCGGTGTAGCCGAGCAACGCGGCGACGTCGAGGCTCAGCAGGAGCAGCACGCGCGCCAGCGAGATCGGGTTGAGCGTCGTCAGCACCAGCATCGGCGTCTCCAGCGGCCAGTCGCTAAAGGTGTAGGCCACGAGCAGCACCAGGCCGTCGTAGAGCACGGCGAGGCCGAGCCAGAGGAGGAGCGCGGCGCCGAGCCCCTTCACCCGGTCGTCGAAACGGACGGCGAGGAGGAGGGCGAGGGCGAGGAACGTGGCCGTCAGCAGGACGCCGGCGAGCAAGAGCCGGACGAGCGGGGCCGCGTGCGGCACGGCCGCGTCATGCCACGCGAACGGCAGCGTCACGCCGAGCACGAACCCAAGCGCGAGGGGCACGGCGAGCCCGCCGTAGAGGGCCAGGAACAGGTCGCGGCGGCGGACGGGCTGCGCCAGCATCAGCTCGGTGAACTCGCGCGCGTTGTAGAGGTAGCCCACGCCGAAGACGAGGTTCACGAGCGGGATCAGGATGAGGACCACGTTGACGAGGCTCAGCACCACCTGCTCCCCGCCGCCGGAGAACCGGAAGAAGGCGTCGGTCACGGCGAGGAAGAACAGGGCGTAGGCGGCCGCCCAGCGGCTGCGGAGCACGTCGCGCAGCTCGTATCCGAGCAGGCGAACGGCGGGCGAATGAGGCGCAGCAGTCGTCATCGGCTCGGGGCGGTCATGAGGTGGGCGAGGGCGCGGTCGAGGCGGTCGTGCCCCGCCTGGTGCTTCAACTCGGCCACGGTCCCGGAGAAGCGGACGCGGCCGTCCATCAGGAACACGAGGTCGTCGGCGAGGGCTTCGAGCTCGCTCACGATGTGCGAGGTGAGGAGGCCCGCCGCTCCGGCGTCCGTCGCGGCCTCCACCTTGTCCCTGAGCGCCGCCGAGGCGATGGGGTCGAGCCCCGCCGTGGGCTCGTCGAGGACGACGAGGTCGGGGCGGAAGAGGAAGGCGGCGGCGGCGTTCAGCTTCTGGCGCGTCCCGCCCGAGAGCGTTCGCAGGGGCTTGTCGAGCTCGGCCTCCAGCCCGAACGCGGCGATGAGCGCGTCGTCGGTGGCCCCGGCCGAGACCGCGCGGAGGTCGCGGAGCATGGCGAGGACCTCGCGGCCGGTGAGGTGCTCGGGGAAGCGCGCCGCCTGCGGCATGTAGCCGATGCGAGCCCGGTAGGCCACGTCGCCGGGCTCGAGGTCCTCGCCGTCGAAGACGAGGTGCCCGGCGTCGGGCCGGACGAGCCCGAGGAAGCACTTGATGAGCGTCGTCTTGCCCGAGCCGTTCGGCCCGACGACGGCGGTCACGCAGCCGGGACGGAGCGTGAGGCCCACGCCGCGCAGCACCTCGCGCGTGCGGAAGCGCTTGGTGAGCCCGGACACCGTCGCGAGCGGCGCGATCGGCTGCGGGCGTGGGGCCGGCGGAGGGTCAGGGCCGGGCGTCGGCCCCGAGACCGGGAGGGGGTGGGCGGGAGCGCTCATCTCGGGATCAGCCGCATGGCGGGTTGGGCGTCGGCGAAGGTGTCGGGCGTGAGCGACGGGGCGACGCGCTCGGCGAGGTCGAGGAGGTCCACGAACAGGCTCCTGAGGAGCAGCAGCGCGGGCTCGTGGTTCTCGACGATGAGGGCGAAGAGCCGGACGGGGCGGAAGGGCACGTCGCCCGTGCCGTCGCGGTCGAGGTCGTAGCCCCGGTAGCCGTCCCAGTAGTTGCCGCTGAAGGTGCTCGAGCTGCGCCGGCTGTTGGTGCCGACGTCGAAGCTGTTGCCGACGAAGTTGTTGCCGGTGAACCGGTTGCCCGACGCGCTCGCCAGCACCCGGATCGCCCAGCCGTTGCTCACGAAGTCGTTGTCGGCGATGCGTACGCGGTCAGTGCTCTCGGCGAAGAGGCCGACGGTGTTGCGCAGGAACCGGTTGCCGACGATCTCCGCATCGTCGATCTCCTTGAGGAGCAGCCCGAACGCGGCCGGCCCCCAGTTGTCGGCAAAGGTGTTCCGGTTCATCGCGACGTGCTCGCTGTACATCACGGCCACGCCCGCGCCGTTCGCGCGGAACGTGTTGGCGAGGTAGCGGCAGCGGTCGGAGAACATGAAGTGGAGGCCGTACCGCCGGTTCGCCTCGCTGAGGTTGCCCTCCACCACGCTGTCCTCGACGAACTCGAAGTAGATCCCGTCGCGGTGGCGCCGGACCTCGTTGCGGGCCACGGTCACGCCCGTGCTGTACCACAGGTGGATCCCGTTGCCCGAGCGGGACTCCCGCTCGCCGGCCCCGACGAGGACGTTGTCGGTGACGGTGCAGCCGTCCACGTCGGCGAGGTAGATGCCGAAGAAGGTGTCCTCGAAGCGGTTGCCCGTGATCGTGCAGCCGCCGACCTCCTCGACGTGCAGCGCGGCGCGGTCCTCGACGAACGTGACGCCGGTGTCGCGGAAGGTCAGCCCCCGCACCGTCACGCGATCGGCCGCGAGGCGGAGGATCACGCGCTCGCCTTCGCCGTCCAGCACCGCCCCAGGCTCCCCGTCCAGGACGACGGGCTTGTCGACGACGAGCGTCGGTTCGCGGTAGACGCCTGCCCGCACGACGATCCGGTCGCCCGGCGCGGCCCGCCGGAGCACCTCGGTGAGCGACGGCCCGTCCGGCGCGGCGGTGTGCGTCGCCTGCGCCCAGGGCGTGCCGGGCAGCGCGAGGAGCAGCATGAGGACCACGAAGAAGCGCATGGGACGGCGGGCTCAGTGGGCGTGGGTGGCGTGGGAGCCCGCCCCGGCCGACTCGGCGAGCGCCCGCACGCCGTCCCAGTCCAGGGCCCGGCCGTCGAGCGTGAGGCGCGCGGCTTCGCGCGCCTCGGCGGTCGTGTAGGCCGCGAGGCCACCCCCCATCGGGCTCTGGATCGCAGGGCTCTGGAGGAAATGGGCGTCCTTCACCGGGAGGAGTGTGCCGGGTGCGTCGAAGGCTGCCACCCAGAGCGAGTGTGCTTCGTCGCCTGCCTCCGGGTGCTCCGCCAAGTAGGCGGTCAGGCACTCGGTGGCGTCGAACGGGTAGACCTTGCCGGTCGAGGCGGCGAGCTCGGCGCCGTAGCGGGCGTCGGAGACGGTCATGCGGCAGTGCGCACACGCCATCTCGCCCACCACCAGGGGCTGTGGGGCGGGCTGGCACCCGGCCACCAGGCCGGCGGCGAGGACGGTGGCGACGGCGAGACCCGCCGCAGGCTGCGCAGCGGACGTGGCCTCCGCGGCCTGCGCCTTCCAGCGCCGGAGCTCCAGCACCACGAGGACGACGGCGAGCAGGAACGACCCGAAGACGGCCGCCCCGCCAGTGTCGGGCCACGAGTGGGCCACGAAGTTGAGCATCTGCTTCGAGCCGATGAGGGGCGGCTGGTAGGCCATGCCCGGGATCTTGATGGCGGCGTCCGGGCTGAGGTTGTGGCCGTAGTCGTAGCCCCACTTGTAGTAGTCCACGAAGCCGACGGCGAGGAGGAGGGCGAAGAGCCCCGTCCAGGCGTAGAGCGCCCAGCGCCTGCCCAGCGCGGCGGCCCCCAGGCCGAGCACGATCAGCGCGCCGAAGAGCCACGGCATCAGGTCCAACTCGGGGATCGCGTCGGGCTCGATCTCCTGCATGCCGATGTAGTGGTTGAGCCCGTTGATGTTCTGGAGGTCGTGGGGGTTGAGGCCCGTGATGGTGTCGATCCAGATCAGCATCCCGATGCCGCCGGGGTACTGCGGGGCCTCCAGCGAGACGCGCCACAGCGGGAGCACGTACGCCAGCCCGAGCAGGAGGGCGGCGAGCGCGAGGAGGATGCGCGAGCGCGTGGTCATGACAAAAGTCCGAGGGCGGGATCAGTCGGAGGGGGCGGGCGAGGAGGGCCGAGCCGGAGGCGGTCCCGACCCCCCTCACCCAACAGTCGGGCGCTAGCCGGACGCGGAGCTGCCCCCCACGCTCGACACGAGCGGCACCGACGAGCCCGCCGGCGAGACGCGGATGTACCCCTGCATCTCTTGGTGCAGCGCCGAGCAGAAGTCGGTGCAGTAGAACGGGTGGATGCCCGGGCGCAGCGGCTTCCAGTGGATCGTGCGCGTCTCGCCCGGCATCACCAGCAGCTCGGAGTTCTGGGCGCCCATCACGGCGAAGCCGTGCGGCACGTCCCAGTCCTGCTCCAGGTTCGTGACGTGGAAGTACACGTCGTCGCCGACGCGGATGCCCTCGATGTTGTCCGGCGCGAAGTGCGTGCGGATCGTGGACATGTAGACGTGGACCTCGTTGCCGTTGCGCTCGACGCGGGCCTCGTCCTCGGTCGTGATGGCGTACGGGTTGGTGTTCTCGCTCAGCTCATAGATCTGGACCTGGCGGTCGCGGATGAGGTCGGCCGGGAGGGCCTGCGCGTAGTGCGGCTCGCCAATCGTCGGGAAGTCGAGCACGAGGCGCATGCGGTCGCCCGAGATGTCGTAGAGCTGCGCCGAGTGGGCCAGCTCGGGGCCCGTCGGGAGGTAGCGGTCCTTGGTGATCTTGTTGAGCGCGACCACGTACTGGCCCCACGGCTCCCGGCTGTCGCCGCCCGGAATCATGAGGTGGCCGATGCTGTAGTAGGTCGGCACGCGGTCGACGACCTCGGTCCGCTCGATATTCCACTTCACGATCTCGGACGAGAGGAAGGCCGAGGTGTAGGCGTGGCCGGTCCCGTCGAACTCGGTGTGGAGCGGCCCGAGGCCGGGGTTCTCGACCTCGCCGTGGAGCACGGCCTCGTACTGGAGCACGGGGATGCCGTCCACGGTCGTCTCGAACTGCTCGTTCTCGATCGCCGCGAGCATCTTCGTGAAGGAGTGGACCGGGATCACCGTCGCCAGCTTGCCGCCGCCGACGATGTACTCGCCGGTGGGGTCCACGTCCACGCCGTGCGGGCTCTTGGGCGTCGGGAGGAAGTAGACCATGTCCGGGCAGGCGTCGGGCGTGAGCATCGTCACGCCGTTCTTCTGCTCGGAGACGGCCATGTGGCGCTCGTCCATGTAGTTGTGGACGTAGGGGCCCGGCTGCTGCTGCCCCAGTCCCTCGGCCACGCACGCCTCGGCCCGCCGCCAGTTGACGGCCGCGATGAAGTCCTTGTCGTTGCGCGAGGCGTTGACCTCGAGGAGCGTCGTGGCGCGCTCGGTGTTGTAGGTCGTGAAGAAGGCCCACCCGTCCGAGACGCCCTTGCCCGAGTGGGCGAGGTCGTAGTTGAAGCCGGGCACGAGGATCTGGAAGGCGATGTCCATCGCATCGGCCTCGTCGGCGCGGATGAACGTGAGCGTGCCGTCGAGCGCCTCGGAGAGGGAGTCGAGCGGGATGTCCTCGTTCGGGATCGGGATCGCGAAGCGCGTCGCGGCGACGACGTACTCGTTGTTGGGCGTCACGAACGGGGAGGCGTGGTTGCCCGACGAGTTGGGGATCTCGATGATCTCGTCGGTCGTCATGCTCGCGAGGTCGATGCGGGCCACGCGCGGGGTGTTGTTGCCGTTGATGAAGATCCACCGCCCGTCCGGCACGCCGTCGGTCTGGGAGAGCTCGGGGTGGTGCGCGTCGTCCCACGGGATGAACCCGTGCGAGGTCATCAGCATCGGCTTGGTCTCCTCGGAGTAGCCATAGGCCTTCTCAGCGTCCTGGGAGAAGACGGGGATGACGCGGAAGAGCCGCCCCGAGGGCAGGCCATAGACGGAGAGCTGGCCGCTGTAGCCGCCCGACATGAAGGCGTAGAAGTCGTCGTGCTCGCCCGGCGCGACGTAGGCTTGCTGCGCGGCGTCGGCGCCGCCCACGGCGGAGCCGGAGGTCTGGCAGGCCACGACCATCGCGGCGAGCCCCGCGATCAGCGCGAGGGAGAACAGGAGGGGTTTGGTGAGGGTCATGACGGGCCTCTCGGCTGGTGGGGACGGTGGACGGGGTGGGTGGCCGGTCAGGGGGCCTCGGCGGTCTGCCGGAGGTACTCGACGATGGCCCGCGCCTCGTCCCGGGTGAGGTTCTGGTTCGTCATCGGGACGCTGTATTCCGCGAGGAGCGCCTGCGCCTCGGGGTCGGTCACGATCATCTTGTCGGGTGCGAGGATCATGTTCATGACCCACTCCGGCTCGCGCCGCGCCATCACGTCGCCCAGCGCCGGGCCGACGTAGCGCTCGTCCATCTTGTGGCAGGTCGTGCAGCGGGTCGTGTAGAGCGTCTCGCCCTGCACCGCGAGCGCCGCGTCGATGGGGCCGATGTCCATCGTGCCCTGGATCGGGAGGTCGGCATCGGCGGGGACCGGGGCGGCGCCGTCCGCCGGATCAGGGGAGGGCGACTCGCCGCCGCAGGCGGCCAGGGAGAGCAGCAGGGTCAGCGAGAGCGTGGTGCGGAGTCGGTGGTTCATCGGTCGAGTCCGGATGCGGGACGGGGGGGTGATGCAAAGGACGGACAGGCAGGGGAGGCGCACGCTCGGGGCGCCCCCGACGGTGCGCTCGGGTGGCCCTGGCGCAGGGCGTAGGGGGAACTCCTACAAAAAGGACTTCGGAGTATTTTGTCCTGATATAGAGCATCCCTTTATAAGCCGGGAGGGAGAGGGCTGGCGCTTAATTTAGGACACGTCTATCTTAAATCAACCGGAGTCGATCCAGCGCACCGCGGATCACGGCCTCTTCACGGACCCCAGCGGCCCCGCCCCTCCCTCATGGTGCTCTCCAAAAGCTGCGAGTACGGCCTCCGCGCGGCCCTCCACCTCGCCTCCGCGGCGCCCGGCGCGTACACCCCCATCCGCGACGTGAGCGCGGCACTGGGCATCTCCTACCCCTTCCTCGCCAAGATCGCGCAGGCGATGATCCAGCAGGGCCTCCTCGAGTCCACACGCGGCCCGCACGGCGGCGTTCGGCTCGCACGCTCCCCTCGCAGGATCACGCTCGACGACATCGTCCGCGCGCTCGATGGGCCGGCCCTGTTCGAGGCGTGCGTGCTGGGGCTCCCGGGGTGCGGCACCCGGCAGCCCTGTCCGCTCCACGAGCAGTGGACGCTCGCGCGCCAGCAGGTCCAGGCCCTGTTCACCCAGACGACGCTCGACGTTCTCGCCACCCGCATTCAGGAGGGAGGCGTCCGCCTGGCAGACCTCGGCTCCTGACGCCGCGATCGGAGGGCGGCAGGGACAGGCCAGGCCTCCGGCTCACCGGCTGGGGCCGAGGACGGGGAAGGTGAGCGCCTCCTCCTGTCCGTCGCTGAAGACGAGGCGGACGGTGGCCTCCTGCTGCGCCCGACCCGCGAACGAGGCCGCGGACACGACGACGAAGCCGCTGAGCCGCTCCATCGCTCGGGGCCCCAAGGCCACCGGCTGCACCGCGCCCAGCCGCACGTCGGCCCCGGCCGGCGCCACGGCCTCGACGGTGAACGTGACCGGCCGGGCCGTCTGGTTCTGGACGCGCAGGGCGACCCTGTTGGCGATGAGGTCGCCGGGCAGCTCGGTGAACGTGGCGCCCGGCGTGCGGACGAGGGCCACGTCGTAGGCCCCGCGCGTGGTGAGCGCGATCGTGAACATCGTGGCCACGGCGACGAGGAGGGCACCGTAGAGCACCGTTCGCGGCCGGAGCACGCGCGTGGGCCGGCCTTCGAGCGCGTGCTCGGAGGTGTAGCGGATGAGCCCGCGCGGCCTCCCGATGGCGTCCATGATGGGGTCGCAGGCGTCGATGCACTGGGTGCAGGCGACGCACTCCATCTGGAGCCCGTCGCGGATGTCGATGCCCGTCGGGCAGGTGCGCACGCAGGCGTAGCAGTCGACGCAGTCGCCCAGCCCCTCGCGCGCCTTGCCCTTGCCGCGCGGCTCGCCCCGGTTCGGGTCGTAGGAGACGATCATCGAGTCCTCGTCCATGAGCACGCTCTGGAAGCGGGCGTAGGGGCACGTGATGGTGCACATCTGCTCGCGGAAGACGCCGAAGTCGAACAGGACGAGCGCGCTCGTGCCGGCCATGAGCACGAAGAAGCCCCAGTGGTCGAGGGGCGAGCCGGTCATCCAGCCGAGCAGCGCCTCCCACCCCACGACGTAGCTCACGAAGACGTGGGCGAGGGCGACGGAGAGCAGCGCGTAGATCGCCCACTTGACCCCCTTCCGCCACGCCTTGTCGAGCGTCCACGGCCCCGCGTCGCGGCGGGCGCGGACGTGCTCCTTCCCCTCGATGAGCCGCTCCAGGGGGCGGTAGACGAACTCGAGGTAGACCGTCTGCGGGCAGCCCCACCCGCACCACACGCGCCCGAGGAGGGCGGTCAGGAGCGCGACCGACACGAGCGCCGCGATCCCGAACAGCAGGAGGAAGAAGGTGTCGGTCGGGTAGAACGTGAACCCGAAGAGGGTGAACTCCCGGTGGGCGATGTCGAGGAGGACGGCCGGCTTCCCGCCGATGCGGACGATGGGGAGGGCCACGAAGAGGGCGATGAGGCCCCAGCCGAGGAGCTGCCGCTGGCGCCAGAACCGGCCCTTGCTCGGGGTGGGGTAGAGCCACTTGCGCTTCCCCTCGCGCGTGAGCGTCGAGAGGATCTCCTCGGGCGACTCGAGGATGCCGAGGTCGGAGGCGGGGACGAAGGGGTCGGCCATTCGGGGGGAGCGTTCGCGGGCCCGGCAAGAACGCACGGCGGATGCCCCGGCGGGGCCGTGCGCCCGCGCCCGGGCCCGTAGGCCGCCCCTGCCCCGCGGTGTGGGGGCGGGCCCTACGTCGCGTTCGAGGAGCGTCTGACCGGTCTCGCGCCGCGGCCGATGCCGGTCGCGCTTGGTTCTCCGAGCTGTATTTCCTACCCTGTGGTTCCTGCCCTCGTCGATCCCTGCACGGCTCTCGCGTACCGATTCCTGCGTCCCTCGCAACAGGCTCGGCCGCTCACCGGCTCACGCCAGCCCGCCGCCCCACGCTCTCCGATGATGAAGCCGCTGCTCGCCTTCGTCCTCCTCGTTCTCAGCGCGCTGGTCGCCCTCGCCCCGGCGGCGGCGCAGGATCTCCCCGAGGGCGGCCTCCCCGCCCCCGGCGAGGGGTTCACGTGGGAGCGCGTCGGCGAC
>JAWWCA010000121.1:0-11179 GCA_033720695.1 Rubricoccaceae bacterium
CGCGCCAGCCCGGCGAGCAGTTCGTCGGCGAGGAGGCGGGCGGTGCCGCTGGGGCTGTCCACCTTCCCGGTGTGGTGAGCCTCGTGGACCCAGGCGTCGTAGGCGGGGAGGCGGTCGAGGAGCGGGAGCGCGCCGCGGAGGGCGCGGACGAGGACGGCCACGCCGAGCGAGAAGTTGGGCGCGTAGAGGACGCCATTCTGACCTTC
The DNA here is from genome assembly GCA_033720695.1 of Rubricoccaceae bacterium. Lineage (GTDB taxonomy): Bacteria > Bacteroidota > Rhodothermia > Rhodothermales > Rubricoccaceae > DATGQT01. The sequence goes on from JAWWCA010000121.1 coordinate 207, forward strand.
CTCCACCCAGTCCCGCACCCGGTCGAGGTCGTCGTACCAGCCCGTCGTGCCGACGACGGCGTCGACGCCCCAGAAGCAGTAGCGGTGGAGGTGGTCGAGCGCGAGGTCCGGGAGCGAGAAGTCCACGACGGCGTCGGCGCCGCCGAGCGCGTCGGGGCCGCGGGCGTCGAGGAGCGGTCGGCTGCCGTCGAAGCGGGCGACGACGGCGTGCCCCGCGTCCTCGGCCACGGCCGCGACGGCCTGGCCCATCCGGCCGGTCCCTACGAGGGCGAGGTTCATGGTTCAGCGGAAGGGAGTCGGTAGCTCGGTACGCCTCTCGCTCGCCCCGTCATCCCGAGCGGAGCGAAGCGGAGTCGAGGGATCTCTGCCGGTTCCGGGGCTCCGTCGCAGCAGAGATCCTTCGATTCCGCTCGCCGGCGCTCACTACGCTCAGGATGACCGGACACGGTGGAGGTCATTCCGGCAGCGCCTGGATGAAGGCCTCGAACCGGCCGGGGTCGCGGAGGGGCGGGCCGTGGCCGAAGAGGACGAGCTTGGGGCGGAGGCCGAGTAGCGTGCGGGCCGAGGCGCGGTTCTGCGCGGGGTCGGGCGTGAAGAGCTCGGGCGGCTCGCGGAGCCCGGGCTGGAGCGTGAGGTAGCTGATGTTGCGGAGGACGTCGCCGAGCACGAGCACGCGCGCCTTCTCGTCCCAGAACACGACGTGGCCCGCGGTGTGGCCCGGCGTCTCGATCACGGTGAAGCGGCCGACCGCGTCGCCCTCGGCGAGCCGTCGGGCCACCGGGTGCGGCGGCCCCGCCCACGCCCGAGCGGTGAGCCGCGCGAGGGCGTTGTCCGGCATCGGCATCGGCGCGGAGCCCTCCATCACGGGGGCATCGGCGGCGCCGACCCAGAGCGGGAGGCCGAGCGCCTCGCAGACGGCGTGGCTGGCGCCCTGGTGGTCCGGGTGGGCGTGCGTGAGGGCGTGGGCCTTCACGGCCCGCCCCCCGAGCGCGCGCCGGATCTTCGCCTCCGAGCTGCGCACGCCTGCGTCGAAGAGGACGCCGTCGGCGAAGTAGGCGTTGACGCTGCTGAAGGGCATCAGCGCGAGGTGGTGCACGTCGGGGGCGATCTCCTGCATGGCGGTTACCGCATGGCTTCGGCGGCGCGGACGATGTCGGCCAGGAGGACGGCGGCGGTGACGTCGGCGTTCGCGCCGGGCCCCTGGATGACGAGGGGCTCGGGCGCGTAGCGCGCCGTGTGGAAGGCGACGACGAGCGACGGCCCGCGAAGATCCCCCAGCGGCGAGCCCGGCGCGACGGCCTCGACGCCCGCGCGGATGCGGCCGTCCTCGCCCAGCCGGGCGACGTACTGGAGCTGCCCCTCGGCGGCGGCGAGCCGGTCGCGCCACGCCGCGTCGTGCTCCGGGAGGCGGCGGAGGAACGCCTCGCGCGGCACCTCCCGCAGCGGCTCGGGCACGAGGCTCTCGACGGCCGCGTCGGCGGGGTCGGCGGCGAGGCCCCTTCCCTGCGGGAACCTGGCGATTTCCCGAGCGAGGAGGGCCAGCTTGCGCGCCACGTCGCGGCCCGAGAGGTCGTCGCGCGGGTCGGGCTCGGTGAGGCCGCGCGCCTGCGCCTCCCGGACGGCCTCGGAGAAGGCGGCCCCTTCGCGCATCCGGTTGAAGACGAACGCGAGCGTGCCCGAGAGCACGCCCTCGATGCGGCGGATGGCGTCGCCGGTGCGGAGGAGGTCGCGGAGCGCCGCGACGACGCCGAGGCCGGCGCCGACCGTCGTCTCGTAGAGGTAGGGGGCCTCGCCCTCGGCGGCGGCCGCCTGCGCCGCCTGCCACGCCGCCGCGTCCGCCATCGTCGCCGCCTTGTTCGGCGTGACGACGGCGATGCCCGCGCGGAGGAGGTCGGCGTGGCGCCGCGCCACGGCCGCCGAGGGCGTCGCGTCCACAACGATGAGGCGCTCCAGACGCGCCGCGACGAGCCGGTCCACGAGCGCCTCCAGCGTGCCGTCGGCGCCGCTGCTCAGCTGCGCGAGGGCCTCTGCGGGCGGGAGCCCGGCCTCGTCGAACACCTGCCGCCCCGAGGTGGCGACGCCGACGAGCTGGAGGTTCAGGCGGTGCCCTTCCCGGAGGGGAGCGGCCTGCTGCGCGAGGAGGTCGAGGAGCCGCCGCCCCAGCGTGCCGGCCCCGATCACGAAGACGTGCGCGCGGAGGCGGCGGAGGGCGAACGCCTCGTGGAGGGCGCGGACGGCCACGGGCGCGTCGGCGTCCGCGACGACGGCGGAGAGGTTGTGCTCGCCGCCGCTCTGCGCGATCGCGTGGCAGTTGACGTGGGCGCGCCCGAGCGTGGCGAACATCCGCCCCGCCAGCCCCGGCGCCTCCCGCACGAAGTCGCCCACGGCGGCCACGACGGCCTGGCCCGGCTCGACGGTGATGCCCCGGAGGTCGCCGCGCTCGCGCTCGCGGGCGAACGCCTTCCGCAGCCGGCGCTCGGCCTCCTCGGCCACGGCCTCTTTCACCACGAGGCAGAGGCTCCCCTCGCTCGAGGCCTGCGCCACGAGGAGCACCTCGACGCCGGCGTCGGCGAGGACGTCGAAGAGGCGCGCGGCGAGGTCGGGCACGCCGAGGACGCCGGCGCCCTCGAAGCGGACGAGCGCGGCCCCGCGCGCGGCCGTGACGGCGTGGATGCCCCCCGCGCCCCGCTCGGGCCCGATCCGCGTGCCGGGATGCTCGGGGCGGAGCGTGTTCTTGATGACGAGGGGGATGCCCGCGGGCTGGAGCGGCCGCATCGTGCGCGGGTGCAGCACCTTGGCGCCGAAGTGGGCCAGCTCGGCGGCCTCCTCGTAGCTCAGGCGCGGCAGCGTGAACGCCTCCGGCACCAGGCGGGGGTCGGCCGAGAGCACGCCGTCCACGTCGGTCCAGATCACGCACGCCTCGGCGTCGAGGGCGCCGGCGAGGATCGTGGCGGTGTAGTCGGAGCCCGAGCGGCCGAGCGTGGTCGTGACGCCCGCCTCCGTCGTGGCGATGAAGCCGGTGACGACGGCGAAGGCGTCGGCCGGGACGGCGGCGACGGCCTCGCGCGCGAGGGCGCGGGTGGCCTCGAAGTCCACGGCGGCCTCGCCGAAGGCGTCGTCGGTGCGGATGAAGGCGCGGGCGTCGAGGGCCACGGCAGCGTGGCCGGCGTCCCGGAAGGCCGCGGCGACGAGCGGCGCGCTCGCCCGCTCGCCGAGCGAGACCACGGCGTCGTGCACGCGCGGCGTGCACTCGCGGAGGAGGGAGACCCCGTCGAGCAGCTCGCGGGTCTCCCCGAAGGCGGCCTCGAGCTCGCCCCACAGCGCCGCCCGCTCGGCCTCGGGCGCGAGGGCGTCGAGCGCGTCGCGGTGGCGCCGGCGGAGCGCGTCGAGGATCGGGCGGTGCTCGTCGGTCCGCGCCTCGGCGGCCTGGAGCGCCGCCAGCAACTGGTCCGTCACGCCGCCGAACGCGGAGGCGACGACGATGCGGCGGTAGCGCGCGGGGGTCTCGGCCGAGAGGGCCACCACGCGCTGCACCCGCTCGGGCGTGCCGACGGAGGTGCCGCCGAACTTGGCGACGTGCACGGGGCGGGCGGGCTCGGGCATCGAGGGGCGGAGCGGCGAGGGGCGGCGGAAGGTACCGCGCCCCCAGGCCACGGCGCCGCGTCGTCTTCGCAGACCCTCAATTGACTCCCCCTCTGCCGAGGCTGTATGTTTTGGGTCCCCTCGGGGCATTAGCTCAGTTGGTAGAGCGCTACAATGGCATTGTAGAGGTCGGCGGTTCGAATCCGCCATGCTCCACACCCGCCGCCCGGACGCCGCCCGCGTCCGGGCGGTGCTCGTTATGGGCGGGGGCCGGCGGCGGCGCTGGGCGGGAATGGTTTCGTTCCGGGGACCCCCAACAGGCTGTGCTAGACGGCGTTAATCGGGCGCTGGCCTGGCCTTCGCGCCGACCGCGCACTACCTTTGGAGGCTAACCCTCTGCCGACCGTGCGCTTGGCGTTTGCGCCGCCCGCCACGAGCCTCCCCGGTCCGGTCCTCCCCACCCCACCCCCGGCACCATGCGATTTGCCTCCTCCTGCGCCCCAGCCCTCCGATGGAGCGCCGCCTTCCTGCTCCTGGCCTTCGTCGCCGTCGGCGCCCAGGCGCAGCATGCCGCCCCGAGCGGCACCTCCGAAGTCCTCACGCCCGACACCCACATCCTGACCGCGAACGGGGAGAAGGTCCCGGCCGTCCGCTGCGCCGTGCCGGAGTCCTCCGACAGGCAGATGGCCGCCGTCGAGGCCTACGCCACCTCGTACCTCGAGCGGAACCCCGACGCCCTCAGCGCGACCGGCGTCGTGACGATCCCCGTCGCCTTCAACGTCGTCTACTCCGGCGGCCAGGGCAACGTCCCGGAGGCGTGGCTCGACTCCCAGATCAACGTCCTGAACAACGCCTTCGACGGCACCACGGGCGGCTTCAACACGAGCTTCCGCTTCGTGAAGGACCGCGTCAACCGCGTGGAAAACTCGTCGTGGTACACCGGCTGCTACAGCAACCCGAACCCGATGAAGCTGGCGATGAACTTCAGCCCGCGCACCCACCTCAACTTCTACACCTGCAGCCCCTCCGGCGGCATCCTCGGCTTCGCCGTCTTCCCCTGGAGCTACCCCGAGAACGACTACCGCCACGGCGTCGTCGTGCTCGACCAGTCGCTCCCGGGCGGCAACGCGTTCCCCTACAACCAGGGCGACACCGGGACCCACGAGGTGGGCCACTACCTCGGACTCTACCACACCTTCCAGGGCGGCTGCTTCGGCGGCGGCGACCTCGTGTCCGATACCCCGCCCGAGTCGAGCCCCGCCTTCGGCTGCCCGTTCGGACGCGACACCTGCTCCGGCGGCGGCGTCGACCCCATCCGGAACTTCATGGACTACACCGACGACTCGTGCATGATCGAGTTCACGGAGGGGCAGTCCATCCGGATGGACGCCCAGACGGCCACCTACCGCCCGACGATCTGGGCCACGAAGGGCGGCGGCGGCTGCGACCTCTCGTTCTCGTCGGCGGACATGTCCTACAACGCGACCACCCGCATCCTGACCATCCAGGTCACGGTCCAGAACAGCGGCTCTTCCACGGAGACGGCCACCCTCACGCTCGACTACAACCGGAACGGCGGCAACCCCCAGGGCACCCGCAGCGTCGGGAGCTTCAACGTCGGTGCCGGTTCCTCGTCCAGCCAGACCTACAACCTCAGCGTCCCGAGCCGGGCCCCCGCCGGGACCTACAACCTGACGCTCAACCTCGAGGACGGCTCGGGCTCCAACTGCGACGACTACGCCGAGAGCTTCTTCTTCTCGGCCCCGCGCGTGGGCGAGCCCTCGGCCGACGCCCCCGCCCCCGACGGCGAGCTCTTCGCGGCCGACGCGGTGCAGGCGGCCCGCGCCGCGGTGAGCCCGAACCCGTTCGCGCGGGAGACCGCCATCCGCTTCGAGGTCGCCGAGGCGACCGACGTCCGCCTCGCCGTCTACGACGTGCTGGGCCGGGAGGTCGCCGTCCTCGCCGACGGCCGGATGGAGGCGGGCGCCCACACCGCCGTGTTCCAGGCCGACGGCCTCGCGGCGGGCACCTACGTCTACCGCCTCGTCATCGGCAGCGACGTGCAGACGGGCCGGATGACGCTCGCGTTCTAGCGCACAGACAGCCGCCCCGAGCGGCTCTCTTCCGGCGCGCCCGGGTCCCACGCAGGGGCCCGGGCGCGTGTGGTTCGGAGCCCCGTGCTCGGCGCCCCTCCGTCGCGGCGGGGGCCGGCCCCTCCGTGGCCGGCCATGGAAAAGGCCCGGCCGCCGAGGGGCAGCCGGGCCTGAGGCTGGGAGCGGCGCGCGCTAGTTGAGGTGCGCCATGAGCTCCTCGCGGCGGTGCTTCTGGCGGAGCTTCCGGAGCGCCTTCTCCTTGATCTGGCGGACGCGCTCGCGCGTGAGCCCGAACCGCTGGCCGACCTCGACGAGCGTGAGCGGCTGCTCGTGCCCGATGCCGAAGTAGAGCCGCGTGATCTCGGCCTCGCGCGGGTGCAGCGTGGCGAGCGCCCGCTCGATGTCGATGTTGAGGCTCTCGTTGGTGAGGTCCTCGTCGGGCTGCTCGAAGGAGTCGTCGGTGAGGACGTCGAGGAGGCTGTTGCCGTCGTCGTCGTCGAAGGGGGCGTCCATCGAGAGCGAGCGGCGGGCGTGCTGCATCCCCTCGCGGACCTTCTCCTCCTTGATGCCGAGCTCGTCGGCCACCTCCTCCGTCGTCGGCACGCGGCCGAGCTCCTGCTGGAGCCGCGCGCTCGCCTTCCGCATCTTGCTCAGCGTCCCGACGCGGTTGAGCGGGAGGCGGACTGTCCGGACCTGATCGCTCAGCGCCTTGAGGATCGATTGGCGCACCCACCACACGGCGTAGGAGATGAACTTGAACCCCCGCGTCTCGTCGAACCGCTGCGCCGCCTTCACGAGGCCGTAGTTCCCCTCCGAGATGAGGTCGGCGAGGGAGAGCCCCTGCCCCTGGTACTTCTTCGCGACGGAGACGACGAAGCGGAGGTTGGCGCGGACGAGTTGGTGGAGGGCGGCCTGGTCGCCTTCCTTGATGCGGCGCGCGAGATCCACCTCCTGCTCCGGCGTGAGCAGGGGGACCTGCCCGATCTCCTGGAGGTACTGATCGAGCATCCGTTGCGAACGAGGCACGTACATGGGCGTCGCGGCGAGGGGGCTGGTGAGGGAGAAAAAAAGGGGCGGCCGCAGCGCGAGCGTGGGGTGTCGCAGGGGCCGTCCCGAAGTAGGGTGCTAGGCGGCGTGGGGTCCAGACACGGTAGCCATACGGAAAGTCCTGAGCCGTAGCACGCTGCTTTCCTATGGCGCCGCCCTCGACAGGTTCCGGGGTCGGCTGACTTCGGGCGTTCTTTCTCTGAGCCTCCACGCGCACGCGGACGCCTCCGCATGAACACCACACCGCCCCTGCTCAGCGGCCGATCTCCCGAATTAGGCGTCAAGCGCACGTTCCAGATCCGCCCACAGATCCTCCGGCGCTTCCAACCCCACCGAGAGCCGCAGGAGCCCGGGCGAGACCCCGCCGGCCGCGCGCGTGTCGTCGCGCGCGACGCGCTGCGTGAGGCCGGCCGGGTGCTGGACGAGGGTGTCGACGGAGCCCAGGCTGACGGCGGGCGAGATGAGCCGGACGCGGCGCATGAGCCGCTCGGCCGCCGCGTACGTGCCCACGTCGAACGAGAGCATGGGGCCCGGGCCCTCCTGCTGGCGGCCGAGGAGCCCGCGCGGGTCGCCGCCCGCGACGCCGGGGTAGAGCACGCGTGTCACGGCCGGGTGCGACGCCAGCCGCTCGGCCAGCACCGACGCCGTGGCCTGCGCGCGGCGGACGCGCAGCGGGAGCGTCGTGAGGCCCCGGTGGAGGAGGTAGGCCCCGAGCGGGTGGAGGACGGCCCCCGTGAAGACGCGGACCTCGCGCAGGCGCCTCGCCCACGCCGCCGAGCACGCCACCGCGCCGGCCAGCACGTCGCCGTGGCCGCCGATGAACTTGGTGGCGGAGTGCATGACGAGGGCGGCGCCGTGCCGGGCCGGCTGCTGGAGCACGGGCGAGGCGAACGTGGAGTCCACGCAGAGCGGGACCCCGCCCGCGGCGTCGGCCGCGGCGGCGATGTCCTGCAGGTCCAGCGTCGGGTTCACGGGCGTCTCGAGGAGGACGAGCGCGGTCTCGGGCCGCACCGCCGCCGCGATGCCGTCGGCGTCGGTCCACGTCACGTCCACGCCGAGCATCCCCGACGAGAGCAGCCGGTCCGTCGACCCGTAGATGGGCCGGACGCCGACGACGTGGTTCTTCTCGGCCGTCCGCGCTGCGAGCACGCACGCCGTGAGCGCCGCCATGCCGGAGGCGAACGCGACGGCTTCCTCGGTCCCCTCCAGGGCGGCGAGCCCCGCCTCGAAGCGGGCGGCGGTCGGGTTGAGGAGGCGCGCGTAGACCGGGTTCGGCGCCGACGCCGCGCCCGCCGTCAGCCGGTCCAGGCTGTCGACGGCCTCGCCGAGGTCGGCGATGGGGTAGGTCGTCGAAAGGTCGAGGGGGAGGGCGTGGACGCCGAGGGCGGCGAGGTCCTCGCGCCCGGCGTGGACCGCGAGGGAGTCGAGGGAGAGGGCGTCGGGGTCCATGGGCGGGCGGCGGGGTGGGCAGCGAGCGCCGCACGCCCCAACCCCGCTCCCTGATCCCTCACCCGAACGAGCCGGTCACCACGAGCACGTCGTAGAGCGCGTGCGTCCAGGCCGCCACGGCGAACCCCCGGAGGAGGAAGACGCCGTTGAGCGCGAGGCCGAACAGGAACCGGAACGAGAACGACGGCAGCGTGAACGGGTCGCCGTAGACGCCGACGTAGTGGACGAGGCTGAACACGAAGGCGCCCACGAGGGCCGCGGCGAGGTAGGCCTGCCACGGCTTCGGGAGGAGCCGGCGCGCGAGGAGGAACAGGCCGCCCACGAGGAGCACCCGGAACACCAGCTCCTCATAGAGCCCCGCGCCGATCGAGAGGGCGAGCTGGAGCCCGAGCGGGAGCTCCGCCAGCTGCGCCAGGAGGACAGCGGGCGTCGCCCACACGCCGAAGAGCAGGCCCACCACCCCGCCCACCACGAGCGCGAGGAGCACGGCGTAGACGAGGCTCTCGGCCACGATCAGCCCGAAGAACCGCGCCCGGAGCGGCGGCCGGCGGCGGCGCTCAGACCAGTACACCCCCGCCCCAATCGCGAGGACCGCGAGGCCCAGCGCCATCCAGCCCGTCCCGCCGAAGAACGCGAGGAGCGACTTCAGCCACACGTCGGCGCCGACGCGGACCTGCTGGACCTGCCCCGCGTTTGCGAGCAGGATGCCGACCTCGTAGAGCACGAGGAGCGGGAGCGCGGCGAGGAAGCCGTAGGTCGCCGTCCGCGTCGCAGCGAGGTAGCCGTCCGGCGCCAGCCGGGACGGGCCGCCGGGCGGCGCGGGGGGCAGGGTGGGGTCGGACAGACGAGCGAGTTCGGCGATCCGGTCGGCGTCGGTGGGCATGGGGAGGGCAGGTGCGTGCCGTCGCCCCTACGCAGCCTCCCCGTGCCGGGATGCGCGAGCCCCGGGGCCGCGGCTAGGGGAGCGTCCGCAGCTCGACGCGCCGCGCGGCGTTGGGGTCGAGGTCGAGCACGTCGGCGGCGGCCTCGGAGAGCTCGAGGAGGTAGCTCTGGCTGACGGGCCCCCGGTCCTCGACGGTCACGAACGTGCTCCGCCCGCTGGCCGGGTTCGTCACGAGGACGACGGTGCCGAGGGGGAGCGTCCGGTGGCTGGCCGTGAGCGCGGCGGGGTCGTAGGGCGCCCCGCTGGCGAGCGGGCGCCCCACCATCACCGACGGGTAGACGAGGGCGAGGCCGACGGTATCGGCTGCCGGGAGTGGCCGCGGCTCGGCGGCCCACCGCGGGTCCACGGGGCGCGGGAGGCGGAGGACGTGGCCGGGCTCGAGCGGCGCCGTCGTCAGCCGGTTCATCGACGTGAGGTCCTCGACGCGCAGGCCGAGCGCCACGGCGATGCTGTAGAGCGTCTCGCCGGGCTCGACGAAGTGGACGAGGTCGGCGGGCACGTTCGTCTCGTCGATGCGCCAGGGGCGCTCGGGCACCGGGGAGGCGCCCGCGTTGCCGCCGCCGCCGGGCGCCACCACGAGCCGCTGCCCCACGTCGATCCGGTCGCCCTGGATGTTGTTGAGGCGGCGGAGCGCCTCGACGGTGGTGTCGAACTGGAGCGCGATCCCGAAGAGGGTGTCTCCGGCGCGGACGGTGTAGACCTCACGGTCCTCGGCCGCCGGCGCCTGCGGCGGGGCCGCGGCGGACGAGAGGGGCACGGGGCGCGCCGGTGGAGCGCCCTCGGCGCGAACGGGCGGCCGCGGCGCATCGCCGGGCGGGGGCCCGCCCGGGAGGTCCGTGCCATCGGGGCGGGGGTCCGGGAGCGGGATCGCGTTCGTGAGCCGGAGCCGCTGGCCCACGGAGATCACGTCGCCGTCGAGGCCGTTCAGCCGGCGCAGCGCCTCGACGCTCATCCCCTGCTCCGTGGCGATGCGGTAGAGGGTGTCGCCGGGCTGGACGACGTAGATGGCCGGGCGAGGCTGCGCGAGGGCGAGGGCCGGCACGAGGAGGAGCATGAGCGCCCCGAGGGGCACCACGCGTCGGGGGGAGAGGAAGCGCATGGCCGTCAGTCGTCGTCGAAGCCGAGGCCCTCGGCGGCAAGGAGAGCGCCCTGCAGCTCGGCCCGGGCGTGGGTGTCGCCCACCCGCGTCGCCGCGGCGACGCCCGCGCGGTAGGCCGCCACGGCCGACTCGTCGCGGCCGAGGCGCTCGTAGAGCTTGCCGAGGTGGTAGTAGGTGCCCACGTAGTCGGGGTGGTCCTGCACGAGGCCCTCGAAGAAGGCGAGCGCCCGGTCGTCGTCGCCGGCCTTCCGGTATTCCTGCGCAAGGGCGAACCGGGTGAACGGGTCGCCCGGGTCGTTGCGGTGGAACTCGAGGAGGGTGGCGAGGCGGTCCATCGGGGGGCGGGGGGAACGGGCGGAAGATACGGGCGCGCGCCGCGGAGCCGGAGAACGCACACGCCCCGCCGATTCGTTCTCTACCAGGAGCCGCCGGCCCCGCCGCCGCCGAACCCACCGCCGCCGAACCCGCCGAAGCCGCCGCTGAAGCCGCCGCCGAGCCCACCGCCGCTGCGGCCGCCGCCCCAGCCGCCGCCGGGGAAGACGACCACGCCGGGCCCGCCCCAACCGTGGCTGCGACGCCGCCCGCCGCCTCCCGAGCCGCCCGAGTGGCGACCGGCCATGCTCAACGCCACCAGCACGACGATGAGGAGGATGAGGAACACGAGGGCGCCGCTGGGCCCACCGTCGCCGCCGGTGCGGCGCTCGACGGCGGTGTACTCCCCGGCCAGCGCCTGCATGAGCGCGGTCGTGGCCGCGTCGAG
>JAWWCA010000122.1:0-10928 GCA_033720695.1 Rubricoccaceae bacterium
ATGATCTCGTAGAAGACGGTCGGGCGGTCCTCGACGGGCTTGGTGAAGATCTGGAGGAGGTAGCCGTCGGGGTCGCGGTCGACGAGGACGCCGAGCTCGGCCAGCCGGTCCACGGGCTCGTCGATCGTGCCGACGCGGCCCTGGGGCTCCTCGTAGTACGTCGTCGGGACCGTCAGGAACTCGACGCCGCGGTTGCGGAGGGCCGTGACCGTCGCGAGGATGTCCGAGGTCGCCATGGCGACGTGCTGGACGCCGGCGCCGTCGTAGAACTCGAGGTACTCGTCGATCTGGCTCTTCCGCTTCCCCTTCGCGGGCTCGTTGATGGGGAATTTGATCCGCTCGTTCCCGTTGCTCATCACCTTCGACATCAGCGAGGAGTACTCCGTCGAGATGTCCTTGTCGGTGAACGAGAGGAGGTTCCGGAAGCCCATCGTCTCCGAGTAGTAGTCGACGAACCGGTTCATGTCGCCGAGGTGGACGTTGCCGACGCAGTGGTCGACGTACTTCAGGCCGACCTCCTCGGGCTGCCAGTGGGGGTTCCCGGCCGGCTCGAAGCCGGGCATGAACAGGCCGTCGTAGTCCTTCCGCTCCACGAACGTGTGGATGGTGTCGCCGTAGGTGCCCATCGCGGCGACGACGACCTGGCCGTGCTCGTCCTCCAGCACCTCGGGCTCGCGGACGGGGACGGCCCCGCGCTTGGTGGTCTCCTCGAAGGCGCTCCGGGCGTCGTCCACCCAGAGCGCGATGTCCTTGACGCCGTCGCCGTGCTTGTAGATGTGGTCGGCGATGGGGTTGCCGGAGCGGATCGGCGTCGTGAGGACGAACCGGATCTTGCCCTGCTGGAGGAGGTAGCTCGCGGCGTCGCGGTGGCCGGTCTCGGGGCCGCGGTAGCCGACGAGCCGGAAGCCGAAGGCCGACTGGTAGTAGTGGGCCGCCTGCTTCGCGTTGCCGACGTAGAACTCGACGTAGTCGGTCCCGTTGATGGGGAGGAAGTCGTTCTCGAGGGCGTCCGGGGCGTCCTGCAGGGACGGGCCGGCGGCGAGGGCGGTGTCGGGGGCGTGCGTGAGGGGGTCCATGGCGAGCGGATCGGTGAGCAGGAGGGGTCGATCGAGAGCCGGGGTGAAAACGGGCGGGAGAGGGGACCGTTCCGCCGCGACGCCCGGCTCCTCCAAGCGGTCGTCGACGGAATCTAACCCACGCCCTTCCGGCCGGAGCGCTGCTCCCCGGCCCGAGGCGGGCGAGCCCGTCTACCGCCGCCGCACGGTGCGGTGCGCACCGGGGACGCTCTTCGGGCGGGGAGTGCGGCCCCCGCGATGGGGTTGACGGACGGATATGTGCTTCCTATTGTGATGCCTTCACTTCCGGCTCTGCGCATGCACCGCCTGCTCCTGCTCGCCCTCGCCCTCCTCGTTCTCGTCCCGCCGGCGCTCGCCCAGGCACCCACGTGGACGCTTCTCAGCGACTCCCCCTCGGCCGGCCGGCACGAGGACCTCGCCTTCATCGACCCGGAGACCGGCTGGGTCGTCAACGGCAGCGGCGAGGTGTGGCGCACGCTCGACGGGGGCCAGACCTGGGACGAGACGGCCCGTCTGTCCGGGTACCTCCGCTCGGCCGGCTTCGCGTCGGCCACGAAGGGGTGGGTCGGGGTCCTCTTCAGCAGCACGCGGCTCTACGAGACGCTCGACGGAGGCCTCACCTTCACCGACATCTCGAGCCGGATCCAGCCGGCCGCGCCGGCCGGGATCTGCGGGCTCTGGGTCGTCAACGACCAGGTGGCCTACGGCGTCGGGGAGTTCGGGGGCCCCGCGTTCGTCGTCAAGACGGCCGACGGGGGGCAGACGTGGACCTCCCAGAGCCTCTCGAGCCTCGCCGACACGGCCGTGGACGTGTTCTTCCTCGACGAGCAGCGCGGCTTCATCGCGGCCGGCGTCGGGGGGCTCAACGCGACGAGCCAGGTGCGCGTGCTCGCCACGACCGACGGGGGCGACACGTGGACCGTCCGCTACACGAGCGCGAGGACGGGCGCGTGGGGCTGGAAGCTCTCGTTCCCGACCCCCGAGGTCGGCTACGTCTCGGCGGAGCTGAACAACTTCTCGACGGACGGCTTCGCCCTCAAGACGACCGACGGCGGCCAGACGTGGGAGGAGGTCCCGATCCCCGGCGGCGGCAGCCTCCAGGGCATCGGGTTCGCCACGCCCGAGGTGGGGTGGACGAGCGGCCGCGGGTCCTCCTCGGTCACCACCGATGGGGGCGAGACGTGGGAGCAGATCAGCCTGGATGGCAGCATCAACCGCTTCCGCTTCTACGACGGCGTCGGCTACGCGGCGGGCGGGCGCGTCTACAAGGTCGAGCTCAGCCCCGTCGCGGTCGAGCCGGGCGCCGACGGGGCGACGCGGCTCGTGCAGGTGGCCCCGAACCCCGCGCCGGGCGCGCTCACGGCGACCTACCACCTCGCCCGGACGGGGCCGGTGCACGTGGCCGTGCTCGACGTGCACGGGCGCACGGTGGCCGTCCTCGCCGACGGCGTGGAGGCGGCGGGGACGCAGGTGGCGCGGTGGGGCGCCGGGGCCGAGGGGGCCGCGCCGGGCGCCTACCTCCTCCGGCTCCAGACCGAGGACGGCGTCTGGGTGCGGACGGTGACGCTCCTCGGGCGGTGACGGCCGCCCTGCGCGCCTCCGTCGCGATGCCTCCCTCGTAGCTTCTCGCGACGACTCTCCCCCTAGGCCCCCGATGCCGCAGTACGAGCTCGACGCCGTCGGCCCCGCCCGGTTCAGCGGGCGCCGGCGCGGGCGCACGCCCGAGGAGGCCGCCCGCCGCGCCGGCCAGGTCCCGGACGCGAGCGCGCTGGCCGTGGCCCCGGAGGCCGACCGCGAGGGGTGGCAGGCGGTGACCGTGGACGGCGTGCCCGCCGGCCGCCTGCGCCCCCATGCCCGCATGCGCTTCCGCCGCGACTGACGGCGCGCGCCGGGTGCAGGGTTCTGGGTTGACGGCGCCGCCTCGCGTTCCTATCGTGGCCCCGCTCTCACCGCCACGCCCCATGCCCCGACGGCTACCCCTCGCCCTCGCCGCTCTCACCCTCCTCGCCGCCCCGGCCCTCGCCCAGGCGCCCGCGTGGGACTGGCTCTCCGACTCCCCCTACAACGGGTACCGCAGCGAGGACGTGTTCTTCATCGACGAGGCGGAGGGCTGGGCCGTCAACGGCAGCGGCGAGGTGTGGCGCACGCAGGACGGCGGCGACGCGTGGGCGCTCACGGCCACGCCCGACGGCTACCTCCGCAGCGTCGGCTTCGCCTCCGAGACGCACGGGTGGGTCGGCGTTCTCTTCAGCGACGCCGTCCTCTACGAGACCACCGACGGCGGCCTCTCCTTCACCGACGTCACCGACCGCATCGTGCCGGCGGTCAACGGGGGCATCTGCGCGCTGTGGGTCGTGGACGACGACCTCGCCTACGGCGCCGGGCAGTGGAGCGGCCCCGCCTACCTCATCAAGACCACCGACGGCGGCCAGACGTGGGCCTCGTCCTCCCTCGGCGAGCACCTCGACGTCGCCATCGACGTCTACTTCTTCGACGACAGCAATGGGCTCGTGGCCGGCGGCGTCAACATCGCCGGGGGCACCTACCCCCGCGTGATCGGGACGACCGACGGGGGTGACACGTGGACCGTCCGCCACACCTTCGAGGACGCCCCCTTCAACAGCTGGCTTTGGAAGCTGTCGTTCCCGACGCCCGAGGTCGGCTACGCGTCGGTCGAGCACGGCTACTTCGGCGGCAACGAGGACGACGGGTTCGTGCTCAAGACGACCGACGGCGGCCAGACGTGGACGGAGGTCACGATCCCCGACGGCGCGAGCCTCCAGGGCGTCGGCTTCGCCACGCCTGAGATCGGCTGGGCGAGCGGGCGCGGGACGACCTCCGTCACGACCGACGGCGGCCAGACCTGGGAGCAGATCGACGTCGAGCCCAACGAGAGCGAGAGCATCAACCGCTTCCGGTTCATCGGCGACGTCGGCTACGCCGCCGGGCACTACATCTACAAGACCGACCTCAGCGCCGTCGCGGCCGAGCCGGGCGCCGACCCCGCCGCGACGCGGCTGGTCCTCCTCGCCCCCAACCCGACGCCGGGCGCGCTCACGGCGACCTACCACCTCGCCCGGACGGGGCCGGTGCACGTGGCCGTGCTCGACGTGCTCGGGCGCACGGTGGCCGTCCTCGCCGACGGCGTGGAGGCGGCGGGGACGCAGGTGGCGCGGTGGGACGCCGGGGCCTCCGGCGCGGCGCCGGGCGCCTACCTCGTCCGGCTCCAGACCGACGACGGCGTCTGGGCCCGCCCCGTCACGGTCCTGCGCTGACGATGAGCGGGCGGCGGGTCCGCATCGCGCCCTTCGCGCCCGAGCACGCGCCGGCCCTCCAGCGCCTCGCCGCCGACCCCCGCATCGCGGCGACGACCCGGCTGCCCGATCCCTACCCGCCCGACGGGGCCGCCCGCTTCATCGCCGAGGCGACGGCGGCGCGGGCGGAGGGAACCGCCCACGCGTTCGCCGTCCTCGCGGAGGGCACCCTCGTCGGGTCATGCGGGCTGAAGGAGGTGCAGGGCGGGGAGGCCGAGCTGGGCTACTGGATCGGCGTGCCCTACTGGGGGCGGGGGTACGCGACGGAGGCGGCCCGCCTCGTCGCCCTGTTCGCGTTCGAGACGCTGGGGCTCCGGCGGCTCCACGCCCACACGCTCGTGCGCAACCCGTCGTCGGGGCGGGTGCTGGAGAAGGTGGGGTTCCGGGCCGTCGGCGAGGCGGCGAACCCGTTCGCCGAGTGGTCGCCCGAGGACCGGATTCGGCGCTACGTCTTGGAGCGGCCCGCGTCGCGCTAGAGCGTCGCGAGGGTGACGTTGGCGAAGTGCTGGCGGTAGCGCTGCCGCGCCTCCACCTTGCGCTCGATGGCCGCGATCACGGCGGGGCCGAAGTTCACGCCCGTCGTGTTCTGGCTGCTGCCGAGCCCGCCGGGGCTGAACACGTTGACCTCGATGAGGTGCTCGCCCGCGATGTCGAGCCCGACCATGAACATGCCGTCCTGGCGGAGCTGCGGCCGCACCATCTCGGCGATCCGCAGCTCGGTCTCGCCGATCGTGGCCTTCTCGATCGTGCCGCCCGCGCTGACGTTGCTGCGGAGGTCGTCGGCCGCGCCGATGCGGCGGAAGGCGGCGTACTCGCCGTCGACGACGAGCGGCTTGCCGTTGACGAGGAAGAGGCGGGTGTCGTGGCCGGCGGCGTCGGGGAGGTACTCCTGCACCACCATGTAGCCGCTCCGGCACACGGCGTCGATGATCTGGTTGAGGTTGGCGCGGTCGTCCTCGCGCACCACGAACACGCTCTCGCCGCCCGAGCCCTGGAACGGCTTGATCACGACGTCGCCGCCGTGGTCCTTGATGAAGGCCCGGACGTCGGCGACGTGGCGCGTGACGAGCGTCTTGGGGCGGACCGACTCGGGGAAGCGCTGGAAGTAGACCTTGTTGACGGCCTGGGCGAGCCCGTTCGGGTCGTTGAGCACGATCACGCCGCGCTGCGCCGCCATCTGCCCGAAGATGATGCCGGTCGACTGCGCCCACGGGCGCTCTTTCGCGTCGTCGGCGGGGTCGTTGCGGAGCAGGAGCACGTCGAGCTCCTCGACCGGGAGCCGCTCGACCTCCGCATCGTCCCCGACGAGGGCCTTGTGGAACGACTTGGTGGTCTTGTAGGACGAGCCCGGCACGGTGCGCGTCCGCACGCGCACCTCCTCGTCGGGGTCGCAGGCGAAGTCCTCGACGGTGACGTAGCGGACGTCGTGGCCCATGCCGTGGGCGGCGTGGGCGAGGCGGGTGGTGGTGTAGCCCGCCTTCTCGGTGGCGTAGCTGTTGATCAGGAAGGCGATGCGCATGGAGGGGGGAGCGGAGCGTGGGCGGGCCGAGGGCCGCTACGCGTGGGGAGAGAGGTCGAGAACGGAGAGGCCGCCTCGGATCCGCGCGAGGCGGTCCTGGACGGCGGGGTCGTGGAGGTGCCGGGGGAGGAGGGGGGGCGGGTGGAGGAGGCCGCGCCGTTGGAGCGTGGCGACCGCCGGGGCGTGGCGGAGCGCGATCTTGCCGGTGTAGAGCGGTTCGAGGGCGCCGCCGTCGCCGAGGAACGCGAGGAGGTCGCGGAGGCCGCGGAGGTACACCATGTCCTTGGCGAGGCCGCCGCCGCGGAAGACGCGCACGGTGACGGTGAAGGCGGAGCGCGGCTTGAACCCGTGCGCCCGCGTGAGGAGCCGGTGCACCTCGACGAACGAGGCGCCGTCGGCGAGGGCCTGCACGGCGAGGACGCGGGCGGCGAGGGTGCGGAGGCGGCTCGGGCTCAGCCCGCCCACGAGGTACTCGGCGAGGACGGCGAGGCCCTCCTGGAGGTCCTCGTAGTCGGCGAGGCCGTCGCGGAGGAGCTGGAGCGGCTGGGCCGCCCCGTTGTAGTAGGTCACCACGTGCGTGCCCACCTCGTGCGCGACGAGCGCCTCGACGCGCCTCTCGGGCGTGTTCAGCCGCTGCGCCACGAGGAGGTCGCCCTTCGAGACCATCACGCCCGACGTGATGTCGTCGCGGACCTGGACGACGGCGCCGAAGGCGGGGTGCCGCTCGCGGTAGTAGGCCAGCTCGTCCTCGGCGCGGGCCGAGAAGACGGTCGCGCCCGCGAAGGCCTCGCCGCGGCGGTCGGGCCGGGGGTGGCGGTCGAGGAGGGCGCGGGCGAGCGCCACGAGGTCGTCGTCGGGCGCGCCGTAGAGGCGGAGGCTCCCGTAGAGGAAGTGGCCGGTGCCGCGGTCGAGGATGAGCCGCACCTGCTCCACGATCTCGTCGCGGCGCTCGCGGAAGAGCCCGGCGAGGAGCGGGTCCTCGACGGCGTCGAGGGGGAGGCCGTAGAGGTGGCGGCGGAGGCGGTCGGGGGCGAACGTGAGGGGGCGGTAGAGCAGCTCGGGCGCGCGCTCGCCGTCGAGGCTCTTGAACGCCTGCCAGGCTGCGGCGGCGTTGACGGGCGTGACCTGGAGGAGGAAGTCGAACGAGGCCGCGGCGGCGGCGAGGCCGCGGTCCACGGCCGCGGCGGCCTCGGTGAGGTGGCGCCGCCCGAGCGCGTCGGGGGAGGGGGGATCCAGCCGCGTGCGGTGGCGGGTGAAGGCGAACGCGGCCTCGGCGAGCGCGGGCGCGAGCGCGTCGCGGATACGGCGGAGGAGGACGGGGTAGAACTCGTCCACGACCGGGTTGAGGAACACGGCGTCGACGGCGAGGCCGAGGCGGCGGACCTCCTCGGGCGCGTCGGGGCCGAGGAGGGGCGGGAGGCCGGGCGGGGCGGGCTCGGGCGTGACGAGGCGCGTGACCTCGGCCGTGAGGTCGCCCACCTCCACGCCTTCGAGCGCCAGGCACAGCGCCTCGACGGCGTTCTCGGGCGCGCCCTCCGCGGGCGTGTAGAGCGTGAAGCCGGGCCGCCGGTTGAACGGGTCCACGTCGTCCTCCAGCTCGTCGAGGGCCGTCCACAGCTCCAGGAGCAGGAGGCCGCCGACGCGGGCGCAGAGCGCGTCGGCGAGGCGGCGGAGGAGCGACTGCATGCCGGCGTGGGCCGCGCGCCCGCCGCCCACGAGGAGGTAGGCGGGCTGGCTCGTGGCGAGCTGGTGCGCCTCGGTGCAGATGGCCCGCCGCGCCGCGTCGTCGGCGCAGCGGTGGACGACGAGGACGGGGAGGGCGCGGTCGAGGAAGAGACGCCCGCCGCCGGGGAGGTCGCAGCGCACCGGCGCGTCCCGGCCGAGCGCCGCCACTGCCTCGTCGGCGATGCGGGCCCAGTCGGCGGGCGGGGCGGGCGGGTGAGCCTCCGCCATCAGGCCAGAATCGACTCGGCGACGCGCGTGCGCTCGGCGAGCACGCCGGGGACGGTCGCCTGGAGGGCGCCGCGGAGCGCGCCGAGGTGGGCCTCGTCGGGCTCGCCCGTCCATTCGTCCATGAACACCTTCTTGAACTCGATGGCGAGCACGCACGCCCGGCCGGGGAAGCGGCCGTGGACCCAGCGCGAGAAGTACCCGCCCTGGAATTTGACGTTCTCGCGCACGTCGAGCCGGCGGCCGAGCGCGGTCTCGGCGGCGGCCTCGCTCAGGTCCTCCATGAACCGGTCTACCAGGCCGCTCCACCGCTCGCCGTCGAGCGAGCCGGTGCCGATGTTGACCTCGGGGTTCTCGGCCTCGGGCGCCGCCGGGCCGTCCGGCCCCTCGCGGCGGTGGTTGTACGAGTGGAGGTCGTAGACGACGATGGCGCCGTGCCGCGCCACCTTCTCGGCGAGGAGCGCCTCGATCTCGGCGTAGGCGGCGCGGTAGCCGTCGAGCGACGCCTTGAACGCCGCCTCGGGCACGTCGCCGTGCCACACCGTGAGGCCCCAGGCGTCGCCGGGCGTCCGGTAGACGGCCTTCTCGGGCGGCCGGTTGAGGTCCACCTCGAACCGCGAGCGCAGGCCCACGATGCGGGTCGGGGCCACGGCGGTGAGGCGCCTAGTGAACGGGTCCTCTTCGCGCAGGCGCTCGCTCTCGGCGAGGGCGAGGTGGGGGCGGAGGTCGGGGCGGATGGCGTGGCCGTCGTGGAGGGCGGCGGCCACGAGCGGGCCGTCCCCGCGCGTGATCGCGACGTAGGAGTCCATCGGGGAAGGGAGGGGGAGAGGGGCGCCCTCCATACGAGCGGGCCCCGCCTGCGGTTCGGGCCTCAGCCGCCGTCGTCGGCGCAGCGGAAGCCGAGGTCGCTGGCGGCGAGGTCGCGGAGCGAGGCCATGCGCCGGAAGGTCTGCGCGAAGGCGGCGTCCTGGTAGACCGATCCGCCGCGCGCGATCCGCATGTTCAGCACCGCCATGTCGTGCCAGTCGGGCGGCGTGCCGGGGTCGGGGTAGAACTGGTAGAAGGCGCCGACCCACTCGGCCACGTTGCCGCTGAGGTCGTGGAGCCCGAGCCTGTTGGGCCGTTTGAGGCCGACGGGGTAGGGGCCCGGGGCGGTGTCGTCGGCGGCCCAGGCGTAGAGGCGGAGGCTGTCGGGATCGGAGGTGCCGGCGTAGCGGAGCGGCCGGCCGCGCTCGCGCGCGGCGAACTCCCACTCGGCCTCCGTCGGGAGCCGGGCGCCGTAGGCGGCGCAGAAGGCGACGGCGTCGTCCCAGGTGACGTCCGTGGCGGGGTGGCCGGGAGCGGGCGGGGCGTCGGGGACCGGCCGGCCCGTGGCCTCGGCGAAGCGCCGGTAGGCGTCGGCCGTCACCTCGTAGCGGCCGATGCGGAAGCGCTCGACCGTGACCGGGTGGACGGGCGTGGCGTCGGCGTCGGCGCCCTCGATCACGTCGCCCATCGGGAACGTGCCCCCCGCGACGGGGACCATCTCCAGGGGCGGGAGGCCGAGGCGGTCGGCGAGCGTGGCGGACGGCGCGCAGGCGCCGAGGGTGAGCGCGGCGCCGAGGGCGGCGGCGAGAGAAGGGACGAGACGCATCGGGGGCGGAGGATACCGACGCTCCGCCCCCGGCGCGAGGCCGGCGGTGCGCACCGCGGGGGAACGCGGCCGTAGGGGTCGGGTAGATCCCTCGCCCCGCCCCCCCGCTGCCGATGCTCCGCGCGCTCCTCCGCCTCGCCTCCCGCCCGACGCCCCCGGTCTCGCTGGCCGACGCCCGCGCCCGCGCCGCCCGGGGCGCCGCCTTCCTCGACGGCACCGACCCCGGCTGGCACGCGCGCCTCCGCACCGACACCCTCGCCCTCGCCGACGGCCAGGCGTGCGTGCTCGGGCAGCTCCACGGCGAGTTCCGCCTCGGCCTCCTCCAGTCCCGCGTCCTCGACGGCTCCAGCGCCCGGGTCGCCTTCGTCTCGCCCGCCGACCTCGGCTTCCACGCCCGGCCGTCGCTGGCCGCGGCCGAGGAGGCCCTCGACTACACCCTCCTCACGCGCGCCTGGCGCGAGGAGGTCGCCCGCCGCCGCGCCGCGCCGGCCCCGTCTGCCCCGCCCCCGCACCCCATCCCCGTCGCCCCATGAGCCTCGACTGGACCGACGCGCAGCAGGAGACCTACGACGACTTCCGCGACGCCGTCAACATGGCGCCGCAGGAGCTGGAGGACTGGCTCGACACCGACGCGTCGAGGTCGGTCGGCGACGCCGACGGCGGGGAGTCCACGGGCCACCGCTCCGGCCGCCGCATCGTCGAGATCAAGCGGAAGACGAAGGACGAGCTGACCGAGAGCGACCTCGACCACATGCAGGAGGTCGTCGGCTACATCCACCGGCACCGCGCCCAGGAGCCGAGCGGCGACGTCTCGGAGACCGACTGGCGCTATTCGCTCATGAACTGGGGCCACGACCCCTGCAAGGACGAGGGCGTCGACTGCGGCTAGGCCGGGGGTGGGGGGGGCTCCACGGCGGCGGTCTCGGTCTCGGCGGGCGGGGGGTGGAGCGGCTCGCCGCAGCGGCGGCAGAAGCGCGCGTCGACGACGTGGAGGGCGAGCCCGCAGCGGGTGCAGGGCGGCCGGGGGACGGCCGTGAGCGCCCGCGCCGCCTCGCGCCGCGTCGTCTCCGTGGTCAGCTCCGCCGTCACGATCCCCGTCGGCACCGCGATGATGCCGTAGCCCATGATCATGATGACGGCGGCGAGGGTCTGGCCGAGGTCGGTCTGCGGCGAGATGTCGCCGTAGCCGACGGTCGTGAGCGTGACGATGGCCCAGTAGACGCTGCGCGGGATGCTCGTGAACCCGTGGGGCTCCCCCTCGACGAGGTACATCAGCGAGCCCAGGATGACGACGAGGGTGAGGACGGCGAAGACGAAGATGAAGATCTTCCGGCGGCTGTGGCGGAGCGCCGTCACGAGGACGTCGGCCTCGTCGAGGTAGGCGGCCAGCTTGAGGACGCGGAAGACGCGGAGGATGCGGAGGAGCCGCACCACCA
>JAWWCA010000123.1:0-10886 GCA_033720695.1 Rubricoccaceae bacterium
GAGGGCGGCGCCCTCTACCTCTTCGCCGCAGGCGGCGTCGAGGTCCAGAACACCGTGCTGTGGGGGAACGCGGCGCCCGTGGGCCCCGAGGTCCACGTCGTGAGCGGGGGCCCGCCCGTGGCCGAGCGCTCCATCGTTGCGGGCGGCTGCCCCACAGGCGCGATCTGCACCGACATCCTCGACACCGACCCCCGGTTCGTCCGCGAACCCTCCCCCGGCGCCGACGGCACGTGGGGCACCGAGGACGACGACTACGGCGACCTGGGGCTCTCGGCGCTCAGCCCCGGCCTCGACGCCGGGCTCACGTCTCTCCTCCCCCCCGACACCTGGGACCTCGACGGCGACGGGGACACGGCCGAACCCCTCCCGCTCGACGCGGCGGGCTCGCCCCGGGTCGAGGGCTCGGAGGTGGACCTCGGCGCCTACGAGCGCGCGGCGCCGGCGGTCGCGGTCGAGGCGCACTCGGCCGCCGACGTCCCGCTCATCCCGGCCGGGGGCGGGCAGTTCGCCTTCACGGTCCGCCTCGTGAACGGGACGAGCCAGCCGCAGACGGTGGAGGCCGGCGTCGCGGCGTACCTCCCCGATGGCTCGGCCTACGGCCCGTTCCGCTCGCGGGCGGCGACGGTGCCGGCAGGCGGCGAGGTCGTGGTGCGGCTCGTGCAGACGGTGCCGGGCGTGGCGCCCTCCGGGGAGTACGAGTACGTGGTGTTCACGGGGGCGTGGCCGGAGGCGGTCGAGTCGGCCGACGCGTTCGGGTTCCGGAAGGCGCCGGGGGCCGCGAGAGGCCGTCCGGTCGGGGGCGGGTGGTCGCTCGGCGTCGAGTCGGTGGAGGAGGCCGAGGCGAGGGCGCCCGCGTCGGTGGCCGGGGAGGCGCTGACGCTCTCGGTCGCGCCGAACCCGGTGCGGGACCGTGCCGTGGTCGCGCTCACGCTCCCGCGCGCGACTGGGGCGACGGTGGCGCTCTACGACGGGCTGGGGCGACAGGTGGCCGTGCTCCACGAGGGGGTGCTGGAGGCGGGGGTCCACGAGGTGCCGCTCGACGCCCGTGGCTTCCCCGTTGGCGTCTACGTCCTCCGCGTCCAGGCCTGGGACGTCTCCCACGCTGAGCGGGTCACGCTCGTGCGCTGACGCGTCGCGGAGGCGGGCCCCAACGCGAGAGGGCCGCCTGTCCAACGACACGCGGCCCTCGTCGAGGCAGGGGTGTGGCCGGCCCGGCTACTCGTCGGACGTCTCCGGGGCCTCCTGAGCGGGCGCGGGCGGCGCGCTGGGCGTCTCGCCCGGGACGTCCGGCCCCGGCGAGCCCGGCGTCACCGGCACGGCGCCCGGCGCCTCGGTGCCCGGCGCCTCGATGGGCTGGTCCTCGAGCCGCTCCTGGAGGATGCTCCGCGCGTCGTCGTTGCCGATCGTGAACGGGGCCAGGAAGCAGAGCACGATGAGCGCCGTGCCGAGCGTCCACGTCGCCTTCTCCAGGAAGTCGGGGGCCTGGCGGGCGCCGAGGATCTGGGTGGCCTGACCGCCGGCGGCGATGCCGGCGAGGCCGCCGCCCTTGCCGCTCTGGAGCAGGATCACGACGCTGAGGAGGATCGCGACGAGGAGGATGACGAGGACGAGGAGCGTGAACATCGCCGGGGAGGCTCGTGGGGGTCTGAAGCGACAGCGGCGGAGGGCCGCCGAAGCATGCAAGCTACGCTCCGCCTCGACCGGACGGCAACGCGCGCGCCGTTGGACCCGGGCAAGGTGCCGTGAAATCGGGCGCGGCCCGCGCCCGGGGCCGCCCCGCGCTACCGATCCCGGGTCTCCAGGAACGCCTGGACGACGAGGAGCGCCACGGTGCTCTTGGCGTCGAGGACCTCGCCCCGGCGGGCCATCGCGACGGCCTCGGCGAGCGGCATCCGCACCGGCACCAGGAACTCGTCGTCCTCGGACGCGCGCTCGACCGCCGACAGGTCCTCGGCGAGGAAGAGGTGGATCACCTCGTCGCTGTAGCCGATGCAGGGGTAGGTCTCCCCTACGCGCGTGAGCCGCGCCGCCGTGTGGCCCACCTCCTCCTCCAGCTCCCGCCGGGCGACGTCCTCGGGGTCCTCGCCGTCCTCGTCCAGCTTGCCGGCCGGCACCTCCAGGAACTCCCGTCGCGGCGGGTACCGGAACTGGCGCACGAGGAGCGTCGAGCCGTTGGGGAACAGCGGGACAACGGCCGCGGCGCCGGGGTGGTGGATCCACTCCCGCACCGACGTCCCGCCGTCCGGCAGCTCGACGGTGTCGCGGTAGGCCCGGAGCAGCACGCCGTCGAGGATCTGCTCGCTGGCCGTCGTCTTCTCGGTGAGGTCCATCGGGGTCGGGGGGTCGGGACAGAGGCGGGGCCCTTGCACTGCCCAGCGCGCCCTTTGTTACAGGCCCACGCTGAGCCCCACGTGGACCTTCCCCTCGCTGGGACCGAGGTCGGGGCTCAGGGCGTAGGTCACGGTCACGAGGCCGAGCGGCGTGGCGTACTGCACGCCCGCCCCATAGCCCGGCAGCCACGACGTCTCGGCGGCCAGGCCCGGGAGCGGCGGGCGGTCGAGGTAGCCGAGGTCGGCGAAGGCGAAGGCGAACGAGGTGCGGTCGAGCCGGTAGCGGACCTCGGCGAGGGCGCGGGCCACGACGCGGCCGGCGAAGCGGTCCTCGTCGTAGCCGCGCAGCGAGGCCGCCCCCCCGAAGCGGAAGAGGTCGCCCTCGTCGTAGACCGCCGGGGCGTCGCCGCCCGCGGCCCGCCCGCCGAGGAGCACCGACGCCTCGCCGCCCACCACGAGGCTCTGCCGCCTCAGGAGGGGGACGAACAGGCGGCCGGCCGCGAGGAGCCGCTGCTGCCGCACGCTCACGGGCTCGGCGAAGCCCGCCGTGTCGGCGGGGAGGCTGCGCCGCTTGAGCCCCTGCTCCACGAGCGCCTCGACCCAGAGCCCGCGCCGGGGCGCGAACGGGTGGTCGAGCCGCCGGTACCGGAGGCCGACGCCGCCGAAGACGGCTCGGGAGGCCGCCACGCGGGGCCGCCCCTCCACCGTCTGCGCGCCGAAGAACCCCGGCTCCACCTGCTCCCGGCTGACACTCGCCAGCAGGGCGAGGCCCGGCGCGAGGCCGTAGCCGACCTCGGCGCGGAAGCGCGACCGCGCGAACGTGGAGTCCTGGGTGTAGCCGTCGAAGGCGCCCTCCAGGCTCAGCGGCAGCCCCAGCACGAAGGGGTCGGCGGCCCGCACCTCGACCTCGGAGGCGAGGCCGGGGTTGCGGACGAGCCGGAGCCGGAGCAGCCGCCCGCCGCCGAAGAGGTTCCGCAGCTCGATCCGCCCGTTGCCGACGACCGAGCCGTCGCGCCCCTCGGCCGGCGGGAGGTACCCGAGGACGAGGTCGAACACGCCCGGCGGCCCCTCCTCCACCGGCACCCGGACGACCGCCCCGCTGTCGGCCAGGACGAGCGACGGCGGCCCGACCGAGGCGAAGAGGCCCGTCGCCTCCAGGTCGGCCCGGATGTCGGCGGGGGCGTAGGGCACGAGGGCACGTCCGGGCGTCAGCCCCGCCACGCGCGCCGCGTACCGGCCGCTCGTCCGCCGCGCCCCGTCCAGCTCCACGCCGAGGAGCCGGAGCATCCGCCCCTCGACCACGCGGAGCGCGATGTCGACGGCAGGCGCCTCGCCGGCCGGGATGAGCGTGAGGGCGGGCCGGACCTGCGCGAGGGGGTAGCCGAGGCGCTCGTAGCGGACCAGGAGCGCGTCGAGGTCGCGGTCGAGCGCGGCGGGGTCGTAGGGCCGGCCCGCGCGGGTCTCGGCCGTGTCGAGGAAGGCCTCGGCATCGAGCGCGGCGGTTCCGGTGAGCCGGAGGTCGGCGACGACCGGGCGGGGCCCGCGCGTGGCGAAGAGCGTCGGGAGCCCGTCCCCGACGGCGGCCGAGTCGATCCGGGCGAGGAGGAACCCCTGGCCCTGGAGATAGGCGAGGGCATGCGCCGCGGCGGCCTCGGCGCTGTCGGCCGGCACCGGGCGCAGGGGCGCCCACGCCACCGTGTCGCCGTCGGCGACGAGGCGCCACGGGGGCGCCTGCGCGCCGAGCGGAGCGGCCCCCGTCGCGGTGAGGGCGAGGAGCAGGACCACGCCGGCCGGCCGGCGTATCTTCCGGCCGCCTCTTCGTCCCCCCCGCATGCGCTTGCCTCTCGTCATCCTGGTCGTGCTGTCCCTGTGGGCGACCGCGCCGGACGCGCGGCCCGTCGCGCCGCCGGCCCCGCCGGCGGTCGCGGCCGACACGATACGCACGACGGTGCAGGCCGGCGAGGCCCTCATCGTGGCCCTCCCGGCCGAGCACGACGGCCGCGAGGCGACGTACCGCGTGGCTGAGGCGCCGGCCCTCTCGTGGCTCGTCGACCGCTCGTTCTACTGGCAGACGCTCCCCTCCGAGCGGGGCCTCCGGCTCGTCCGCTTCGAGCGCACCGCCGGCGGCGCCCGCAGCGAGTTCGTCGTCGCCGTCGAGGTCGTGGGCGGCTAGGGTGGCGCGCGGGGACGATCTCGCCGACGCCCTCACGGACCGCGTCGCGCCGCGCCACGAGCAGCACTTCCGCGGGACCCTCCTCGACTGGTTCGAGCGGGTGCGGCGCCCCCTCCCGTGGCGCGCCGAGGACGCCGACGGCCGGCGCGACCCCTACCGCGTGTGGCTCGCCGAGGTGATGCTCCAGCAGACGCGCGTGGACACGGCCTGGCCCTACTTCGAGCGGTTCACCCAGGCGTTCCCGACGGTCGAGGCCCTCGCCGCGGCCGACCTCGACGCCGTGCTCAAGCAGTGGGAGGGGCTGGGGTACTACTCCCGCGCCCGCAACCTCCACCGCGCTGCCCGGGTCGTCGTCGAGGCCCACGGCGGCCGGATCCCGGACACCGAGGCGGCCGTCCGCGCCCTCCCCGGCGTGGGCGACTACACCGCCGCCGCCGTCCTCTCGCTCGCCTTCGGCCGCCCCTTCGCCGTCCTCGACGGCAACGTCGTCCGCGTCCTCGCCCGCGTCTTCGCCGTCGCGGCCGACGCCAAGAAGGGGCCGACGCGGCGGGCCCTCCAGGCCGTCGCCGACCGCCTCCTCGACCGGACCCGACCGGGCGCGTTCAACGAAGCCGTGATGGAGCTCGGCGCCACGGTCTGCACGCCGAAGGCGCCGGCCTGCGGGCGGTGCCCGCTCCGCCCCGTCTGTGCCGCCGCGGCCGAGGGCGACCCCGAGCGCTACCCCGTCACCGCCAAGAAGCCCCCGGTGCCCCACCACGACGTCGTCGTGGGCGTGGTCGAGGACGCGGCGGGGCGGGTGCTGATCCAGCGGCGCCCCGAGGACGCGCTCCTGGGCGGCCTCTGGGAGTTCCCCGGCGGCAAGCGGGGGCCGGGCGAGGCGCTGGCGGAGGCGTGCCGCCGCGAGCTGCGCGAGGAGCTCGGCATCGAGGTCGAGGTGGGCGAGCCGTTCGCCCCCATCGCCCACGCCTACACCCACTTCCGCATCACGCTGTACGCCTTCCGGTGCCGGCTCACCGCGGGCGAGCCCGTCTCGGCGAGCGAGCAACCCCTCGCCTGGGTCGGGGTCGAGGCGCTCGACGACTACGCGTTCCCGCGCGCCAACCGGCGCCTCATCGAGGCGCTGCGCGACCGGCAGCGGAACCCGACGCTGTTCTGAGCGCCGCGCCTACTCCTCGACCGACTCGGAGTAGCTCTTGACCGCCTCGTCGACGGTCGGGTAGAGCGTGAACACCTCGCCGAGCAGCCGCGTCATGAGGAAGAGGTTGCGGACGCGGGCCTCGACGCGCGCGAGGCGGAGGTCGCCGCCCTCGGCCCGGAGCGCCTCGGCCTCGGCGATGAGGACGCCGATGCCGGAGGAGTCCATGAGCGTGGTCTCGCCGAGGTCCAGCACGAAGTTCTTCTTCCCGTCGGCGCGGAGGTCGGCCATCTCCTCGCGGAACTGCTCGCCCTGGATGCTGCCGAAGAACTCGCCCTTGGGCGTGATGACGACGGCGTTGTAGCGTTCGGTGATCGGAAAAGCCATGGGAATCAGCGTGGGGTGGAGAGACGGGGCGCCGTACGAGCCCGTGGGAGCAGGGTTACGGATCCGGTGGCGCCGTCTAAGGTAACTTCACCGGCCGACTCCTCACCGCCTCTCGCCCATGGCCTGGCTGGACACCCTCCTCCCCCTCATCCTCCTCGCCCTCTACTTCCTGACGCAGCTCCGGCGCGGGGACAAGGGGAAGAGGCGGACCCCCGCGCCCAGCGACCCGCTCACCACGCGCGACGTGGAGGGCGAGTCGGACCAGAGCGCATCGGCCCCGACCCCGTTCGAGCTCCTGGTCCGGCAGATCCAGGAGGCGGCGCAGGAGGCGCAGCGGGCCCAGGCTCCGCCGCCTCCGGACCCCGCACCGCCTCCCCCGCCCGCACGCCGCACGCTGCGGCCGCCCGCGTCCGTCGAGCCCCGCGAGTTCGAGAGCCTGGGCGGGTTCGAGCACGAGCGCCACGGGTTCGGGCTGGACAACCCGTTCTCGGAGGAGGCCTTCGAGCGCCTCCCGCGCGGCGCCGACGTGACCGAGCACGCCCCCGGCCACCTCGACCACGACCCCCACGCCCCCCGCGGCCGCCGCCGCTCGCCCCGCAGGCCGGCCCGCAAGGGCCACCCCCTCGCCGCCCGCCTCCGCGAGACCGGCGACGCCCGCGACGCCTTCGCCCTCCGCGAGATTCTCGACGCCCCGCTCGCGCGTCGGCGCCGACGGTAGCCCGCCGAGGGCAGCACCGCATGACGTCACGCCCCGAGACCCCCCCGACGCTCTACGACGAGCTGGCCTCGTGGTGGCCGCTCCTCTCGGCGCCCGAGGACTACGCCGAGGAGGCCGCCTTCTACCACGCGGCGCTCGTCGCCGCCAGCGAGCGGCCGGTGCGGACGCTGTTGGAGCTCGGCAGCGGGGGCGGCAACAACGCCTCCCACCTCAAGGCGCGCGCCAGCCTTACGCTCGTCGATCCCGCACCGGGCATGTGCGCCGTGAGCCAGGCGCTGAACCGCGAGTGCGAGCACGTCGCGGGCGACATGCGGACGGTCCGCCTCGGCCGCCGGTTCGACGCCGTGTTCGTCCACGACGCCGTCGGCTACATGACGACCGAGGCCGACCTCCAGCGGGCGGTCGAGACCGCCTTCGTCCACTGCGCCCCCGGCGGTGCGGCCCTCTTCGCCCCGGACCACGTCCGCGAGACGTTCCGGCCCTCCACCGACCACGGGGGCCACGACGGCGACGACGGACGCGGCCTGCGGTACCTCGAATGGACCTGGGACCCCGACCCCACCGACGCCACCTACCTCGTGGACTACGCCGTGCTGCTCCGCGACGCCCACGGCGCCGTGCGGGTCGTCCACGACCGCCACGTCGAGGGGCTGTTCGCCCGCGCCGACTGGCTCCGACTCCTCGCGCATGCTGGCTTCGAGCCCACCGTGATCCCGTTCCGGCATTCCGACCTCGACGCCCCTCCGATGGATGTCTTCGTGGGGCGGCGTCCCCCGGCGTGACGGCGCCCGGTCTCGGGGTGCGATCTTGGGCGGCTCACCTCCTCGACCGCTCATGTCCACCCTCGCTGCCATCGCCGTCGCCGTCGTGGCCCTCCTCCACGTCGGGTTCCTCGTGCTCGAGATGTTCCTGTGGTCGACCCCGCTCGGCCGCCGCATCTTCGGCCTGCCCGCTGACGTCATGAAGGCCTCCGCGCCCCTCGCCGCCAACCAGGGGCTCTACAACGGGTTTCTCGCGGCGGGGCTGGTGTGGGGGCTCCTCCTCGGCCCCGACGGCGTGGGGGTCCGCGTGTTCTTCCTGGTGTGCGTCGTGATCGCCGGCCTCTTCGGCGCAGCGACGGCGAAGCGGACCATCCTGTGGGTGCAGGCACTACCGGGGGCCATCGCCCTCGCGCTCGTCTGGCTGGCGCAGGCCTAGCGGGCCCGTCGCGCTGGGCGTCGGCCTCACAGGCCGCGCAGCCGGCGGACGACGGCGTCGAGGTGGTCGGCGGCTTTGTCCACGGCGGCCGGGTCGGTCGAGCGGCCCAGAGAGAAGCGGATCGTCGCGGCCGCCGTGGCGCGCTCGGCGCCGAGGGCGAGGAGGACGTGGCTGGGCTCGATGGCCCCGCTCGCGCACGCGCTCCCGCTGGAGACGCAGACGCCGGCCATGTCGAGGGCGAGGAGCAGCATCTCCCCGTCCACGGCCGCCCCCTCCTGTGGCGGGAACGATACGCTGAGGATGTGGGGCGCCACGGGGTGGGGGTCCGGGTGGACGCCGTCGAGCGGCGTGTTGAAGACGACGCCCTCGCCGAACGATGCGCGGAGCCGCTCGGCGAGCCGGCGCTGGAGGCGGGCGAGGCGAGCGGCCTCAGCCCCCCGGCGCTCCTCGGCCTGCACCAGCGCCTCCGCGAGCCCCACGATGGCGGCGACGTTCTCGGTGCCCCCTCGCCGCCGCCGCTCCTGGGACCCGCCCCGGAGGAGCGGCGAGAAGGGCGTCCCCGCCCGCACGAACAGCGCGCCGATGCCCTTGGGCCCGTAGACCTTGTGGCCCGAGAGCGAGAGGAGGTCGACTCCCAGCGCCTCCACGTCGAGCGGGAGGAGGCCAACGGCCTGCACGGCATCGGTATGGACGAGGGCCCCGGCGGCGTGCGCCCGCTCCGCGATCGCCGCGACGGGCGAGACGGTCCCGATCTCGTTGTTGACGCGCATCACCGAGACCAGGCCCGTCGACGCGTCCAGGGCCGCGTCCACCTGGGCAGGGGTGAGGGCGCCGTGCCGCCCGGGCCGGAGGATCGCGACGGGGTGCCCCTCGTCGTCTAGCGCCTCAGCCGTCTGGCGCACCGCCTCGTGTTCGGCGGCCGAGGTGACGAGGCCGGGACGCCCGGTCTGCGCGAGGGCGGGGCCGGTGAGGACGCCCCGGAGGGCCGCGTTGTCGCCCTCGGTGCCCCCGCTCGTGAACACGACCTCCGCCGGGGCGCAGCCGAGCACGTCGGCCACGCGCCCCCGGGCCTCCTCGACGGCGACGCGAGCCCGCCGCCCGAGGGCGTGCACCGACGAGGCGTTGCCGTAGTGCTCGGTCAGGTACGGCCGCATCGCCTCCAGCACGGCCGGGTCGAGCGGGGTCGTGGCGGCGTGGTCGAGGTAGAGCATCGGGCAGCGGGCGCGCCGGCGGGGTGGTGGTACCTTGCGAGCCCGGCCGGGCGGCGGTGGGGGAAGTCCCCAAACTAGCCCCGCCGCCGCGCCTCGGAATCACACGCGCAGGCGTGTCGTATCCGGTATCCTCCTCCCGAAGCACCTCCGAGGCTGCCATGGATCCGGACACGACTGCTCCCGACGGGACCTCCTCGCCCTTCCCTGCCCCTCCGCCCGTGCCGTTCGAGCCGGGGACCCCGGTCGTGCCGGCCGCGGTCGAGGCGCCCGACGAGACGGCCGAGACCGCCCCGGCGCCCGGCACCGCCCCGGCGCCCGACGCCGACGCCGCCCCTCTCCACCGCCCCTCTCCACCCACCCGGTCCTGATGGACAAGCTCGTCATCCGAGGGAGAAGCGCCCTCCACGGCCGCCTCCACGTCGGCGGCTCGAAGAACACGGCCCTCCCCCTCATGGCTGCCGCCGTCCTCGCCGACGGCGTCACGACGCTCCACAACACCCCCGTTCTCCAGGACGTCTTCACGTTCGCCAACGTCCTCCGCGTCACCGGCTGCCGCGTCACCTACGACCCCGACGCCGACCCGAACACGCCGGACTCGATGGTGATCGACGCGACGGACCTCCACCACCGCGAGGCGCCGTACGACCTCGTCAAGAAGATGCGGGCGTCGTTCTATATGCTCGGTGCCCTCCTCGGGCGTGCGGGCGAGGCCCGCGTCTCGCTCCCCGGCGGCTGCGCCTGGGGCCCCCGCCCCGTTGACCTCCACCTCAAGGGGATGGAGGCGCTCGGCGCGGAGATCTCGATGGACCAGGGCTACGTCGTCGCCAAGGCGCCCGCGGGCGGCCTCCGCGGGGCCCGCATCCACTTCGAGCCCTCCTCGGTGGGCGCCACCATCAACGTGATGCTCGCCGCCTCGACGGCGAAGGGGACCACGGTCCTGGAGAACGCCGCCGCCGAGCCCGACGTGGTCGTCTTCGGCCAGATGCTCCAGGCGATGGGCGCGCACGTCGACGGCCTCGGCACAACGACGATCACGATCGAGGGCGTGGACCGGCTGGAGGCCGTGGAGTTCACGAACTGCCCCGACCGCATCGAGCTCGGCACCTACATGATCGCGGCTGCCCTCGCCACGCCGCCGGGCGAGCGCCTCCGCATCACCGGCGCCGAACCCGCCCACCTCGGCCACGCCTTCCTCGACGCCTTCGAGGCGACGGGCGTCCCGTTCACGCTCGGCGAGGACACCGTCGAGGTGGAGGGGGCTGACCGGATCGCGCCGGTCTCGGTGGAGACCGACCCGTACCCCGGCTTCCCCACCGACCTCCAGGCGCAGTGGACCGTCCTCATGACCCAGGCCGACGGGCCCTCCCGCGTCACCGACACCATCTACACCGACCGGTTCAAGCACATCCCCGAGCTGAACCGGATGGGCGCCCAGTGCGCCGTCCACGACCACTCGGTCGAGATCAAGGGGCGGAACGGGACGCCGTTGCAGGGGGCGCACGTGATGAGCACCGACCTCCGGGCCAGCGTGTCGCTCGTCCTCGCCGGCCTCGTCGCCGACGGCGAGACGCACGTCCTCCGGGTCTACCACCTCGACCGGGGCTACGAAGACCTCGAAGGCAAGCTGAGCCGCGCCGGCATCAGCATCCACCGCGAGGAGTACCAGGAGTGAGGCGTGGAGGATGGAGGATCGAGGATGGTTGACGGAGGAGACCGCTCCACGCCCCCATCCGCC
>JAWWCA010000124.1:0-10760 GCA_033720695.1 Rubricoccaceae bacterium
AGAGCGTGCGGAAAACGGCCGCGTGGTAGGCCGTCCGGCCGCCCAGGCGCTTGAACCGCCGCGCGTTCCGGGCCACCAAGGCGTCGAAACCGACGCCGAGGCAGTTGGCGAACAGCCGCTCATGCCCCCCGAGCGCGTCGTCGGTCGCGTCCTCCCAATAGACCCGGCCCAGGTCGATGGTGCGCACCGGCGCCGTGAGGAGGGCCTGGAGCGCCTCCCAAAGCGTCTCCGGCACCCCCAGCGCGTACGCGAAGTCGTTGCCGGTCCCGAGCGGGAGGACCCCCAGGGCCGCCTCGCTCCCATGGAGGCCCTGAACCACCTCCTGCACCGTCCCGTCGCCCCCGACGGCGAGGACCACGTCGGCGTCGGGGGCCGCTTGCTGAGCGAGGAGCGTGGCGTGACCCGGGCGCTCGGTGACGTAGAGGTCGAACCGCACGTTCTCGACGCGGAGCGCGGCCTCGATCGCCGCACGCTGCCGGCCAGCACGCCCGTTCTGCGCGGCGGGGTTGAGGACGACGGCGTAGCGCATGGGCGGAGGGGGCCCCGGGCAGGCGAGGGGTGGCACTAAGTTATCACGCCCGCCCTCCCCGCTTCCGACCGTGCGCTGCTGCCTCGCCCTGCTCGTCCTGACCCTGGGGGTGGGGTGTGAGCCGGGCCCTGCAATAACGGCCGACAACCCCGGCGCCGACACCACCGTCACCGATGCCCTCGGCCGCACGCTGACGGTGGCCGCGCCGCCCCGCCGGGTCCTCCCCCTCGCCCCCAACCTCACCGAGATCGCGTTCGCCGTCGGCGCCGGCCCCCGGGTGGCGGCCGTGAGCCCGGCGGACGATCACCCCGAGGCGATCGCCGGCCTCCCCCGGTTCAGCACCTACCCCCTCGACCACGAGGGCGTCGTCGCGCTCGAGCCCGACCTCCTCCTCGCCACCGACCAGGTCAACAGCCCCGCCGAGGCCGCGCCGTTCGAGGCGCTCGGCATCCCCACCTACTTCTTCTCCTTCGCCAGCGTCGCCGACGTCCCGGCCGCCCTCCGCACGGCCGGCCGCCTCCTCGGCGGCGACGGCGAGCCAGCGGCCCGCGCGTTCGAGTCCGCGGTCGGCCACGTCCGCGACGCCGTCGCCGGGCTCCCCCGCCCCCGCACCCTCCTCCTCGTCGGTGACGACGTGCTGTACGCGTTCGGCCGCGACTCGTACGCGAGCGAGGCCGTCCGCCTCGCCGGGGGCGACAACCTCACTGACGGGTTCGAGGGCCAGGCCGTCACGCTCAGTGACGAGTGGGTCCTGGAGCAGCAGCCCGACGTGATCGTGGTCCTGTCCGATCCCTACGACCCCGCCTCGCTGCTCGCGCACCATCCGACGTGGCGGGGGCTCCCGGCCGTCCGCGCCGGCCGCGTTGTCGGCCTCGACCCCGACCTCTTGAGTCGTCCCGGACCCCGTCTCGCCGACGGCATCCAGGCGCTCGCGCAGCGGCTCCACCCGGCCGCGCCCCTCGCCCGATGACCCGGCCGCTCCTCCTCGGGCTGGGCTCCACGCTCGCCCTTGTCGTCGCGTGCGGCGCCTCGCTCGCGGGCGGGAGTGCGGCGCTTTCTGTGCCGGAGGTGCTGTCGGCGCTCGCCCGGGGCCCCGAGGCCGGCGACGTGGCCGTGACGGTCGTGTGGCAGCTCCGGATGCCGCGGACCCTGCTCGCCCTGGCGGTGGGTGGAGGGCTGGCCGTCGTGGGTGTGGCGATGCAGGCGCTCGTGCGCAACCCACTCGCCGAACCCTACGTGCTCGGGGTCTCCAGCGGGGCGAGCGCGGGCGCCTCCCTCTTCTACCTCGGCTTCCTCCCCCCCCTCCTCTCGAAGTCGCTCACGCTTCCCCTCGCCGCGTTCGCCGGCGCGTTCGGGACCCTCGTCGTCGTCTTCCTCGTGGCCCGCACGGGGCCCCGCCTCTCGACGGCGCGGCTCCTCCTCGCGGGCGTGGCCGTCTCGTCGTTCCTCGCCGCCGTGACGGCGTTCGTGACGTACGCCTCGCCCGACCCGAACAAGCTGCGCGCGGTGCTCTTCTGGCTCCTCGGCTCGCTCGCCGGGGCGCGGTGGTCGACGGTCGGGCTGCCCCTGGCCGGCGCCCTCGGAGGGACGATAGCCCTGGCCCTGCTCGCCCGTCCCCTCGACGCCCTCGTCACCGGCGAGGAGGGGGCCCGGACGCTCGGCGTTCCGGTGGAGCAGCTGAAGCGCGGGCTCATGCTCCTCTCGGCGCTCGTCACGGGCCTGCTGGTGGCCGCGTCGGGGATCATCGGGTTCGTGGGCCTCATCGTCCCCCACGCCGTGCGGTTCCTCGTCGGCGCCGCGCACGGGCGCGTCGTGCCCCTGTCGTTCGTGCTCGGGGCCCTCTTCCTGCTGCTCGCCGACCTCGCCGCCCGGACGGTCCTGCCCGGACAGGAGCTCCCGGTCGGCATCCTCACGGCGGTCTGCGGGGTGCCCTTCTTCCTCGCCCTGCTCCGCCGCACGAGCCGGCTCCCCTCGACCTCCTGACCCTCGACGCCGCACGACCCGACCGCTCGAAACGAGCATCGCCCCTCCCGTTGCCAGGAGGGGCGATGCGGAGCCGAGGCTCAGCTCCCCGGGTAGGATTCGAACCTACGACCCTGCGGTTAACAGCCGCATGCTCTACCGCTGAGCTACCGAGGAATGTCGTCGCGACGTTCCGGCGCCGCCGGGGGGCGGACGGGGTCGGGAGCGGGCGCAAATCTACGGGGCTCGGCGCGGGCGGCGCAAGCGGCCTCCGGCCTCCCGTGCCCTAGTTCGAGCTATTCACCCCACCTTCGCTGCTCGGGTCGGTCCAGACGTTGTTGGTCCGGTCCACGTCGATGAGGACGTCGGCGGCGTCGACCTCGACCCTGACCGCGTCGCCGGCCGGGAAGGTGAGCGAGGCCTCCCGGGCGCCGCCGAGCCAGGTCTGCACGGGCACCGTCTGCGTCTCGGTACGCCCGTCGGCGTAGGTGACCGTCACCGGGGCGGGCATCGGTGCGAGCCCTTCGTCAACCACCTGCACGCGGACGTCGCCCGGGGCCTCCTCGACCTCGGCCACCGCGAGGTCCACGGTCCAGGACTCGAACAGCGTGGGCGTCCAGAGCCAGTCGAGGTCCTCGCCGAGGACGTCCTCGAAGGTGTTGAAGAGGTCCCACGGATACGGATGCTTGAAGGCCCAGCGCTGGGCGTACTCGCGGTAAGCATCGAGGAAGCGGTCCGTCCCGTAGATCCCCTCGATGGCACGGAGGAGCACGGCGGGCGTGGAGTACGAGGCGACCCCCCGGCTCGCGTTCTGGACCGGGTCCACCTGGGGCGTCCCGCCCCCGAGCGGGTACAGGTCGTTGTGGCGCATCGGCTCGACGGCGTAGCCCGTGCCGGCGATGTAGTAGTGGTACTGCCGGTTGCGGGCCCACCCGTCCACCTCCGGGCGATCGGCGGACGAGCCGTCGAAGAAGTCGGTGAGGCCGACGTTCGTGTTGTAGCTCGTCAGCCCCTCGTCCATCCACGTGTAGGCCTTCTCGTTGGAGCCGACGATCATCGGAAACCACATGTGGCTGATCTCGTGGTAGGTGACCCCGAAGAGGCTCTGGTCGTTGCGGGTGCCGCCGATCAGCGTCATCATGGGGTACTCCATGCCGCCGCCGATGAGGCCCTCGACGGCGGTCATGTGGGGGTAGGGATACGGGAAGAACATCTCCGACAGGTGCTCGACGGAGAAGCGCCCGAACTCGGCCGCCCGGCCCCACGCCGCGGCGTCGGGGCGGTAGAGGGCGTTGATGAGGACGGCCTCGTCGTCGCCGTCGCCGTCCTGGTCCACGCCGGCGTGGGTGGCGTCCCAGACGTAGCGGTCGGAGGCGCCGAAGGCGACGTCGCGGACGTTCTCGGCGACGAACCGCCACGTGAGGCGGTCGTCGGGGCTGTCGGCCGTCGAGCGTCCCGGGGCTCGCTGCCCCGCGGAGACCACGGAGACCACCTCGTCGGTGCCATACGCACGGTCGAGACGGGCCAGCGTTTCGGGAGCGAGGACGGCCTCGGGGTTGTCGAGCCGGCCGGTGCTCCAGACGAGGAAGCCCTCCGGCGCGGTGATCTCGACCTCGTAATCGCCGAAGCCCATGTAGTGCTCGCCGAGGCCGAGGTATTGGTCGGTGTGCCAGCCGTAGACGTCGTCGTAGACGGCCACCTGGGGGTACCAGTAGGCGACGTAGTAGACCTCGCCGTCGGTGCCCTGCCGGAAGGCCCCCTCCGCGTTGGGGATGCGGTAGCGCCACCCCATCGAGAGCGTGGCGGTCTCGCCGGTCTCGAGGGTGTCGGCGAGCGCGAGCGTGAGGACCGTCCCATCGATGCGGTACTGCCCGGGCTCGGGGAGCCCCTCGGTCACCTCCTCGACCGGCTGCCCATCCACGGCGAGGTCGCGGAGCGCGAGGCCGCCGGTGATCTCGACGAACCGGTTCCGGGGGACGCCCTCCTTGTGGACGTTCTGCCGGAGCTTGAGGACGAGGTACGGGAGGGCGTTCGGGCTCGCGTTCGTGTAGCGGATCGTGCCCGACGCCGAGAGGGTGTTGTCCGAGGGGTCGAGCGTCGCCTCGATCGTGTAGTCGGCTCGGTTCTGCCAGTAGTTGGGGCCGGGGGTCCCGTCCGCGGAGCGGGTCCCCTGCTCGACGGCCCGCTCGAACTGGGGCGGTGGCATCACCGGGTACGGGACGGGACGGGCAGACTGCGCGCCAGCTGGCGAGGCGATGGCGGCGCAGGAGAGAAGGGTGAGAGCGCGAACGGCCAAGCGCATCCGAGTGCAGGGAGGTCGGGTTCAGGACAACCCGCAGCCAACGACTCGGCGGAACCGGGTGTTGCGGCGGCTCTCTGAAATCCCGCCGAAGGTGCGGGGCCGCATTGTCCGGGGGCCGCCCCGCCCGTACCTTGCGCGACACCCTGCCCGAGTGGCGGAATTGGTAGACGCGCACGATTCAGGGTCGTGTGGCCGAAAGGCCGTGCTGGTTCGATTCCAGTCTCGGGCACCCTGTCCAGCGAGCGCCCCGGCCCTCTTCTGAGCCGGGGCGCTCTTCGGTCGTGGCAGTGGGTGGACTGCGGAGCGCAAGGGGCCGTCCCATCCCGTTTTCGTAACGACATCGCCCTCCACACCCTGACGCCGTCGCGTCCGCCCCGCCGCTCCGATTGGGCCGAGCGGCTCGAGGCCCCACCGACCGTCCC
The DNA here is from genome assembly GCA_033720695.1 of Rubricoccaceae bacterium. Taxonomy (GTDB): domain Bacteria; phylum Bacteroidota; class Rhodothermia; order Rhodothermales; family Rubricoccaceae; genus DATGQT01. The sequence continues at coordinate 5,216 of JAWWCA010000124.1, forward strand.
GGCAAAGGCGACCCCCCAGAGCGCCACCCCTCCCGTTTTCTGTTGTTTTACAGGCCCATGAGGCCTCCGGCGCGGATCGGCCCGACCGGTTCAGCACCTGGGGGCTGCACGAGAGCGACCCTCGATCTCTGTGGGCTGGTGGCCGATTCGGGGGAAAGCGCTGGACACGTTGCAGCTTAGAGTAATTTTCTGTACTATGCTGGAGCCGTTCCCCCCGGGCGTCTTCTCGCCGCTTCGCAAATCCTTCTCCCCCGAAGCTCCGCGCCCATCTCCATGTTCAGCACGCGCCGGGTCCGCTGCCATTGCTGCCGCGCCCAAACTTCCGTCTATGCCCCCATCTGCCACGTTTGCGGCTCGAAGGACCCCGCCGACACGACGCCCTACGCCCGGAAGCGCCCGTGGCGCTACTTCCTGACGCGCATCCCCGGCATGGGTGCGATGGAGCGCGACCCCATCGGCTACGGAGAGGTCTACTACTCTCGCCGAGCCTCGGAGGAGGCCCTCCGGCACTACGGCGCGCACGTCCGGCAACGCCACGCCGCACGCCTCGAGAACTACCGGTCGCTGCCCTCTCGCATCAACACCGGCCGGGCGCCTGCCGTCCCGCAGGACGGCGGCGTCATGGTAGGGATGTGACGTCTCACGCTCTCCGCTCGTCCCCCTCTCGATGATGGGCTTCGCGCCGGCCTCCCCGCACCAATCGCGGAGGCCGGCGCTTGTATGAGGGCCTGGGGGACGCCCGAGAGGAGGCACTCGGGGACCGGCGCCCCCTGGCCCTCGTTCGGGGCTGTGAGCCTCCCCCTCTGTTTCCGGCGTTTTCGCACCTCCCATGGCTGCCCCCCCTCCCCTCGACGCCGTCGTGGTCGGCGCTGGACCGAACGGGCTGGCCGCTGCCATCCGGCTCGCCGAAGAGGGCCTGCGCGTCCGGGTCTACGAGGCGAACCCTACGGCCGGAGGGGCGGTCCGCTCGCTCCCGCTGACGCGCCCGGGCTTCGTCCATGACTTCGGGGCAGCCGTCTTCCCCCTCGGCCTCGCCTCGCCGTTCTTCCGACGCCTGCCGCTGGAGGAGCACGGGCTGTCGTGGATCCACCCCGAGGTGCCGCTGGCGCACCCCCTCGACGGAGGCCGGGCCGCCTTCCTCCACCGGTCGCTCCCCGAGACCGCCTCCCTCCTAGGACGCGACGGGCGGGCGTGGCACCGGCTCCTGGGTCCGATCGTCCGCGACTGGCCCAAGCTGGAGGGCGAGATCCTCGGCCCCCTGCTCCACATCCCCCGCCACCCGCTCGCCCTGGCCCGGTTCGGGATCCCCGCCCTCTTGTCCGCGAGGCTCCTCGCGACCCGCGCCTTTCGCGACGAGCCCGCCCGCGCGCTCTGGGCTGGGATCGCCGCCCACTCGGGCCTCCCGTTCTCGGCCGCCGGCGGGTCGGCGTTTGGCCTGACGCTGGCGGCCCTCGGTCACCACGTGGGCTGGCCGATCCCGAAAGGCGGTGCCCAGACCCTCACCAACGCGCTCGTCGCCCACCTGCTCGCCCTGGGCGGGGACGTCGTTACGGGACATCGCGTCGAGCGGCTGAGCGCGCTCCCACCGTCCCGCGCCGTCCTCCTCGACGTGGTCCCGAAGACGGTGCTGAAGATCGCCGGAGAGGCCCTGCCCGAGGGGTATCGGCGGGCCCTCCGCCGGTTCCGTCACGGGGCGGGCACGTTCAAGGTGGACTGGGCGTTGCGCGCCCCGATCCCGTGGGCGAACCCGGACGTCGGTCGGGCCGGGACCGTGCACCTCGGCGGCACGCTCGACGAGATCGCGGCGAGCGAGGACGCGATGGGCTCCGGTCGCATCTCGTCCCGGCCGTACGTGCTCCTGGCCCAGCCCAGCCTCTTCGACCCCAGCCGGGCCCCCGACGGCTTCCACACCGCGTGGGCCTACTGCCACGTCCCCAACGGGGCCTCGGCCGACATGACCGCCGCCATCGAGGCCCAGGTGGAGCGGTTCGCCCCGGGGTTCCGGGATACCATCCTCGCGCGCCACACCGCCGGCCCCCTCGAGCTCGAAGCGGCCGACGCCAACCTCGTGGGCGGCGACGTGTCGGGCGGCGCCAACCGCCTCGGGCAGGTCCTCGCCCGCCCCGTCCTGCAGCCGACCCCGTACCGGACCCCGCTCGACGGCGTCTACCTCTGCTCCGCCTCGACGCCTCCCGGTGGAGGCGTTCACGGGATGGCGGGCGCCCAAGCCGCTGAGACCGCGCTCCGGGACCGCTTCAGGTGACGCGCGCGCTCAGGGGCGCCCCGTGCGGCCAGCGAGGGCCCCCCTAGGAATCTCCGCTCCACGTGGTCATTGCCCGCCCGTGGCGGATTACCGTGGAAACCCCACACCCCACCCCTCGACACTCCGGCCCACCCCGCGTGGAGACCTCGCCACGGGAGGCCCCCTCCCCCCGACCGCCCCGGCCCCTCTCCGGCGAGCCCGACGGTTCGCTCTGCCGGCGCCTCCGGGCGTCGGACCGGGAGGCGTTTGCCGAGGTGTTCCGACGACACCGCGATGGACTCCTCCGCTACGTCCACACCTTCGTCCACGATGACGCGCAAACGCACGATCTCGTCCAAGACGTCTTCGAGGGGCTGTGGGCGCTCCGCGACCGGCTCGACCCGGCGCAGTCGCTGCCGGCCCTCCTGTTCCGGATGGCGCGGAACCGCTCGCTCCGGCACCTCCGCGACGCGCGGCTCCACGCCCGGAAGCACACCGAGATGGACCCGCCGCCGCCGCCGCCCCTCCCCGGAAATGCCCTCGACGCCGACACGCTCGCCCACCGGTTTAGTGCGTGGATCGCCGACCTGCCTCCGCAGCAGCGCGAGGCCCTCACGCTCAGCCGGTTCCACGCCCTCAGCCACCGCGAGGTCGCCGAGACGATGGGGATCTCGCCTCGCACGGTGAACAACCACATCGTGCGAGCGCTCAAGCGCCTCAAGCGTCACCTCGACGCCTTCGACAACCCGCACACGCCCACGTGAGCCACCCCACGCCCCCACCCCTCCCTCCCTCGCTTCGGGAGGCCCTCCCCGACGACGAGGCCGGGCCGATCGCGAAGATCTGGTTTGAGCTCGAAGGGGCCGCGCCCCCGCGCCCGGACGTCCCCGACGACGCCACGGCGCTCGCCGCGCTCGTGGCGCGCTTCCCCGCCGATCGACCTCCTCCGAGCAGGCGCCGCCAGGACCGGCCGGCCGAGCCCGGGGCGGCGCCTCGAAAGAAGGGGCCCCTCCGGTGGGCAGCCGTGGCTCTCCTCTGCACGCTCGGCCTCGGGGTCTGGGCGTGGCACCAGCCTGTCAGGGTCGCCGCCGGGCCCGGGGAGCAAGTGGCCGTCCACCTCCCCGATGGGTCTGAGGTCCTCCTCAACAGCGGTTCTCGCCTCCAGTACCCCCGGGGGTTTCAGACTTGGCCGCTCCTCCCCGACGCCGCGCGCACCGTATCGCTCGACGGCGAGGCCTTCTTCCAGGTCGCCCACACCGACCGCGCGTTCGTCGTCGAGGCCGCCGGGACAGAGGTGGAGGTGCTCGGGACGCAGTTCGCCGTCCGGTCCCGACAGGAGGCCGGCGAGACGCGCGTGACGCTCGCCTCCGGCCGCGTCCGCGTCCGCAGCGGCGCCGGCGCCGCCGTTCTCGATGCCCCTGGCGCCTCGGCCCGCGTCGCGGACACGCCCGACGCCCCCCTCCGCGTCGAGCGCGTGCCGCTGGAGCAGGCCCTCGCCTGGCGGTCCGACGGCTTCTCCGCCATCGACGAGCCGCTGCCGGCGGTGCTCGCCGAGGTCGAGCGCCGGTTCGCCATCGAGGTGGACCTCGAAGGGCCTGTGCCCACCGGCGCGCTCAACCTATTTTATCCGAGAGGCGCCACGGCCGACGAGATCCTCCAAGACCTCTGCCTCGCGCAGGGATGCCGGTTCTGGCGCACGAGCCGGGGGTTCGCCCTCCGCATGCCACCGACGCCGACTCCCTGAGCGATGCGATTGGGCAGACTCCCGACGCGGGCACGGAGCCCCCACGTGGGCGTGCTCATCGCCGCGGTCGTCTTCCTCCTGGCCCCGCTTGCGCAGGGCCAAGCCGTCCCGGACGCGCCTTCCGTCCACTTCCGGGGGGTCTCCCTGGCTGAAGCGCTCCAGCGCCTCGTCGAGGTCTCCGACATCAGCCTCGTCTACACGTCGGAGTTGGTGTCCGGGAAGACCGCCTACTGCGCGACGAGCGACGCGGCGCAGGAGGCATTGCTCGCGTGCGTCCTGCGCGGCTCCGGCCTGGACTACGTCCGGTCCTCCACGGGCGCCTACGTCCTGATCGCGTCCGCCGAAGCGCCACCCCCCCGCGGCGACCTCGCCGGACGCGTCGTGGACGCGGCGACGGGGGAAGCCCTCCCCCACGCCCACGTCCTCCTCGCGGACGCCTCCGCCGGGACCACCACCAACCTGGGCGGCCAGTTCACGCTCGGCGGCCTCCTGTCCGGCCCCCACCTCGTCACCGTCCGGTACGTCGGGTACGAGCCGGCGAGGCGCGAGGTGGTCGTGCCGCCGCAGGGGCAGGAGCGCCTCGTCGTGGCCCTCCGCCCGCGGACGCACGCCCTCGCCCCCCTCGTCGTGGACGGGCTGGCTCGCCGGCCCGCCTCCGACACCCTGGGGGCTGCCACGCTCGCCGACGGCGGGCTCACCGCCCTCCGCCCCTCCGGGACCGCCGACCTCGCCGACGCAGCGGCTCGTCTTCCGGGCGTCGCCTCGCTGCAGCCCCTCGCCGACCTCCGCATTCAGGGGGGCGCGGGCGGCGAGTACCTCACCCTCCTCGACGGCGCCCCGGTTCGGAACCCCGTCAGCCTCGGCCGTCACCTCGCCGCCTTCAGCCCCCTCGCCCTCGACCGGCTCACCGTGCACCGGGCAGGCTTCGGGACGGCGTGGAGCCACCTCGTCGGCGTCGTGGCCGCGGAGCACGACGTCTCCGGACCCGACGGGGTCAACGCCGCCATGAGCGCCGATGCGGTGAGTGCCAACGTGCAGGCGCAGGGCCGGCTCCCGTTGCCGGGGGGCCGGGAGGCCGCCGGCATGGTCGCCCTGCGGACGAGTGCCTGGGGCGTCTACCAGGACCCCGCGCTCTCCAGCCTCCTCGCCGGTTGGGATGCCCCCGACCCCACCCTGCTCCCCCGCTGGGCGGGGTACCCCCTCTCGACGGACGCGTTCGGGCTCCACCGGAGCGCACCGGACGTCTCGTTCTCCGACCTCCACGCCGCGGCACGCTTCCCTCTCTCCGCGTTCCACACCCTCCGCGCCTCCGGGTACCGGGCCCGCAACCAGTTGGGGGGCGAGTTCGCCGCCTTCGTCCCCGCCACGTCCGCAGCCCCGGAGCACCTCCTCCTCGTCCGCAACCGCTACGACTGGACGAACTGGGCCGGCCAGGCCCGGCTCGACGGCCTGCTCAATGCCCGAGCGTCGTACGAGGTCCAGGCCACCGCTTCCCATCATGCGTCGGGGTATGGATACGGCGGCGGCGTCGGGGAGGCCGAGGCGCCAGACTCGATGGA